>NZ_KV789870.1:0-9399 GCF_001807705.1 Klebsiella sp. HMSC25G12 | reverse complement strand
CACCGGCAGTTTCAGTCGCGCAAGTGGGTAAATTAGCATCAGATCGCACGAGTCGTAGGCCGGATAGGGCGAAGCCGCCATCCGGCATCTTGTGCGACAAGCAGAATGACCGGCCTGGTTGCGAAGGCTATTTCCCTTTTCGTGTTGCCGTCAGCTCGGCGATACGCACGATCACCTGCACCGCCTTCTCCATCCCTTCCAGGGTGACAAACTCATGTTTGCCGTGATAGTTGTAGCCGCCGGTAAACAGATTCGGGCACGGCAGTCCCATAAACGAGAGCTGCGCGCCGTCAGTGCCGCCGCGGATCGGCTTCATCTGCGGTTCAATATCGCAGTCCACCATCGCCTGGCGGGCAATATCGACCACGTGCGGATGGGCGATCACCTGCTCATGCATGTTGTAATAACTATCCTCGATCACCAGCTCGATATAGCAGTCCGGGTGCAGCCCCTTGCCGACCTTTTTGGCGATCTCCATCATCTTGCGTTTACGCGCCTCAAAGTGCTTGCGGTCAAAATCGCGGATGATGTAGTGCATCTCGGCCCGATCCACGCTGCCTTTGATGCTGGTGAGGTGATAAAAGCCTTCATAACCTTCGGTGGTCTCCGGCGCCTCGTCGGCCGGCACTTCGGCATGAATGCGCGCGGCCAGCGACAGCGCATTGACCATCACCCCTTTTGCGGTGCCGGGATGCACGTTATTGCCGACAATCTTAATGGTCACCGAGGCGGCGTTGAAGTTTTCAAACTCCAGTTCCCCCACGCCACCGCCGTCGACGGTATAGGCCCAGCGGGCATCAAAGGCCTCGACATCGAAATGCTTCGCCCCTTTTCCGACCTCTTCATCGGGGGTGAAGGCCACGCGGATATCGCCATGAGGGATGTTTTTCGCCTGCAGGGTCGCCAGCGCGGTCATGATCTCGGCGATGCCGGCCTTGTCGTCCGCTCCCAGCAGCGTTTTCCCGTCGGTGGTGATCAGCGTCTGCCCCAAAAGCTGATGCAGAACCGGGAACATCACCGGGGAGAGCACCTCATCGCCGATACCCAGCGCGATATCGCCGCCGCGATAGTTTTCGACAATCTGCGGATTAACGTTTTTACCGCTGAAATCCGGGGAAGTATCGACGTGAGAGATAAAGCCGATGGCCGGGATATCGCCCTCCACGTTGGCGGGCAGGGTTCCCATTACCGTCCCTTTTTCACTCAGCGTTACCTTGACCAGTCCCATTTCTTCCAGCTGCGCCTGCAACAGGCGTAACAGCTTCCACTGCCCTTCCGTGCTGGGGACCTGACGAACGCCAGGCTTCGACTGCGTGTCCAAAGAAACGTACTGCAAAAAACGCTCAAGCAATTTATCCATGTAGCCACCCTCTTCTTTTGTGACAACATTATTCATAAGCCAGAAAAGACAAATATTGCGTCAGGTCATTCTTAGCCCGTAAAGCGAAATTTAATAACGGAACCGACGTTATGGTGTAAAGGTAGACTATGCAGGCGTATCAAGGATTGGCGATTACCCTTGTTTGCCGTAGAATGCTGGCCCTTATTAAAAACGTGCAACCCCAAAGGTGGTTAATCACAAACCCCGCAGCGGTCGGAAGTTTCCGTTGCGTCTACATGGGACAGAGTCAAAAATTGAATATACAACCGCGTTCGCGTTCGCCGCTGGTGCAACTGGCGGGAATTCGCAAGAGCTTTGATGGTAAAACGGTCATCGATAACCTTAACCTGACCATCAACAATGGTGAGTTTCTCACCCTGCTTGGCCCCTCTGGCTGCGGTAAAACCACCGTTCTGCGCCTTATCGCCGGCCTGGAAAACGTCGACAGCGGACGGATCCATCTCGAAGATCACGATATCACCCATGTCCCGGCGGAAAACCGCCACGTCAATACCGTCTTTCAAAGCTACGCCCTGTTTCCGCATATGACGGTATTCGAGAACGTCGCCTTTGGCCTGCGGATGCAGAAAACCCCGGCGGCGGAAATCACCCCGCGGGTTCTGGATGCCTTAAAGATGGTACAGCTGGAAGACTTTGCCCAGCGCAAACCGCACCAGCTCTCCGGCGGCCAGCAGCAGCGCGTGGCCATCGCCCGCGCGGTGGTTAACAAACCGCGCCTGCTGCTGCTCGATGAATCCCTTTCGGCGCTGGATTACAAGTTGCGCAAGCAGATGCAGAACGAACTGAAAGCGCTGCAGCGTAAGCTCGGGATCACCTTCGTCTTCGTGACCCACGATCAGGAAGAGGCCCTGACCATGTCCGATCGCATCGTGGTCATGCGCGATGGCAAAATCGAACAGGACGGCACCCCGCGAGAGATCTACGAAGAGCCGAAAAACCTGTTCGTCGCCAGCTTTATCGGCGAGATCAATATCTTCGACGCCACCGTGATCGAGCGCCTCGACGAGCAGCGCGTGCGTGCCAACGTCGAAGGACGGGAGTGCAACATCACCGTCAATTTTGCCGTGGAGGCCGGCCAGCGTCTGCACGTCCTGCTGCGCCCGGAAGATCTGCGCGTCGATGAGATCCACCACAACAGCGACGCCGACGGCCTGATCGGCTATGTGCGAGAGCGTAACTATAAGGGGATGACCCTTGAGTCGGTGGTCGAGCTGGAAAACGGCAAAATGGTGATGGTCAGCGAGTTCTTTAACGAAGACGACCCGGATTTCGACCACTCTCTTGACCAGAAAATGTCTATCAATTGGGTGGAGAGCTGGGAGGTGGTGCTGGCCGATGAAGAACTCCAGTAAATTCCAGAATGTGGTGATCGCCACCATCGTCGGTTGGCTGGTGCTGTTTGTCTTCCTGCCCAACCTGATGATCATCGCCACCAGCTTTCTGACCCGCGACGACGCCAACTTCGTCAAGCTGGTCTTCACGCTAGACAACTACTCGCGGCTGCTGGATCCGCTCAACTACGACGTGCTGCTGCATTCGCTGAACATGGCGCTGCTGGCGACCCTCGCCTGCCTGGCGCTGGGCTACCCGTTTGCGTGGTTCCTCGCCCGGCTGCCGCAGAAGGTGCGCCCCCTGCTGCTGTTTCTGCTGATCGTTCCCTTCTGGACCAACTCGTTGATCCGTATTTACGGGCTGAAGATTTTCCTCAGTACCAAAGGCTATCTGAACGAGTTCCTGCTGTGGTTAGGGGTGATCGACACGCCGATACGCATTATGTTCACCCCCTCGGCGGTGATTATCGGCCTGGTGTATATCCTGCTGCCGTTTATGGTGATGCCGCTCTACTCCAGCATTGAGAAACTGGATCGCCCGCTGCTGGAAGCGGCGAAAGATCTCGGCGCCAGCAAGCTGCAGACCTTTATCCGCATTATCATCCCGCTGACCATGCCGGGGATCATCGCCGGCTGTCTGCTGGTGATGCTGCCGGCGATGGGGCTGTTCTACGTTTCCGACCTGATGGGCGGCGCCAAGAACCTGCTGATCGGCAACGTGATCAAGAGTCAGTTCCTGAATATTCGCGACTGGCCGTTCGGCGCGGCTACCAGCATTACCTTAACCCTGGTGATGGGCCTGATGCTGTTGATTTACTGGCGCGCGGCGCGCCTGCTGAATAAAAAGGTGGAGCTGGAATGATCGGTCGACTGCTGCGCGGCGGCTTTATGACCGCCATCTACGCGTATCTCTACATCCCTATTATTATTCTGATCGTTAACTCGTTTAACCGGTCGCGCTTTGGTATCAACTGGCAGGGGTTCACCACCGACTGGTATAGCCTGCTGATGAACAACGATAGCCTGCTGCAGGCCGCCCAGCATTCCCTGACCATGGCGGTGCTGTCGGCAACCTTCGCCACCCTTATCGGCTCGCTGACCGCCGTGGCGCTGTACCGCTACCGCTTTCGCGGCAAGCCGTTCGTTAGCGGCATGCTGTTTGTGGTGATGATGTCGCCCGATATTGTCATGGCCATCTCCCTGCTGGTGCTGTTTATGCTGATCGGTATTCAGCTTGGTTTCTGGTCGCTGCTGTTTTCGCATATCACCTTCTGCCTGCCGTTTGTGGTGGTCACCGTTTACTCCCGGCTGAAAGGCTTTGATGTGCGGATGCTGGAGGCGGCGAAAGATCTGGGCGCCAGCGAGATGACCATCCTGCGCAAAATCATCCTGCCGCTGGCCCTGCCGGCGGTCGCCGCCGGGTGGTTGCTGAGCTTCACGTTGTCGATGGATGACGTGGTGGTCTCTTCGTTCGTGACCGGTCCGGGATATGAAATTCTGCCGCTGAAGATCTATTCGATGGTCAAGGTTGGCGTTTCGCCTGAGGTGAACGCCCTGGCCACGATTCTGTTGGTTCTGTCGCTGGTGATGGTCATCGCCAGTCAGTTAATTGCACGTGATAAAACTCAGGGGACGTTAAAATGAAAAAATGGTCACGCCACCTGCTCGCAGCCGGCGCTCTGGCAATCGGCATGAGCGCCGCACACGCGGACG
The DNA here is from genome assembly GCF_001807705.1 of Klebsiella sp. HMSC25G12. NCBI lineage: Bacteria > Pseudomonadati > Pseudomonadota > Gammaproteobacteria > Enterobacterales > Enterobacteriaceae > Klebsiella > Klebsiella sp. HMSC25G12. The sequence goes on along the minus strand of NZ_KV789870.1, from coordinate 4,953 downwards.
ATAGCAAAACGCTCTATTTTTATAACTGGACCGAATACGTACCGCCGGGCCTGCTGGAGCAGTTCACCAAAGAGACCGGCATCAAGGTCATCTATTCGACCTACGAGTCGAACGAAACTATGTACGCCAAGCTCAAGACCTATAAAGACGGCGCGTACGACCTGGTCGTCCCGTCGACCTACTTCGTCGACAAGATGCGCAAAGAAGGCATGCTGCAGAAGATCGATAAGAGCAAGCTGACTAACTTCAGCAACCTCGATCCGCAGATGCTGAACAAACCGTTCGATCCGAATAACGACTACTCCATTCCCTATATCTGGGGGGCGACGGCTATCGGCGTCAACAGCGATGCGATTGATCCGAAAACCATCACCAGCTGGGCCGACCTGTGGAAGTCGGAATACAAAAGCAGCCTGCTGCTGACCGACGACGCGCGCGAAGTGTTCCAGATGGCGCTGCGTAAGCTGGGCTATTCCGGCAACACCACCGACCCGAAAGAGATTGAAGCCGCCTATAACGAGCTGAAAAAGTTAATGCCTAACGTCGCGGCGTTTAACTCCGATAACCCGGCGAACCCGTATATGGAAGGCGAAGTGAACCTCGGAATGGTATGGAACGGCTCGGCTTACGTCGCACGCCAGGCCGGTACCCCGCTGGAGGTGATCTGGCCGAAAGAAGGCGGCATCTTCTGGATGGACAGCCTGTCGATCCCGGCGAATGCCAAAAACGTCGACGGCGCGCTGAAGCTGATTAACTTCCTGCTGCGCCCGGATGTCGCCAAACAGGTCGCGGAAACCATCGGCTACCCCACGCCAAACCTGGCGGCGCGCAAAATGCTCAGCCCGGCAGTGGCCAACGATAAATCGCTCTATCCGGACGCTGCGACCATTGAGAAAGGCGAATGGCAGAATGACGTCGGCAGCGCCAGCGCCATTTATGAAGAGTATTACCAGAAGCTGAAAGCGGGCCGCTAATCCCGCAGGGCGGAACCGCGGTTCCGCCTTTTTTTGCTCTCACCTTAGCCCCTCAGCGCGCGCCAGAGGATCGCCGGCAGCTTGCGCCAGCGCGGCCGATGATAAAAATCCACCAGCTTCTGCGCCACCGCTTCCTGCCCCCGGTGGGTAATAAACCAGGGCGGCAGGGGCATCAGCGTCAGTTCGCCATGCCACAGACTGCGCGGAAACGGCCGAAACGGCGCCTCAATCACCGTGCGCTCGGTTTTCTCCAGCATAAAGCTGTTATGCACCTTGCCCCGCCCGCTCTGAATATCGTCGAGCGTGTGGCCGGGAAACGCGCCCCACGGGCAAGGGGCCAACAGGAAGGCCACCCCGCTCCAGCAGTTGATCGCCACCGTGCCGTAGCGCAGCTCAGCGATTAACGCGTTAAAACGCTTACGTCCAATCGCTTTGCGGGTGCGCGGATGGATCACAATATTGGCCCCCAGCGTGCCCTGCAGCCGCTGATTCGCATAGCCGATCGCCTGGCGCAGAAAACTTTCCGCACTGTCGGCCTCAAGACGAGTGACCGACAGCCCCGGGCCAAAGACCTCCTGCTGACAGAGCGCCGGGTCATCGTCGGTGTTCGCCACAATCAACGGCAGCGCGTCGCCGCGCGCTATCTCCAGCGGCTGGCGGGCGCGCAGGCGAAAGTCGGTCAGCCGTTTTTCAGCGCCGGGGTAGTAGTCCGGGCGGGTATTCGCGGCGATCAGTCGGTACAGCTGATTCAGCAAGCCCGTCGCTGGCTCCCAGCCCTGCTGCAGGATCAGCACCTGGCTGGCCACGCAGTTAAACCCGCCGTTGTTCATCTTCTGCGTCGCCAGCTGCTGCGCCTGAAACGCAATATCCGCCTCGCTCCACGGCCCGGGTACGATAATGGTAGGGCTGACGCCGCCCAGCTCCGAAGTCACCCGACGCGGGTTCAGCGGCGTCCCGGCGGCCCGACGCTGGCGAGCCGCTTCACCGTCGCCCCAGACGATGACGTCATGGGTCTCGCGAGAGCCGGTGATATGGATCTCATCGACAGCGGGATGGCTGGTCAGCCATGCTCCCGCCTGGGCGTCGCCGGTGACGATGCGGAGCGCATCCATGGCAATCAGCGGTGCCAGGGCCTGGGCCAGCAGATCGTGCAGATAATCATTCACCGGGTTGAGCTTCAGCAGGCAGACCTGATTTTCAATAAACAGCTTGTGTAGCACATCCAGTGGCGCAATCGAGGCCACATTGCCGGCGCCAAGCACCAGCGCCAGCTTGCCCTGCCGCGCGGCCGGCGGGATGTCGTATGCCCGCGCCGCATAGCGGTCAAGATGGGCCCGGGTGACGCCTGGCTGCATCCATATCTCAGCGCGAACCCCAGACAGCAACAGTCGATCCCAGAGCGTGCCGGGCACCACCCGCAGCGCCAGGCGGCCGTCCGCCAGCGTCCGCAGCGGGATCCGCCGCAGAAAGGTCTTCTCTTCCAGCTGCTCCAGGGTGGCGATGAGCCCGTTGCAGCCGACCATTAGCGCGCAGGGGCCCGCCAGCCACTCCTCCCCCGCCAGCGGATCGCCCGCCCGCAGCCCTTTGGCCGCCGCCGCGGCGGCCACCCACGCCGGGGCAATACCAGCCAGGGCATCCTTGATCTGGCGCAGCAGCGCCAGACGACGGTTCACCGAGGTTTCCGCCCAACGCTGGCGCGCCGCCGACAAGGCGTACAGGGCAGCATCATACTGAGAGCAGGTCGTCAGACCGGGTCGCGCATGGCTCATTTTCCCTCACTCATTAAAATCTCTCCGTAGGCCTGGCGCAGTTGATTTTTGAGCACCTTACCCGTGGCGCTGACCGGTAGCGCGTCGACAAATATCACCCGGTCCGGGATCTGCCACTTTGGCACCCGCGTCTCAAACCAGGTCAGCAGATCGGTCTCTTCCACATCGCCCCCTTCCGCGCGAACGCACAGCAGCACCGGCCGCTCGTCCCAGCGCGGATGACGGGCGGCGATGGCTGCCGCGCTACGCACCGCCGGATGCGCGATGGCGATATTCTCCAGCTCAACGGTGGAGATCCACTCGCCACCGGACTTGATAATATCCTTTGCCCGATCGCAGATCACCAGATAACCATTGGCGTCGAGCGTACCGATATCGCCGGTATCAAACCAGCCTCCCGCGGTCAGGGCGCTCGCGTCCTGACCATAGTACTGCTCCACCACCCAGTGCCCTCTGACCTGCAGATACCCCTGACTTTGACCATCCCGGGGCAACGGTTCGCCATCCACGTCCACTACCTGCAGTTCGATGCCGAATATGGGCCGCCCCTGACCGGCGCGCTGCTTTTGCTGCTCCTGTGCCGGGAGCGCGTCATGTTTGCTCAACGGCGTGTTGATGGTGCCGATAGGCGATGTTTCGGTCATTCCCCAGGCGTGGGTCAGTTCAATGCCGTAATCACGCTGAAAGGCCTCGGCCATCGACGGCGGCAGCGCGGAGCCGCCAACCAGTGCACGTTTAAATTCAGGCAGCCGGACCTCTGTCCGGCGCATCGCCGCCAGCAAGCCGGCCCAGATCACCGGCACGCCAAACCCCACCGTTACCTTCTCGGCGGCCAGCAGCTGCAGCAGGCTGTCGCCATCGAGGTGCGGCCCCGGCAGCACCAGCCGCGCGCCGACCATAGCGGCGATAAACGGCGTCCCCCACGCGTTGACATGGAACATCGGCACCACCGGCAACAGGCTGTCCTTCGCCGATATGCCGGCGGCGTCCGGCTGGTTGCCGCTCAGGGCGTGCAGGACCAGCGAACGATGGGTATTCAACACCCCTTTCGGCCGGCCGGTAGTTCCCGAGGTGTAGCAGAGCGAAGCTGGGTTCAGTTCATTGAGCTGCGGCCAGCGATAGTCTACTGTCCCCTGCTGCAACAGATCGTCAAAAAACAGCAATGAGGGCAACTGGCTGAGCGCCGCTTCGCTGCGGGGTTCCATCAGCACGATGTGTTTCACCGTCGGGAGCTGCGGCAGCAGCTGCGCCACCAGTGGCAGAAAGGTCTGGTCAAAAAACAGCACTTCGTCGGCAGCGTCGTTGAGGATATACCGCAGATGGTCAACCGACAGCCGCGGGTTGACAGTGTGTGTCACCCAGCCGCCGGAGGCGACGGCAAAATAGATCTCCAGGTGGCGGCGATTGTTCCATGCCAGGGTAGCGCAGCGGGCGCCTGGCGGCAGCCCCAGCGACGCCAGCGCCGACGCCAGCCGCTGAGCGCGGCTGGCCACCTCCCCCCAGCTGCTGCGCTCCTGCTCACCGCCAGTACTCACCGAGACAATCTCGGTCTCGCTGTGATATTGCGCCGCATGGCCGAGCAGCGCGGCAGTGGTGAGATCCTGATAAATCATCGGTGACGGCATTACGGGGTCTCCTTTACAGACTTCCGGCAGGGAACAGGGTCGCGGCGCGATCGTGCGGGCGCCTATTGAATCTGGTCTACATTTGCCGGTCTGCACAAAAAAACGTACAGAAATCAGCGGTCACGCACAAAATAGAGTAAGAAATGATTCAGGAGGAAAAAGACGAAATCATAACAGGCAGGTCATTGCTTAGGGCGGCTATCGCCCGGCAGCGGGCCGGGCGATAGCAGTGGGGATTTACAGCAGCGCTTTCGCTTTAGCGACCACGTTGTCGACGGTGAAGCCGAACTCTTCGAACAGCTGCTCAGCCGGCGCAGACTCACCGAAGGTGGTCATGCCAACGATAGCGCCGTTCAGGCCAACGTATTTGAACCAGTAGTCCGCGATACCGGCTTCTACCGCGACGCGGGCAGAAACGGCTTTCGGCAGTACGGATTCACGATAAGCGGCATCCTGCTTGTCGAACGCGTCGGTGGACGGCATGGAGACCACGCGCGCCTTCACGCCTTCGGCAGTCAGTTTGTCCCACGCGGCCACTGCCAGCTCCACTTCGGAACCGGTGGCGATGAAGATCAGCTCCGGCTG
>NZ_KV789869.1:0-1525 GCF_001807705.1 Klebsiella sp. HMSC25G12 | reverse complement strand
GCGCCCTTTTAAACCATGATGAACACGCCCCGTTCAGGCGGGGCAGAGAAGGAGAAACATATGGACCATAACGTTTTGTCCCCGCTTGAATCCATGCCGGATGGCACGTTTACCCGCGAGCAGGCTCAGATTGTCGCCGCGCAGTATCAGAATGTGGCGATTGAAGATGACCAGGGGACCCATTTTCGCCTTGTCGTCCGTCATCAGGATGACGGCAGCATGATCTGGCGCGTCTGGAATTTTGAACCGGGCGGTGAGTACCTGATGAACCGCTATATCCGGGACTACGGAGTACGCAAAACGCAATAAGCCGTAAGAGGTGCCGGGCAGATGGGCCTGCCCGGCAGACATTAATCAATATCGGAGAGAAATTAATTATGTCAGTGACCGAGTCTAAAGCAAAAGCAACGGTTAAAACCAGCAAAAAAACGGTGAACCCTGCCGAAGCCGCCGCCCTCAAAGCCGCGCTTGAGGCTGCTCAGATTGAAATAGTGCCGCTGTCGTCGCTGGTCAAATCCCCGCTGAACGTTCGCACGATCCCCTATCCGGCTGACAGTGTCCGGGAGATGGCTGATTCCATCATGGCGATCGGCCTGATCCAGAATCTGGTGGTTCACTCGCTGCCGGACGGTATGTCAGGTGTGGCTGCAGGTGGCCGTCGTCTTGCCGCCCTGCAACAGTTGCTCAGCGAGCAGCGTATCGATGCCGGATATCCGGTTGTCGTCAAGCGTGTCAGTGACGACCTGGCGGTGGTCGCCTCGATTGTCGAGAACGACAAGCGTGTGGCCATGCACCCGGCAGAGCAAATCAGCGGGTTCCGTACCCTCTCAGAACAGGGGAAAACCCCGGCGCAAATCGGGGACCAGCTGGGCTACAGTGCCCGTCACGTTCAGCGCATGCTGAAGCTGGCAAACCTCGCCCCGGAACTGATTACCCTGCTGGCAGAGGACAAACTCGACGTGGAGCAGTGTCAGGCCCTGAGTCTGGAGAGCGACCCGGCACGTCAGGTGCAGGTGTATGACCAGGTGAAAACCTCATACGGCAGCACACCCGCTCACCTGCTGAAGCGGGCCATCACGGATACGGAAATCGCCGTAACCCACTCCCGCTTCGTGTTTATCGGTCGTGAAGCGTATGAGGCCGCCGGGGGCGTGGTGCGTGAGGATCTGTTCAGCGCCCAGGAGGGAGACGGAACGGCGGACGGGGTACTGGTTGAGCGTCTGGTTCAGGAGAAGCTGGCGGCGGCTGCGCTGGCCATCGAACAACAGGAAGGCTGGTCATGGTCACTGGCTCGTGAGGGATCCGTCAGAAACTACGGCGATGACCGCGAGCATTATCTGGTGCTGCCGGCGCCGGAGGGGGAATTCAGCGCTGAGGAACTGCAGCGTCTTGATGAACTGTACGCCACGATGGAGGCAACGGAAACCTTTGAGGACGAAGCCGCCATTCAGGTGCTGATCGATGAGATTGAAAATGCCGCATCGGTTCGGGCGTGGACACCGGAGCAGAAAGCGGCCTGTGGCGT
>NZ_KV789868.1:0-25519 GCF_001807705.1 Klebsiella sp. HMSC25G12 | reverse complement strand
AGAAATGACCTGCTTATTCGCACCTTCCCTAAGTTTATCTTTCTCTCAGGCGTGAAATTTAGGCGATCATAATGTTGGGTTAAATGATTGAGGCCCCAGGTATGATCGTTATGCCCATGCGATAAAACGATACTATCGATGGTGGTTAAATCAATTTGCAACGTTTGCGCATTCTGCAAAAAAACATCCGAATATCCGGTATCGAAAAGGATTTTTTGTCCATCATGCTCAATCAGATAGGATACACCAGGCTCACCGACAAGATACCTGTCAATTAATGTATTATTATCAACCAGAACCGTTAATTGCATCAGCAAATCCTCGATGTTGCGCCAACAATATGAAAAGGAAACTCTTTCTATTATGGACCGGTGTTATGCCACATTCATTGCGGATAAGCAATTCACCAACATTTGGCTTGCACGTTAATGCTGGCTAGCCACCTGCAGGAAAAAGAATGGGCACAGCTAAAAAATTCGCAAAGCCCGCTTCTTGCTTGAGTTAGCTATTAATGCAGACGCGGCAACTATCGTGTCAATGGCAGCGGTGGCAGGGCAATCACTGTCTTTCATTCCTGACAACTTAACCTGTCTATGAGTATGCCGGTATTACGCCACGCCCTCGTGGTAGACCGAATGAACGCGACCGTCAGGTCGGGCCGTTCGACATCCACGATCCTGAGGGCTGCAGGGATGGAAATGCGCAATTGCCCGCATCGCTGAACTGACTTGAGAAACGTCGTATCCAGTAGCATTGCTAATGTTGATATATCTTATTTCTATTTGTTATTAATGAATTGTTGACAATATTTAGCTGAACTGATTCAGCTTTATCCCGGCAGGATAAAGTTTTATAAAAATTATGTAGTTAAAATTTAAAGGATTGTAATCAGCTCGCAAGGTAGAAAGATCGTCTGGATTTTATCCGCTATCTTGAAGGGGTTAATAAATCTGCGTTATAAATTGACCGCACTATTTAGAATGAAATGGAAATATCTGAATGCGTTATTCAGATAAATAGTGAAACAAATCTTATTATACTGGTAGCTTCAGGACAGGGTATGTTTATGAAGAATGCAATTATTCTATCAATCGCCGATCGTATCAAAGACGCGCTTCCCATACCAACAGACGAATTCAGGAAAAGGCTTGAAGAGGACTGTTATGTAATATGGAAACTACCGCAATTTATATCCGGCAAATCACCCAGTCCTCCATCATTCCCGCCTGTACTGATTATATTGAAGCAAAAAATGCAGAGGTACATGGCGCTTATGGTTCTGCCCGCCATTAAAACCAATGGTGAAATCATTCGCAAAGTTCTGTTTGTCACCGTCGGTGCGATGATGGTGACGCTTTCAGTAAAATATTTTACAGGAGTATGAAATGGCAATGGTCAATGAAAATATCGTCATTCGTCTGGCGCAAGACGTAGACATCCCTGAGGTGAAACAATTGCTGGAGCGCTATCACGCTAAAAATCTTGCAGGCGAGCAGCGGGCGAATGGATTTGTCACCACCGATATGACGCAGCAGCAATTAAGCGAACTGAGTTCAGCCGAAAGTGGTGTAGTGATCGCTGTTGATCGTTCATGTAACAAGGTTATTGGCCTGTTGCTCGGCGGATCGTGGGAATTTCTCAGCCCCTGGCCCATGTTTAAATATATGGCAAGTATTCTCAACGAATATCGCTACCAGGGGAAAAAACTGGATGCGGCTAGCTCATATCAGTATGGCCCCATCTGCGTCGCAGAAGAGTATCGTGGTCAGGGCGTGGGCGAGTTGCTGCTTGCGTATCAGCGCAAGGTGTTCGCCCCGCGTTATCCCGTCATCGTTACTTTCGTCAATGTACTGAACCCGCGCTCGTATGCGTTTCATACCCGCAACCAGTTTGAAGACGTCGGTTTCTTTAACTTCAATGGCAATAAGTACCACATGATGGCATTACCGACCTCCTGAGCGTTGGGCTGAAATGGTGCGGTATACCCGGCGGGCGTCTTCGGCGCCTGTCGGCATAAGCGCAGGTCCAGGTTAAGCCGGTGGTTTGCCGATCGCTGTTCTCTTCAGGGAAGGCTGAAAAGGAAAAGGGCCTACGTTTGCACGTAAGCCCTTGATATCTGGTGGCCCCTGTTGGGTTTGAACCAACGACCAAGCGATTATGAGTTATAATGCAACTTCTTACCTAAAACTACTTATATATAATTTTCAATAATTTAGATAAAATAAAAGTACTGTATAAATAACCAGAAATACTCTAAAATACTCCCTTGCGGTATCCTATAGGTATCCTAGAGCAAAACAAGCGATATGCAGGATGCCTCAGTCGCTTGGTGTGGAGTGTTTGTGGAAACATTCAAATTTACGAAAGTTAAGCTCGAAAGCTTGCCGCCGGCCGAACGAGGTCAGGTTGAGTATGGCGATACCATTGTTAATGGTCTACGCATCCGTATTGGCACCAGTGGTGTGAAAAGCTTCTGTATCTCACGTAAGAGAAATGGAAAATTCATCCGTGCCACGCTGGGCCGTTTCCCGGACCTAACTATTGATAATGCCAGAGCAAAAGCACTCGAAATGCTTGGCGACGTTGCGACCAGCGGTAGAAATCCAAATGTGGACAAACGTGTTAATGAGAAGGCATCTGTCTCGCTTGCCGATGCGCTGGATGCATATGTTAAGAACCGTGGCCACCGCCTCAAACCCACAACTGAAAAGCAATATCGCGCAATCTTACAAAATTATTCCGGCGACTGGATGAAACAATCCCTCGCTACCATTTCGCGTGAACGTGTTGAGCATCGTCATAAAGCAGTAACTGATGGTTCTGTCTGGTTTGGCGCTGATAAAGAAACTTTGCGGGCAGGGGTTGGAACCGGTAGTAAAGCCCAGGCTGACCTGTGGGCCAGAGCACTACGCGCCGTTTATCGTTTCGCACATGATCATTATCGTGATGAAGAAGGGAGAACGCTGTTACCTGACCCGCCAACAATGGTGCTGAGTACAAAGCGTCAGTGGCATGGCACGATCAGAAAGACGGAGCGCATCCGTACCCATGACTTTGCTCGTTGGTTAAATGCCGTCGCTGTAGTTCGAGATAAGGCCGAAGAAGGACGAGACGATGTAGCTGCTGCAATATGTGACGCCGTAGAAATGTCGATGTTCACCGGGCTGCGTAAATCTGAAATATTTGAACTAACCTGGAATCGGGTGAATATTGGCGGTCGTTATTTCTGGATAGATGCTACCAAGAACGGCGATCCGCTTGAGCTGCCAATCACTGAAACTCTGCTGAATCTGTTCCGGCGCCGACTGAAAATGAAAAACGGAGATGAGGCTTTAGTGTTTCCTGGAGTTAAAGGAATCATTAAAGAATATCGCCATGTAATTGATCGAATCAGTGCCGCCACCGTCCCAGCCCCCAATCCTGATATGCTCCAACCAATCCCATTCAAATGGCATGATGCCCGCCGGACATTCGGAACCGTTGCTGAGCTGGTGGGCGTTGGTAGTTACATCCTCAAAAGACTGATGAACCACCGAACGATGCGGAGCGCAGATGTTACGCAAGGCTACCTTCATTTCGGTGCTGACGAGCTGCTTGAGCCAGCTGCCCGAATTGAACGGGCCATCCTGGAACATGCTGGGCTTGTCGAAAGCCAGAAAGCTATTGATGCACAGTTATTGTCTGCGTTAGGCAATTTGACTGATGAATATAAGCGCAAGATGCTTTTTGAAATACTAAGCCAAAATCATATGCAGGTTAAGAAATGAGTTACTTAAATCGAGTAGATGCCGAGCATGTGGCAAGAATGTATGCCTTTCAGCAATTGGTAAAAAGTTTCTCTTCGGAAAATGCTGATGAGCATGTGAATCGTATTGAAAAAGAAATAGCTGGGAAAACTATTAAAGAAAAAAAATGGATAGCGAATAGCCTCACCGAAATGCAACTGGTAGAGAAAAACAGGCCGTTATCGGATGATGAAAATGTGTTGGTTAAAGCTGTGAACGTACTAACAATTCTTGGATATACAGATCTGGCTAAGGAGTTAGGCGCTTTGGCAGACAGAGTTGGGCGATGTGTGACGTTATCAGATGTTTATATGAATCACATTATTGACGGTGCGGTCAAAAAAAATAGAAGTGACGCAGCCTCAGGACACCGACATCATTTGCATGATGAAATTGTGGCAATTATCAAAGCCACCTGGGAGAAAAACCCTGCTTTATCTAAAAAGAAAATGATAGCAAAGTTGATGAATCGTTATGAGGGGAGAGTGGATGAAGGAACGGTGGATAGCTGGATAAAAAAAGAAAAGTTATTACCGCCTAAGCCAAAGAAATACATAATGTCTGATTTGGTCGTCCCGAACCCCTATACGTAGAGCAGGATCAGAAAACAGCAGAGGGGGTAGTAACTTCCCCTCCCCAATACCTGCTCGTCGTCCCGAATAGTTACTTCTCACCTTATTGAATTAAAATCAATATCTTAGATTGGCTTCGTTGTTAACCAATACTACACGGAGCTACTTATGCATTTGGTTGAATCAAATTTTTCTAAAAGACTCACTCGTAATGAGGCCGCAGCTCATCTTGGGGTGAATCCCCAGACGTTGGCGAACTGGGCGCATACTGGCAAGGTAAAAATTCCCTTTCACAAGGTCGGTCGGAAGGTCATTTACTTCAAGTCTGATCTGGATGCTTATCTGGATTCCACCCGCAGAACGCAGACGGTTTAAGGGGCTGGATATGGCATATAAAACAAAGGCGGCCATGCAGGGCCGCCAGCGTAATCAAACGAAAATAAATCAGAGACAGATTACTAGGCTTACGGCTGGTGGTCAAAATCAGCCTTTTGGCTCAATGCCCTGTCGGCGCAATTCCTCGCGGGCCAGTTCTTTCAACCAATTACCGAGACTAACACCCTCACGTTCTGCTGCATCATTAAGCTGCTGTCGTAATTCTGGAGTAATTCTGATTTGGAAAGTTGGTGAAAGGCCTTCGCCTTTTGGTGTTTTGTCTCGTTTGATAGTTGACATGTACGTACGTAACCTTATAGCATGGATTTTGTTATGTACGTACGTTATCACGACGAACATGCAAAAAACAACGCCCCGCACTGCGGGAACAGTGCCAGGGCGTCTGACCTCCACCGATAGTTAACGTATCGAGGAAGCTATGAAAAATCATATCACACATCCGCAAGGGCGGGATTGGCACAACCTGAATAGATTCACTTGGCTTTTCCCTGGAACGCCGAAGGGACAGACCTGTACACCTGTGGTTATCCGCGTTGCAGCCGACACCGAAGAAGAAGCCCGCGAATGCTACTCCCGATGGGATCTAACCTTTGCCGCGAAGATTCGCTCCGAATCCTCTCTGTTCCTGCACGCCGCCGGTGTTTATGAATTGAATGCAATGGGGGTTCATCATGGATAGTCAAACCCCGATGCTGAATATCTCACTACATGTCTCTCCAAGTTTTTCCGGTCGTATTTTGCTTTACGTTGAAAACGGCTTAGTGAAAGGAGATACGGTATTACGGCAGGATGAAATTATAGGCACGCCATCACTCTTTGATCACATCCTTGAACGCGCCGGTTATCGCGTAACGCCAGTCAAAAAGGACTAATGCCATGAAAAAGAAAATTAACAGCTTGACTGCTGGTGGCCAGGCTCGGTCTGAAATCTTCCCTGGAGATATTTTCCGAGATAACAGGGGCGAGCGTGTAACGGTGAAAATTGTCGCTGATAACCGGATTACATATATCAGGGAGGGGTATTCCGGAGAGTGCGTTTTCCCGGTCGAAAGATTTAGAAGGGAGTTCTGGCCGGTGAAACGCCAGACGTTCAGCGAATGGTGTGAGTCGAATAACACAGCAGAAAAAATTCATAACCTGCGTGCTTTAATTGCTGCTAAGAGAGCGGGCAAATGAAACGTGCACCGAACTTAAAATTTCTGCCAAAGGAAAAATTTACGGAAGCGATTATTTTTGCTGGGACTGATGCCTACGCTCATGCAAAGGGATGGGAAGAGGGGTTGGGTAAACAAATTGCTGAAGACACTACGCCTCCTATCTATCTTGGACCAAAACAACTGGCGGAACTGGATCACCTGCAAATCATCGATAATGGTCGCCGTAGTGCGCGTGTTTATCTGGCCGGAAACATTGAGCCAATAATGATTAATGCTATTGGTGAGAAACTGGCCCGGGCGGGAGTGCAGGATGCAAAACTGTATAAGGGGATCCCCGACCGACAACCAGAGGACTGGCATGATTATCTGGAGAGAATCAGGGCGGATAATGTGGTTGTTGATCTCCCGATCATAAAACGTGAACCAGCCAATAGCGGTGTGGCACCGGCATTGAATCAGATGGGAGCAAGCCAACGAGGTGAAGTGTTGCTGGCTCATTATGATGGCGATCTGGCAATTCATGCCGACTCTGACACCGTACACCACTACAACGGTGTGGTGTGGACCCCTTTGCCGGATAAAGAGCTGCAGCGCGAAATGGCACAGATTTACATTGATGCTGAAGTTGCCTATTCACAGAACGCCGTCAAATCGGCAGTAGAAACTATGAAACTAAGCCTGCCAGTTATGGGGGTGACAGCTCGAAATCTGATTGGCTTTAGTAACGGGGTATTTGATACCCGGACGGGGCAATTCAGACAGCATAGCAAAACAGACTGGTTACTGATCGCCAGTGAATTACCATTCAGTCCACCAGCCGAAGGGGAAACGTTGGCCAGCCATGCTCCTAATTTCTGGAAGTGGCTCCGTCGTTCCGTAGCCAGTAATGACCGTAAGACAGATCGTGTGCTGGCGGCGTTGTTTATGGTGCTGGCAAACAGATACGACTGGCAATTATTTCTGGAGGTAACAGGGCCCGGAGGTAGCGGTAAAAGTGTGATGGCTGAAATCTGCACCATGCTGGCTGGCAAGGCTAATACGGTTTCAGCCAGTATGAAGGCGTTGGAGGATGCAAGAGATAGGGCGCTGGTGGTGGGTTACTCGCTGATCATCATGCCGGATATGACCCGGTACGCTGGCGATGGTGCTGGTATTAAAGCCATCACTGGTGGTGACAAGGTGTCTATCGATCCTAAGCATAAAGCGCCATATTCAACCCGTATTCCGGCGGTGGTGCTGGCGGTCAACAATAATGCTATGACATTCAGCGATCGTAGCGGGGGCATTTCGCGGCGGCGCGTGATATTCAACTTCTCGGAGGTTGTACCGGAAAACGAACGAGACTCGATGCTCGCAGAGAAAATAGAGGGGGAGCTGGCTGTAGTTATCCGCCATCTGCTTACACGTTTTGCAGATCAGGACGAAGCAAGACGGCTATTGTATGAACAGCAGAAATCCGAAGAGGCTCTGGCAATTAAACGTGAAGGTGATTCGCTGGTGGACTTCTGCGGCTACCTGCTGGCGTCGGTGGCTTGCGATGGGATGTTTATCGGCAATGCTGAGATAGTGCCCTTTAGCCCACGGAAGTATCTGTATCACGCCTACCTTGCATACATGCGTGCCAATGGTCTCAACAAGCCCGTATCGCTGATGCGATTCGGAACCGATATGCCAGGTGCAATGGCTGAGTATGGCAAGGCGTATCAGAAGAGAAAGACTAAGCACGGTATTAGGTCAAACGTTACGCTACACGGCGATTCAGACGACTGGATGCCATCCTGTTCAGGCACCTCTGAAAATAGCGGGGTAGAGTAAAGTTATAGATTAAGTGTTCACCAGTATTCACCTTGTCGAAAAGTCTATTTAATACATAGTGTTAAGGGGTGAACACTTATTTATAAAGTATTCACCAGGTATTCACCTGTTCACCTGTTCACCTTTCGTTTGTTTTTTGTTCTAAAGGGTGAAGGGTCGGGTGAACACTTGTGAACACCTGAATGAAGAGTGTTCACCATATAACTGTATGAATTTAATAAGAAAATACATAAAGGTGAAGGGGTGAACACTTAAACACATATTTTATATTTTTATAAGAGGGTGGTATGCCTATTACTTTTCAGGACATCAAAGAACATTATGAGCAGTATGGACTAAGGGACATAAGCGACATGTCGACGGCAGAGTATAAGCAGTCCCTAGCCGATGGTGCTTTCTTTTGGATCGATCATCATGATTTTGTTCGCAGTACGCTGTCAGAGGAAATTTTAGCCACGAACAGAGAACAATTAGATGCAATGATCGATTATTTACAGATCTATAGAGATAACATGAAACTTTCCTCTGAGTAAATGATGGTATGAAAGTTATGAATAAGAATAGCCGCATGCTTGCGGCTAGCTTTTAATAACTGCTTAATACATCTTTTAAGGTTGGATTTAAAATATACTCATAACCTTTTTGAGGTTGCATAAAAAGAATGGATTTGCTGTATTCTTTGAATACATCATGACTCGGTAAGTAATACCTTTTGTTATAGCGATCAAAAAGAGATGTTTTTATCATTTCTTTTTCTAATAACAATTTAAAGCAATCTATTTCCTTATGCGTCATTGAATTAAATGCTCTAGTTGCAGCACTTATTTCAAGGTGAGATATATCATCGTTAAAATCGGTTTTAATAATATCTTTGGCGATGCTAGTCAGTGCTACGCTTTGTGATGTCTCACCAGTAGAAACAACTTGTGTGATATTTTGATTGCATAAAGAAAAAAGTGAAGCATCTTTTGGGTGTGAGCTGTTATTTTTGCCTATTAGTTCCTTTATAATATGGAGTTGGTATACGTCCAGTGTATTAAAAGTGTCTCGCATAGTCTCTTTTAAAATTTGTTTCTCTTGCTCTTTTTTTTGTTTTTCAATAATCTCTTGCTTCTCCCTGTTTTGTTTTTCTATTTTTTCAGAAATGATGGAGTGAATCATATTTATAATGGAAAATACTAGGCGAATTGACGTTATTAAAATAAGGCTTTGGGGTATGAGTTTTGACACAGGATCAAGTATGAAATGATCATTAGGTGAAATGAAAATTAAAAATAAGCAAGTTAGAAGGATTGCAATATTTAAACGTACATTAGTCATCTTTTGTAAGGATTCAAGAATTTCTTTATATACTTGCATTCAGGCACCTGTATGAATTGAAAGTAATTGTAAAAATCATATACCTGATTCTACCTCATATTACCTCTTGCTCAAGTAGGGGTATTAATTAAAATTTTTATGTATATCTTGAAGGGTGGCACTCAGACGTGAGCCGCCACAGGCCGTTTAACCAAGCTGTGCGAGACAGCCGGAGAGAGTCCGAAAAAGGTTAAACGGCCATCCCTTTAAGTGTTGGTTTCACGTCTTAACATTAATTGTTACGGAAACCACTCATGAAAAAATTACTCGAATTACGCCAGCAGAAAGCCGCACTCAAAACCCAGATGCGTTCCATGCTGGATAAAGCCGACACCGAAAAGCGCAGCCTGAACGATGATGAGGGCAAGCAGTTCGACGAACTCCGTGCCCAGGCTGATGCGCTTGAAGTTGAAATCACCCGTCTTGAAGCCGTCGCCGACGATCAGCGCAATCTGCCTGGTACTTCCGTTGAAGGTGAGCCAGTAAGCAACGATGAACTGCGACACTACATCATGACCGGTGATACCCGTTCTCTCTCCACGCTGGTGCAGGCTGATGGCGGCTATACCGTTATCCCTGAGCTGGACAAAGAGATCATGCGCCAGTTGCAGGATGATAGCGTGATGCGATCTATCGCGACAGTGAAGACAACCAAAACCAACGAATACCAGAAACTGGTATCTGTGGGCGGTGCTGCCGTTAAGCATGCGGCAGAAGGTGAAGCGCGTGCCGAAACTACCACACCAAGAATGGAACGTGTGGATATCAAACTCAGCCCGATCTATGCATACCCGAAAACCACTCAGGAGATCCTCGATTTTTCCGAGGTGGATGTTCTGGGTTGGTTATCTTCTGAAATCTCCGACACCTTCAGCGCTACTGAAGAAAATGATTTTGTTAACGGCGATGGTGTGAAGAAGGCTAAAGGCTTTCTGGCCTATGACCGAGTGGCCACCGGTGATAAAACCCGACCTTTCGGTACGCTGGAGAAAATGGAAACTGCTGCTGTTAACTCAGATGGTTTGATCGACCTGCTATACAAGCTGAAAGCAAAATACCGCAAGAACGCCGTATGGGTGATGAACTCGAATACTGCGGCCACGCTTCAGAAGCTGAAAAACGATAACGGGGACTATATCTGGCGCGATCGTCTGGTCGCTGACTCTCCTGATACGCTGCTGGGCCGTCCGGTTCAGTATCTGGAAACTATGCCCGATGCGGCTCCGGGAGAAGCATTTCTGGCGGTAGGCGATTTTAAGCGTGGTTACTTCATTGTCGATCACACCACAGGCGTGCGCACCCGTCCTGACAATATCACCGAACCGGGTTTCTACAAGGTGCATACCGATAAATACCTGGGCGGCGGCGTGGTGGACTCCTGCGCCATCAAGGTGCTTGAGCTTTCCGGCTCCGGTTCCTGATTCGACGTGTGAGGGGCTTCGGCCCCTTTCTGCCCTCTGTGGAGTCCAGTAATGAAAACAATTGATTTTGAAATCCGAACCTCTGAACTAAGCGCCAGCAACAAAAAGCTGGTGGGCTATGCGGTGCGCTGGAACAGCCTGTCAGAAGTTATCTGGGATGAATTTCGTGAGCAGTTCGCGCCGGGGGCGTTTAAAGACAGCCTGGCATCCGGTAGTGATGTGCGTGCGCTGTATGAGCATAACTATACCCAACTGCTGGGGCGCACTAAATCTGGCACGCTGGTGCTGTCTGAGGACGATACCGGGCTGCGCTTCGAACTTACTCCACCGAATACCCAGCTTGGGAATGATGTGCTGGAGCTGGTGGAACGTGGAGATATTTCCGGCATGAGTTTTGGTTTCCGTGCGCTGAAAGAGGCGTGGGATATCGGCCAGTCTCCATACCTGCGCACTGTGACCGCCGCTGAACTGCGGGAAATTACAGTTACGTCTATGCCTGCTTATCCTGAATCTGGCGTGGAAATCGCGTACCGTTCGCTTTTCTCCCAACATCCTGAACTGCGTCGCGCTGGCGATAACCGTCGCCGCTGGGCTGAATTAGCGGGGCTTTGATATGTGGAATATCTGGCCGTTTGGCCGTAAGTCTGAACCCTCCGAGCAGCGCAGCATGACCATTGATGAGTTTCTGGCGATGGCAGGGATTCCAAATACCGGATCAGGCGAGTACGTGTCTGCGGGTACTGCGGAATCTCTGCCGGCGGTGATGAATGCTGTTTCCGTTATCAGTGAAGCTGTGGCGACAATGCCCTGTTACCTCTATCGGGTACGAAATGATAAAGGACGAGAGGCGCGGGAGTGGCTGAGCAATCACCCGGTGGATTTTCTCCTGAACGAACAGCCTAACGACTGCCAGACGCCTTACCAGTTTAAACGCACGATGATGCGCCACTGCCTGCTGAATGGTAACGCCTATGCGGTGATCCAGTGGGGCCGTGACGGCCAGCCGCAATCCCTGCATCCGTATGCGCCGGGGGCGGTTGTTCCCGAACGTATTGGCCAGCATAAGTACAAATACACCGTTACTGAACCGTTTACGGGGGCTGTGCGCACCTACTTGCAGGAAGAGATGCTGCACCTGCGTTACTCCACCGATGATGGCTTTCTGGGGCGTTCGCCGATCACCGTCTGCCGTGAGGCGTTGGGGCTGGGCCTCGCTCAGCAGCGCCACGGTGCCAGCATTATGAAAGATGGCATGATGGCGGCTGGCGTGGTCACTACTGCTGAATGGCTCGACAGCTTAAAGGGCAAACAAGCTCTGGACGCACTGGAACGCTACAAAGGTGCCAGAAACGCCGGGAAAACGCCGATCCTTGAAGGTGGTATGGACTATAAGCAGCTTGGCATGAGCAATCAGGATGCTGAGTGGCTGGCCTCCCGTCGCTTCACCATTGAAGATATTGCCCGCATGTTTAACGTTTCTCCTATCTTTCTGCAGGAATACAGCAACAGCACCTACAGCAATTTTAGTGAGGCGAGCCGCGCCTTTCTTACCATGACAATGCGCCCGTGGCTGGCGAACTTTGAGCAGCAGATTAAATCCGCGTTGCTGGTGGCATCGCCTGTACCCGGAATCCGTTATCAGGTGGAGTTCGACTCTGCCGATCTTCTTCGAGCCACTCCAACCGAACGTTACGCAACTTATGAGCGCGGTATCAAGAACGGGATCATGAACCCGAACGAAGCCCGCGAACGCGAAGGGATGCCACCGCGTGAAGGTGGCGACGAATACAGTCAGGCATGGAAGCAGGAAGTGAAGGTCAGTAAGGACAACAAGGACGGTGACGAATGAGAGCCGGAAAGATGAAACGCCGCGTCACTTTTCAGAAGTCAGAATCTCACCGTGATCAGATGGGGCAGGTTATCTCTGTGTGGTCTGACCTTGCCACCGTCTGGGCTGAAATCCGCGCTATAAGTGGGCGTGAGCGTATGTCTTCCGGGGCGCTCTACTCCGAAGCCACTGTACGAATCTGGACGCGCTACCGCGACGATATCACCACCGCAAACCGCATTTTGTACTGCTCGCCAAATGTCCGGGGGCAGGTTTACGGCATTGTGGCCGTCATTCCTGATGTGGATCACACCCGGCTTGAGCTGCTGTGCAAGGGAGGCATTTTCAATGAATGAGTTAATTGGTCTGGAAGAAGCAAAGCTGCATTGCCGTATTGATGATGATTATGAAGACAGGCTGATACAGGCGTACATCGATGCGGCGCTGGAGGTTTGCCAGAAGCATATCGGTAAGCGGTTTGATAACGGGCTGGAGTTTACGCCAGCTATCAAGATTGGCTGTCTGATGTACGTATCTCAGTTGTACGAGTACCGCACGATGATTGGTGATACTGACGCCAAAGAGATACCGATGGCTGTCTCTGCGTTGTGGTCTGTCTATCGTGATGTGGGGGTGTACTGATGCCGTGGCAACCACTACGCCGATGCACTGAGCCGGGATGTAATAAACGGGTGAAGTCTGGCAAGTGTGACGAGCATAAGCGGGATGCCCGCCGACAAAGCGACAGCCGAAGAGGTACGCGAACAGAGCGTGGTTACTCCAACCGCTGGGGCGAATACCGTCGTCATTTTCTGAAAGCTAATCCGCTGTGTGTCCATTGTCTTAAGGCTGACGTCTATACATCGGCAACTATCGTCGATCACATCATCCCTATCGAGGGTGAGGCCGATGTGCTGTTCTGGCCAGCCAGTAATCACCAGTCGTTATGCGCTGCCTGTCATGGACGGAAGACAACCACAACAGACCCGGTGACGAAGCAGCAGCGTAAAGCCGGTAAGTTCCGTGAGCAGGAAGAAGCAGCACGTCATCGCACCGACTGGATCTATGAGGCAAACAATGACTGAGCAGGAACAGCAGCGGCTGATTAGTGGGCTGATAAAGCAGCGTGAGTCATGGCAACCAGCCAGACAGAGAGCGCATAAGAAGCCCGCCGCAAAGCGCATGAGCCAGCGTGACCGGGAGTTCATGGAATGCTTTCGCAACCGCTGACAGGCCGAATGGACGGGGTGGGGGAGGTTTTCAGGACAAACCCCTCTCAGCGAGGAACCACCTGCCCCCTCAAATTTTTACGCTCGGTAATTTTTTTGAAAATAAAACGCGATGGAAACGAGAAATTTTTATGGCAAGACCACCAAAACCGCCAGCTTACCTTGATGAGCTAGCCGCGCAGCAGTGGAAAGCAAAGGCGAAGCAACTGGCGGAGCGCGGGGATCTGACTCCCGCCGACTGGAATAACCTTGAGCTTTTTTGCGTCAACTATTCGTTGTACCGCAAAGCCGTGGAAGACCTTGCCAGCCGTGGATTCAGCATTATTAACAGCCAGGGCGGTGAGAGCCGAAATCCGGCGCTGAGTGCAAAGGCGGATGCTGAAAAAATCATGATTAAAATGTCGTCGCTGCTGGGCTTTGATCCGGTAAGCCGCCGTCGTAACCCTGTAGAAACGGAAGAGGAAGACGAGCTTGACCGTCTGGGATGAGTACGCAAACGCGATAAAAACGGGCGAAATTCCGGCCTGTAAGCGCGTAAAACAGGCCGTGGAAAGGTACTTTTCAGACCTGAGTGACCCCCGTTATGAGTTCGATACGGCGACCGTAGAGCGGTTTATTGCGTTCTCCCGGCTCTGTCCTCACGTCAAAGGACCGCTGCGCGGCCAGCCTATTGAACTGGAGCCGTGGCAACAATTTGCCTTTGCTAACCTGCTGGGATTTAAAGTCAGGGAATCAGGCCGCCGGAAGTACAGCAGTGCCTTTATTGAAGTGCCGCGCAAGAATGCCAAATCTACCGTAGCCGCCATGCTGGCTAACTGGTTTCTGGTAATGGAGAAGGGCCAGCAGGATATCTACACGGCGGCGGTGAGCCGGGATCAGGCCCGAATCGTGTTCGACGATGCCCGCCAGATGTGCCTGCTGTCAAAACCGCTAAAAAAGCGCGTCAATATTCAGGCGCACAAGGTCATTTATCCAAAGAGCAACAGCCTGTTGAAGCCGCTGGCGGCGAAAGCGGCCACCATTGAGGGGACTAACCCCAGCCTGGCGATTGTCGATGAATACCACCTTCACCCCGATAACGGCGTTTATTCCGCGCTTGAGCTGGGGATGGGCGCACGACCGGAGGCGATTTTGTTCGCCATCACGACCGCCGGAAGTAACGTTGTCTCCGCCTGCAAACAGCATTATGACTACTGCTGCCAGATTCTGGCCGGGGAGGAGAGTAACGATTCGTTGTTTGTCCTGATCTACGAGCTGGACGACGAAAGCGAGGTTGAGCAGCCTGAAATGTGGATCAAGGCTAACCCTAACCTGCATGTGTCCGTTGACGCGGCTAAACTGGAGTCCACCCTCCAGAAAGCGCGGGGCATACCGTCGCAGTGGGTGGAAATGCTGACCAAACGTTTCAATATCTGGTGTCAGGGCTCCACTCCGTGGATGGGGGCCGGTGCATGGGACGCCTGCGCGCTCGACTATACCGAAGAAGATCTTGCAGGGATGGAGTGCTACGCAGGATTTGACCTGTCCTCAACCAGCGATATCACCAGCGTGAGCTACGCTTTCCCGTTCGACAGGGAGATCCGCCTGCTGACCCGCCATTATCTGCCGGAAGCGCAGTTGCTTAACGTCGCCAACAAAAACCGCGCTATCTACCGCCAGTGGGTGAAAGCGGGCTGGATACGCACCACACCCGGCGACTGTATCGACTATGACCGCATTCGTGACGATATCCTGCGCGATGCTGAAATCTTCAATATCAGGCTGGTGGGCTTCGATACCTGGAACGCCACGCATCTGCGCACTCAGCTTCAGGGAGCCGGTCTCGATGTGGAGCCGTTTCCTCAAACCTATCTCAAGTTCAGCCCGGTCGCGAAATCCTTTGAGGTATTCGTCAACCGCAGGGTTGTGCGTCATCGTGGCGATCCTGTTCTGTCCTGGGCGATTGGTAACGTGGTGATGGAGTCTGACGCCAACGCCAATATCAAGCCTAACAAGAAGAAATCCGCTAACAAGATCGACCCGGCGGTATCAGCGTTGATGGCGTTCGGTACTTTCCAGTCTGAGCATGAGGATTTTGCCTTTGATATGAGTCATCAGCATAAGGAAAGACTCTCGAGATTTATTGGCATCTAGTGATGAGATGCAGCGAAAGATGTCGATACGAAACGGTAGATTAACTCTTTTTTTGACGTTAGTATCATTGCTAACAGGCGAATCAGGCCAATAAGATTTGCTAGACTTCCGTAGTATTAACGTCTAGTATAGGTACAAGAACCCTGACTCCCGAGCTTCATGTTGTACGACATGCGGCGCTCTTAAGGAGGCAGGGTTTTTTTTTGGAGAAAAAAGTGGCCAAATATCAGATATTTGCAGATGAAGCTTGGACTCACAGCACTCCCCCCCCAAACCGGTATCATTGCTTTTTTGGTGGGATTTTAGGATCTGAGTCTGATGTTGATAGATTACAGACAGCCCTTACGAAAATTAAATTGAGACACAACATAACCCAAGAGGTCAAATGGTCGAATGTGTCTTTAAAAAATAAAGACTATTATAAAGAATTAATTGACTGTTTAAAGTTCCATATTTTAAATCATGATATTAAATATCGTCAGATGTTTCGTGACAGAGCTTATCATCATGATGCTGAACCTGACGAAACCGAACTGGATATACAATTCAAGCTTTATTATCAATACATAAAAAATATGTTTGGTTGTAAACATATTCCTGTAGACGCCAAAGGCAGCAGTATTCTTGTCAGACTTGATGGGCATTCAAGCGAAAAGCATAAAACTAGGCTGAAAGATTTTCTTGAAAATTTGCCAAGAATGTGGAGTCGACCTGACATCACGCTCAACGTTACATATGAAAATAGTGCAAATTCTATTCGCTTGCAGGTGTGCGATCTCATGATGGGGGCTGCTGGATACTATGGTAATAAATTCCATTTGCGTAGGCCAAATGGAAAAAGGGGAATGACTGCCAAGCAAAAGTTAAAATTAGAAATGGCTAAGTATATCTACGAAACGATAAAATATATTGATGCACAAACAAGAGGGTCTAAAGCCTTTAATTGGTTCGAATCAACTGGTATTAGTGGTGATTCGACAAATCATTTTGCCCATAAACTTCGCATTTGGAAATTTATTCCTTCTGTGCATCGAATTAATAAAGGTTGGCAGAATGATAACTTAGATAAAGAAGGTCGATTTGTTAAGGATCTATTTGAGTGACTTCATGTGGATGGCCGGCTTGACCGGCCTCCCAATTTAACTTTTTAATTTTTTCTCATGTTTTTCCATGTTTGGATTAAGAAAATAGAAACGCTACCAGCTAGATTCACAGCTAAAAGCGCATGGCGATCAGATGGCTTAACTGGTTTCTTACCCTGCCCATGAGAATCTCCAAATCTATTTCGCAAAGTTCCTAGTCCATTAACTACAGAAGAACAACCTTTAAGAATTTGTTTAAATATTTGTTCTGAATGCTGGTCTGGAGCAAGTTTTAGCTCTTTTGCTACGAGTTTGTACAGTTCACTCATATCAAAATTTCTGTCATATGAAACGTTAATATCATCCAGAATATGTTTACATACAGTCTCTAATAATGTCCGTGATGAGGTAATAGCGCCTTCCGGATCTGTTAGTCGCCTGTCTAATGCTTTAGACCATGCTTCATTCACCCCTGCTTCATCATAGCTTCTCAGTCCTTCAGTAATAAATGTATCGGCAGGAAATGTGTTTTTTTCTTCTAGATGATCTAAAAGAGGCTGAAACTCAGCCCATATCGCCTCCCGTCTTTGGGCATAGCCTTCTATTTTTTTTATATGTTGCCAAAACTGGCTAAGTGATCGGCATGTCCGAATGAATTGGGGAAGGAGGTCAGAAATGGAGGTCAAGTTAATGAAGTAATGGCGAAGTTGTTTATAAGCAAACTCATCATCGCCCTTGCCTGTCGCTCTATCTAAAAGGGTGTTCTGTAAGGCTAGAGCGCGTTCTAAATCATCGCGTAGCGTTTCGGGTAAGCTATCCATG
The DNA here is from genome assembly GCF_001807705.1 of Klebsiella sp. HMSC25G12. Classification (NCBI taxonomy): domain Bacteria; kingdom Pseudomonadati; phylum Pseudomonadota; class Gammaproteobacteria; order Enterobacterales; family Enterobacteriaceae; genus Klebsiella; species Klebsiella sp. HMSC25G12. The sequence goes on along the minus strand of NZ_KV789868.1, from coordinate 7,920 downwards.
AAGATCACCAAAGCTTAGGTTATCGATCTTGTAAGTAAGGATGCCTTTTGGATTTACTCACTAATACCTGACTCAGGTATCCTATAGGTATCCTAGGAAAAGCTAAAAGCTAAGAACTCATGTAACCTATTGAAATTTGGTGGCCCCTCCCCGGCTTGAACGGGGGACCAAGCGATTATGAGTTCCTACCGGAACAACCGAAAATCAATAGTTTGCGTTATTAAACATTGACTTAGTTTGCCAATGTTTGCCAGCATTTGCCAATGTTTGCCATTTACACCGCCATTTTATCGCCACTCGTCGCCAGTGGATTAAGTTTAACGGCATCCTCTAAATGGTCAGGGGCAAAGTGAGCATATCGCATCGTCATTTTTATGTCGGTATGGCCGAGTACGCGCTGCAAGACCAAAATATTACCACCATTCATCATAAAGTGGCTGGCGAAGGTGTGGCGCAAAACGTGGGTAAGCTGTCCTGCCGGTAGTTCGATGCCTGTTCTTTCCAGAGCTGACCGGAACGCGCCATAACAATCACTAAACAACCGGCCTTTTTTATTCTCAGGCAGAGACTCATAAAGTTCTTTGCTGATTGGGACGGTGCGGTTTTTTCTGCCTTTCGTGTTGGTGTACGTAATTTTGTATTTCGCGAGCTGGCTTTTTCTCAGACTCTCAGCCTCAGACCACCGTGCACCAGTGGCGAGACAGATTCTTACCACGGGTTCTAAATCAGGGTGGTCATGCCTTTTACACTCTCCGAGCAGTTGCGAAATCTGGTCGTGAGTTAGCCAGGCCATTTCCATTTCTTCTGTGCGGAATGGGCGCATATTTTTCAGCGGGTTCTCACCCTTCCATTCTCCGAGGCGATTTAGCTCATTGAATACCGCCCGGAAGTAGGCCAGCTCAAGATTAAGCGTGCGAGGCGATACCTCTTTCACCCTGTTTGAACGGGCATACTCACCTTTTAACCGTTTTTCTCGATAGCGGGAAAACATCTGCGCATCGAAATCGCGTGCGAGTGGTTCGCCCATACAATCGAAAGCATGGTGCATGGCTAACTGACGTTTCAAGCCGTCTTTCAGCGTAATGCCATGAGCGCTATACCATGAATCAACCAGTTCTTTTAACGTACGCCTGTCTTCCTGTTCTTCCTGCCACGGGTTTTGAATGGTGTACTGTTCAAATGCCAGTGCCTCACCTTTAGTGGCGAATTTCTTTCTGATACGTTTGCCTTTTGCACCGTTTGGGTAGAGCTCACAAATCCAGCCGCCGGCCGGATTTTTACGGACAGTCATCAATTAACCTCGCTGTATACACCTACTACACGGCCAATCGTTTTTATCTCATCAATCCCACATTCGAACGGTACTTTGCCGCCAGCCACATGCAACCTTTTACCGGGTAGAACCGTTAATTCACGGAGGCTGATTGCACCCTCAACATCAACAATCCAGAGTCCGTCAGCCAGAGGCGCATCTTTCTCAGCGAAGTAGCTTTTGCTCTCGCTTCTAACACAGATGGCACTTTTCAAAGGTTTTTCGAAAAGCTCGGGGTCGATATTCAATACTCCAGTTTCAGTGAGTCTACCTTCACTTAATGTGAATGACTGGAGTTCGTAAGACGATTTTGAGTTTTCATCAGATTTTTGCGGCCCCGTTCCCGTCAGGATCCATTGGATATTGACGCCAGTCTCAAGGGCGCAGAATGCGGCGAAGTCATAGGAGACGTTACCACGCGTATAGCGGTTTTGTAGCGTGCTGGCTGCGATATTGAAATGGTTTGCGAGCTGAATTTTCTGTGTGAACCCGTAGACCTGACAAATTCTATCTAATACTTCCTCGTTTGAAATTTGGCTTTCAAAATCCATAAATGGCATTCTCATGTTGACCAATGCGAAAAATCGCATTAGGATTCGATTGTTGGTGGCAATTGGTGGCAAACATTGGCAAACGTTGGCAACCATATGGCAAATATTGGCAAAGAGGAAATGATGCAGCATGGCTTCCGAAATCGCAATCTTCAAAATCCCAGCCCCAGTGGTTTCTCTGCAGCAGTTCGCAGAGCTTGAGGGGGTTTCAGAGCGTACCGCTTACCGTTGGACAACTGGAGATAATCCATGTGTACCAATCGAACCTCGCAAAATCCGTAAAGGCTGCAAAAAGGCTGGCGGCCCTGTTCGCATTTATTACGCACGATGGAAAGAAGAGCAGTTGCGTAAGGTATTGGGCCATTCCCGATTTCAACTTGTCATAGGTGCTTAATTCACTTTATGTGAATTATAAGGATGAAACATGTTTGATTTTCAGATTTCCAAACATCCGCACTATGACGAAGCGTGCCGTGCTTTCGCGCAGCGTCATAACATGGCGAAGCTGGCCGAGCGTGCGGGTATGAACGTTCAAACGTTACGTAACAAGCTCAACCCGGAACAGCCTCACCAGTTTACGCCGCCTGAATTGTGGCTACTGACTGACCTGACCGAAGACTCAACCCTCGTTGATGGTTTTCTGGCGCAGATTCATTGCCTGCCATGTGTACCGGTTAATGAGCTGGCTAAAGACAAATTGCAGTCTTATGTCATGCGCGCAATGCGTGAACTCGGCGAACTGGCGAGCGGTGCGGTATCTGATGAACGCCTGACCTCTGCCCGTAAGCACAACATGATTGAAAGCGTTAATGCTGGCATTCGCATGTTGTCATTGTCGGCACTGGCGCTGCATGCACGTCTGCAGACTAATCCAGCCATGTCGAGCGTGGTCGATACCATGAGCGGTATTGGCGCATCCTTCGGTCTGATGTGAGGTGCTTATGTTGAATACTGAACCGTCATTCGCGTCTCTGCTTAAAAAGCAAAGTCCCGGCATGCACTACGGCCACGGCTGGATCGCAGGTAAGGATGGCAAGCGCTGGCACCCGAGCAGCTCACAGGCTGATTTACTGGCTGGTCTCTCCACTCAAAAGCAGGGGGAATCATGGCTATCGAAGCTGTTTCTGCGACTGTTCCGCTAAAAGCGGGTGAACGTCTGGCCGGTCTCAATCATGTGGCTGAATTGCGCGCGAGATATTGGGGCGATAGCTGGAAAGAGGTTGAACGTTTTGTCGATGATATGCGCGATAAACGTGACCCACAATTTGAAGAGAATAATCGGGCGCTGGCCGCTATTTTCTTTCTGGCAAAAATCCCGGCGGCTCGTCATGAGCTCGAATTAAGTGAGCTGACTACTGACGAGAAAAAGGCGCTTATTACAGCGATGAATCATTTTCGTGCAGTGGTGAGTTTATTTCCCAAACGGCTAACCATGCCGAATTAATCCAAACAGAAATTTAATGGCGTAAACCCGCCGGGCTTCTTATTGCCCGAAATCAGGAGAATAAATTATGCGTAATACTGTAACCCGTAGTTTTAATACAGATAGCGATGCGCTGGCCGTATTGCTGACCGATGCCAAAAAAGAAGAACGTAAAGACCGCGCGCTCGCTGTTTCAATCCGTCTTGAGGCACTGGCGATACATATCACCAAAGAGGGGATGAGCGGTACCGAAGCCGCCGAACTGCTGCGCCGTGAAGCCACTCGCTTTGAGAATGAATCACAGGAGCTGCACTAATGGCCGACGCAATGGATTTAGCACAACAGCGTGAGCAGGAAGACCGCGAGCGCCACATCAACAACGCGCGCAGCCGTATCGCTGCGCCTTCTCGTTTCCTCTGCGAAGAATGCGACGCACCAATCCCGGAAGCTCGCCGCATTGCTATACCGGGCGTGGCCTTTTGCGTGACCTGTCAGCAAATAGCAGAGCTCAAATCTAAACATTACAAGGGCGTTTAAATGAGTATTCGTATCGAAGTTAGCAACAAATGGGTTATTACCAGCGACCAATATCAATTCATCCTGAATGAAAAGAAAGTCGTTAAGTCAGGTAAAAAAGCTGGTGAGGAATGGCTCGATACCATCGGTTATTACCCGAAAATTAACCAGCTTATTTCCGGGCTGATTCATCATCATATTCAGCAGTCATCAATTACCACGCTTGACGCAATGGCATCTGAAATTGAGCGTATCGGAGAAATGTGCGCCTCCTCTATCAAGGCGGTGGAATGAGAAAAACACATCAACTAAAAATTCGGCCTGAGTTTTTTCAGGCTGTCATCAATGGAACAAAAAAAGCCGAGTTTCGCCGTGCTGACCGTGATTTTGCTGTAGGGGATTTACTTTGCTTAAACGAGTACGGAGCCTGCGTATATGACCCGAAAAAGGTCGGTTTTACCGGCGCTTTTGTCTACGTGCTGGTGACTCATATAACTGACCTTAGCGAGTGGGCTCCCGGCTATGTGATGCTAAGCATACAGCGTAGACAAATGGGGGAACTATGCGGGTAAGCGTTAACTTTGCTTACCCGTGGAACGCTCCACGGTCAGCAATAGCCAGCCCATATCTTACCTATGACCAACAGTATCGCCGCGACCGTATGTTCGCGGCTTTGCTGCATGCGAGAAAAGTGCTTTCGCTCCAACCCGAGTGCGTGCGCTTTGATGTTTATCGCACCGCTGCGGTGCTGGAGCAAAATCAGGGCAGTCAACGAGCCAATGCCTTTTTAATCAGCTTCTGCAAAAAGGCATTACCACGTCTTGAACTGGTCGCAAAAAAATATCAGTGCGCGGGTATCAACAGCAACTTATCGGCCACTGTTTTTGGTGGTCATTTTGATACCCAGCTCATGCAATATCTGGCGTCACGCATGGTCAACATGGTCGCCAGATATAACCGCCTCCCTGATATGTCGCGCGCCGATATTGACCTGCTGGCCGCTGATATTGCTAATTTCATTCGTGCTGAACTGGCTGACATTGATGACACCGGATTTAGCGAGCTAAAAACGCTGTACACCTGGTACATGCGCGCCGGTATTATTTCTCTGCAATTCAATGTCACCCCTCCGCATTGGGAGCGGGTGACTAAAAAATATGTCGGAGAAGATGAAATCGCCCCGGCTATCGCTCGTATGTTTAACGATGTGTGGTGGCGTGGTCGTCTGCGTCGCATTGCGGCTGCATGGCGCGAACATCTGCAAATTGCCGTCGGAAATGTCAGCAAAAAACGACACGCCTACGCGAGTAAAAACTGCGTGACCGACTGGCGTGAGCAGAAGCGCCGCACGCGTGAATTTCTCAAGGGGCTGGATCTCGAAGATGAAGACGGCAACCGCATCAGCCTGATTGAAAAATACGACGGTTCGGTCGCTAACCCTGCGATACGCCGCTGCGAGCTGATGACCCGTATCCGTGGTTTTGAAAACATCTGCAATGAGCTCGGTTATGTCGGTGAGTTTTACACCCTGACCGCACCGTCTAAATATCACGCCACCACCAAAGCAGGCTACCGTAACAGCAAATGGAACGGTGCCAGCCCGTTGGACACGCAGAGCTATCTCACCGGCCTTTGGGCGCGCATTCGCGCCAAGCTGCACCGGGAAGAAATCCGCATTTTCGGCATACGTGTTGCCGAGCCTCATCACGACGGGACGCCGCACTGGCACATGCTTATGTTCATGTTGCCGGAAGACGTCGAGCGCGTGCGCCTCATCATCCGTGATTATGCGTGGGAGGAAGACCACCACGAACTGAGAAGCGATAAAGCCAAAAAAGCTCGCTTTCATGCCGAGGCCATTGACCCGGAAAAGGGGAGCGCTACCGGCTATGTAGCTAAATACATTTCGAAAAATATCGACGGCTATGCTCTTGATGGTGAAACCGATGACGAAAGCGGTGAGCTGCTGAAAGAAACAGCCCCCGCCGTTTCGGCATGGGCGGCACGCTGGCACATCCGTCAGTTTCAGTTTATCGGTGGTGCGCCAGTGACGGTCTACCGTGAGTTGCGTCGCCTCGCTGATACCGAGACCGCACACGGTCTGAGCGTTGAGTTTGCCGCCGTCCATGATGCCGCTGACGCCGGTGACTGGGCTGGTTACGTTAATGCGCAGGGTGGCCCGTTTGTCCGTCGCGATGATTTGCAGGTGCGCACGCTGTATGAACCGCGCGCCGAGTTTAACCAGTATGGTGAGGAAACCGTCTGCATCCGTGGCGTGTACGATTCCGCTGTCGGTGCTGGCACCCCGATTTTAACCCGGCTAACGCAGTGGAAAATTGTGCCGAAGCGTGCCGTTGATTTGGCCGTTGACGTTAAGGGCGCTCCTGCGCCCTCTCGGAGTTCTGTCAATAACTGTACGGGAAGCGAAAGCGATCCGCCGGAGCTGGATTTATCCAAACCGTTGAGTCGAAGTGAAAGGCGGAAGCTAACGACCAGACTCAGGGACAAAAAACGGGTCATCGGGTGTGATTTTATCCACGGAACGGATAAACAAAGTGCAGCCATTGACAGAACAATAGACGAGATTCGGCTCACTACCGGCGAAACCATCAGCCGGGGTGAGGCCCTGCACCTGATGGCCGGTGGAAAAAGTTGCATAAACGGCAAATGGTGCCGTGGTTCATCAACCGGTGAAATTTTCCCGGCAGCACCGTCACACCGGGCTCAGGCCAGACAAATCCTAAATCGAGTCGCGGGGTTAGCGTCAGTTACTAAGTTGAGACTGTAACTAATTCATATCCATATCATGCACATACGACCTTTTGTGGCGTAACTTTTTTCTTTCATATTCTTATCGATACGTGATACTGTATATTTATACAGTATCCCGTATTGGAGGTTGTGTGGATAGAGAGTTAAACGAGCAAGTCATGATTGAACGGGTCGAGATGATTGCGCGTCTGACGACAGAGGGTGTTTGTCAGGAAAGAGATCGTGAAATTGCTTTGAATTTAATTGCGGAAATTGCGAGAGGGAACTTGATGAAAAACAACTCTTTTTCAGTTGTTTTCGCTCCCGCTCCTGTTGAACAAAGATTAAAAAAAGGGGGCGAAGTGAGGGTTAACATCACGTTGGATAAAGACCAAAAAATCGGGCAGCAAGTTGTCGATGCTTTTCAGTGCGAGTTGACCCGACGCGTACAATCAATTTTCCCATCAACGAGAGTGACGGTAAAAAAAGGGTCAATGACCGGAGTAGAACTGGTTGGGTTCGACCAGGAGTCAGACCGAGAAGCGTTAGACGGTATCCTTCAGGAAGTATGGGAAGATGAGAGCTGGCGTTAGTTCCTGAAAAATGTACAACCATCGACCCCGTGTTTGATAGCATGGGGTTGTTTTGTATGGGGATTACACATAAAGGAAAATCATGGATACCGTAATAGCATTTTTATCTTTGGCACTCTTTATTGCTTTTATAGTGGGTTTAATCAAGCCGTCTCTGGTTCGGATGCCGAACCGTAAGCGCTCCAGTGCGGTTTACCTTGGTGGCTGTCTCGCGTTGGGCGTTATTGGCTCAATTTTATGGCCGACTGAAAAGAGCCAGCCTGTTGAAAAAACTGATGCGCTGGAGGTTAAAGCGGAACCGGCTACGCCAACGTTTGAGTATGCAGATAAAACCCTCAAAGAATATCGCAACGAGCCAAAAGAAACCCGACACGATATCGTTAAAAACTATGTTGATTTCAAAAGTGTACCGGCCAGCTCTACTGATGTTTTTTATGCTTGTATGAGTGAGTACACTTTTACTAAAGATGATGCATTAAAGCTCGGTGATGCGTTGGGGTGGTGTTTCAATGACTTCGAGAAAGAGCCGCAATCTCTAAATAATAAAATCAACCTTGACGCATTTCAGGGTAATTTTAGTGGTTGGGATGGCTCTTATCGTCCGTTAGAAAAACTAATAAAATCGAACATGAATGATGATTCATCTTACAAGCATGTTTCAACGGTCTATCATTTGGTTTTAAATAAAGACCCACATGCCATCGTAAAAACCACGTTTCGCGGTACTAATGCTTATGGTGGGGTGGGCTTTGTTGAATAAATCGAACTTTTGCT
>NZ_KV789867.1:0-4215 GCF_001807705.1 Klebsiella sp. HMSC25G12 | reverse complement strand
TGTCTGCAATCATTCCATAATCCACGAAATTTTCTTGGCAGTAATCGAGGACGATCTGCTTCTTCTGGCCGTCGTCCAGCTCCTTGGGGATGGCTATGTCCACATAGCGACATAATTCGGCATCCTTTCGCTTCTCGCCAGCCTCTACGGCATTCCAGAGGGTGCCTGAGTCCTTCACCAGTTCGGCAGGTGTGCCGGCAGGGGAGAGGATAGCAGAGCCGAAAAATCCCTCTTTTTTTGAATAATCCCAGGTTGCCCCGGTTCGATTATCTTTTGTCTTTTCTCGGTTTTGATATGCAGATAAATAAACCGAAGATTTACCTTCTGATCTTCGTAATTTTTTAAAGCTGATATGAAATGTCGCCATAGTCTACCCCTTACTTTTTTTGTCTTTTGAATTTTGGTTTTTAGCCCCGCAGGGCCCATACGTCGCTTGCGACGTGTAAGTGGGCATTACTAATATTATTTTTTCGGCTTCACCTCAAAATAATAAGTAATGAACCCCAGGCTTCGCCCAATATTAAATATTATTTATTTTATTCTAAAATATATTTGACTAAAGTAAATAATGGAGGTAATAAATAACAAAATAAAATAATGGAGGTTATATGGAAAAAGAAACGCTCGGCCCTGATATACAAGTCAATTGGTGTGATCATTGTGAAAAAAACACTCGCCATATATTTAGATTTACTGAGGAGTATTCAAAAGAAGAGGGACCAATTACAGAGGTTGAATGTACTAAATGTGGTAATACATTCACTATCTTATAGTGTGGAGGTTTTTAATATGCAATATAGAGGTTTAGAGTTTGAAGAACAAGAGTTTAACGACTGTTTAAACATTTTACATAAAGAGGTAGTGTCTTTTTTAAATAAAAATAATATGGCTCTGGATTTTTTCCAGTATCCAGTTGAGGATATATGTAGAATAATTTTTCGAGATAAAATAGATCTGAGAACTGCTGTTATTTTAGATTTTGGAATTACAACATATGATTTAAGCCCTTTGGGAGATCACGATCCTTTTGTTTGGCGGTTGCTTGAATGGCCATTATATGATTATGAGAATTTCCAGTTTGTGATTGTTCAAAAACTGGCTTCTTATGAATTAGATAAATTAAATGAAATAATCCAAGTAGAAGATAACAAAGATAATAAAGATAAAAGGAGGTTGTAATATGAGCAAATCAACAGCACAGCAGATCGCAGATCTACAAAATAAATTACAAGCACTAAGAACAAAAAAAGCAAGGCAGGACAGACGGGAAGAAACAAGACAAAAAATAATCCTGGGTGCAGAAGTGGCTAAGGTGTTAGATAAAAAACCAGAGGAAATTAACAAGGCTTTAATTCTTGGCTTGTTAAGTAAAATCAATGAGTTAGACGAAGAAGAGAAAAGAGATTTTACACGAATCGGAATGGATATATTGCAACAATGGAAATCGTAAACCGTGAACAGTGAAGAACCAGCCGCTTTTTGGGCTGGTTTTTTGCTGTGAAGGGTTGCCAGCCAACGGCTGGAGGTTTTAAGGTTGCCAGAGGGCCTCCGGTGGCTGGGTGGGTTTGTTGATTTGTTGGTACCAGAGTGTCCCTCACCTATCCAGACACAAGCCCGGATACGGGGAAAGGGGGAAAAATCCCCCCAGGGGTGGAGGGTTTGGTTAGGTTAGGGGGAAAAACTGCTTAGAAGTCGTTACAGGCTGTTTTTAGGCATATCTAAGGCAACATAACGGCGATACAGGGCAACGGCTCCGTGATACGAACAGCCCATTTTGTCGGCTACCTGTTGCCATTTCAGCCCCTGGCTTCGTAGTTCGTAAGCCTGACGACGACGATCAGCCGCTGTTTGTTCGTATTGTTCACGCGGTTCGGATGTATATTTTTTTACCGTTTTAACAGATATATTAAATCTTTCAGCCATTTCTTTTTGAGTTAAACCTTTTCTTATTGTGCTTCTTCTCATTTTTCACCTCCTATAAAACCAAGCATTTCTTTAACATTACTCTTCTTGGGTTTGTTTTTATTTTTCGCACCTCTTGAAGATTGTATTAGTGAAAATGTATGGCTATCAAAATTTTTCCAGGTCCAACGGGCTATGCTTCTTGCTGTTGCCTTTAACTCTTTGTATTGTAACGGATTTAGTGGATTGCAAAAAGTATTTAAACCCTGTGCTTTTAATAATAGTTCGTTTTCGAATTTCTCGAAAGTAGATATTTTTTTGAAATTTAAAACCGTTCTGTAAGCATATTGTCGTAGATCTTCAAACAAATTAACATTGCGACCTAAACCATAAGCCTCGCTTTTTTTCTCTTGTATTTGAGGTTTTTCTAAGTCCACAAAATCAGCTAAATAATCCAGGTCGTAAAGGTCAGCACCTGACCAGAACGGCGACCAGTGATCATTGAGTGGATTTTTTGTAATCAATCCAGCAAACCCCAGATCTGCTTTGAGTTTTTTCGCCATAGCCATTTCAACGGCAGCGGCATACTTCAACGGCTTCAACCTTGCTTGTTGTGTCTTACAAACACCGGCTTTAAGCATGTACCCGTAATGGCAACGACCTGTCTTTGGTGTTTTTGTAATAAAGTGAGGTATGGGTAAGCCCACCTTCTCAAATGTATAGAATGAGTTTTTCTTATCTAAATCAAAGAGTAAGCAAGTTTGGATTGCTGGCTGATTTGCCTGTAAATACAGCATTTCTAAGGCTTTTGCCTTGTTCCTTATGCTTAATCCCATATCGAGGTTATTTGTACAATAAGGCTTGTTAGGCATTTGATTTTTAAAAAAATCGATGTTATGTTCTTCTTGTATTATCATTTTTTCAGTCCTTTTTATCTGGCCCTACTCTCTGTTTTCTGTCGCCAAAACAAAATCGCAGAGGGTGGGGTTTTTATTTTTATAGGTTTTTCAATCCTGTACCAGTTCTAACCGATCTTAAAAATTTGTCAAGTGGGGAGCTTAACCATATCAGATAACAGCCCAACGAAGTTGGGGCAGTTCTTTACATACGGCAGCAAAGCATTACTATCAGATCTATGGTGCGAAGCATTACCGAAGATAGAAAAACAATAAAAAAAGAAAAAAGAGTATTGTTCGAAGAAAAATTGGCGATTCGATTTTTTTTGGTGAATATATGAAAAAAAAGAAAGTGCAGAAAAAACGGAAAAGAAATAAGCATAGTAAATTTTTTAAAATGCTTATGAAGTCAGTTAATGAAGCTGTGGCAATACATAAAGGGGAAATAGAACCGGCGAGGATCACAACTCTAAAAATGTAGTATATTATAGTATAGTATTAAATAATATTAAGTTGTATTAAGTGATACTACTATATAGGAATATATACCACTATATACTACATTCCAAATTTCTTCTTCCTCTTAGGTTGCTGATCTTCGAATTCCGGCATTGGTTCCGGCTCAGGCTCTTCAATTTTTGGTTGTGGTTGGTTCATAGGAGACATTCCAGAGCCTGAACCCATTTTTCCGCCTCCATTATTTCCACCGGTTCCGGTTCCTGTGCCTGTTTTAGGTTTTGTTTCTAACTCTGTCTTTAATATATGTTCGCCAAATTCATTTATTACATAACTACTAACGAAATTTTGAGGATCTTCTTTTTCTTCTTTTTTATTTTTATTTACATTAGGTTTTGATTTAAATATATGCTGGGTCTTTTTGTATAATGCCTTTAAATTATCAATGATTGACCTTGCAAGAGGCTTTTTCTCTATTTTCATAGTTTCCTCTGGCTGAGGTGGTTTGGTTTGCTGTAAGTATGTTGCATTAGCTATTTTTAATAATAATGCTTTTTCTTTTTGCTCCATAGCTCTTAATTTTTGACCTTTTCGCCATTGGTGCCTGTGTATCCTGGTCATTGGCGTTCTGTCCAGTTCAATAGTTTTTGAAATCCACTTGGCTTTCTCTTTCGGAGTTTTAGCAAAAACAGCCTTTCTTTCTGCCTCTTCTTTTTGATCTTTTAATGAACGGGAATCAATACGGGACTTATGACCATATTTTTTTAATCTGTCATTTGCTATTATTTCCCAGTTAACTCGCCAGGCTTCAATATTTTCTCTATTATTCCATTCTCTTTGTTTGTTCCCAAATCCATTTGGGCTAACAGTTCTTAAAGTTAGCATTACATGAGCATGAGGGTTATGACTATCAAGATCATGAAATGCTATGTCTGCAATCATTCCATAATCCACGAAATTT
>NZ_KV789866.1:0-4748 GCF_001807705.1 Klebsiella sp. HMSC25G12 | reverse complement strand
TTTACCGGTTTCCCGTCAGAAACGCCCTGAGGGCATCTCAGGCGGTGCTGATAACGGATGTTATGGTAAATCAAGTGAATGGCAGGTACAAAAAAAGCCCCAGAGGGCTTTTAGTTTAGACTTCTGAAGATATTTTATTTTTCTTGGAAGTGGTGGTTGTTTTTGCTCGGAGGGAACTTATCACCCTTGCTCACATGGCGATCATATTCAGAACCAGCGTATGAGTTGTCGGTATCATGATATTGACCGTAAGTACCTGTTTTTGGACATTCTTGCCCAGACCAATGTTTTGCCATTTACTTTTCCTTTGCTCGTTTTAGGAGCTAAGCTCCTAGCGGTACGAAATTGTGCCGCACTTCATAAATGTAATTGCTTGAAATTATGCTTCAATGTATTGACTTGTTGTTTTTGTGGTTATTCGATTGAGTTCACATTTTGAGCTGATTTGGTTGTGGGTTTTTAGGGAAATATCTTTATGTACTTATTTGCGTACATGTTCTATGCTAAGCCCCAACAAATGGGGGTTAACAACATGCATGCAATCAATTTTACTGATGCCCGTAAACATTTTGCCGAGACGATGAAGCGCGTCACTGATGATGCTGAACCGGTACGTGTCATGCGCCGTGATGCGCCTGATATTGTTATGATCGATGCGGGAGAGTATGAGGCGCTAATCGAAACGGTCTATCTGTTCAGCAATCCGGCGAACGCAGAGCATATCAATGAGTCAATGAAACAGGCGGAGCGCGGCGAATTTGTCGAAGTGGAATATTAAGTTCACTAGGAATGGCGCTGATGACCTTAACTACTGGCGTGATACTGACAAAAAGAAGTTTGAGCGTATCCGGCAACTGTTGCTCAGCATCGAGGCTGATCCGCTGACAGGTATAGGAAAACCCGAACGGCTGCGGCACCACAAAGATCCGGCACTCTACTCCCGCAGGATTGATCAGAGCCACCGTCTGGTCTATTCAATCCAGAACGGAGAAATCATCATCTACGCAGCCCGTTATCACTATGGTGACAAATAGCAAAAGTCGATATAGCCCGCTTGATGCGGGCTTTTCATGCAAGGCGTACAACGGATGTTAGGGTAAGTCGCTGTCAGATCGACACAAAGGCAAAGTCGGTGTAACGTTAGCCTCAGAAAAAACAAAGCCCCGGAAATCATGTCATATCTTGGCGGATCGCATGATAACCAGGGCTAGGTCGAAACCTTGAAAGGATATTAGCACATGAACCGTGCCAGACAACAGCCCGCCATAAGCGCAGGGCACATTGCATAACGCCGCACTCGAACTTTTCAACGAACGCTTACCACACAAGCCGTACTTTTCGGACGATCTGCACTTTGGTGTCCGTATCGCCGGTAAGGAACGCGCTATTCTGGCGAAATATATCCAGTTCAATCAGCCTCACGCCATGTTCTGGCTGGGATTTGACGTTGACCGCGCCGGTTCCTCCATCGACTGGAGCGACCGCAACGCGCCTGCACCGACGCTGACCATAACTAACCCCGAAAACGGACACGCGCACCTGCTGTACGCGCTGGAAAACTCGATACGCACCGCGCCGGACGGCAAAATAAAACCGTTACGCTACGCCGCCTCCGTGGAGAATGCGCTACGTAAAAAATTAGAGGCTGACGCTGGATATTCGGGGCTCATCTGCAAAAATCCGAACCACAACCACTGGAAAATCGCCGTGTGGCAGCCGAAGCTCTACACTCTGGACTGGCTGGCCGACTTTCTCGATCTGAACACAGGGAATGACAAGGAAATCGTTGCCGACTACGGCTTAGGCCGTAACTGCACGTTGTTCGACAAAACCCGTAAGTGGGCATATCGCGCCATCCGTCAGGGCTGGCCTGAGTATGAGCAGTGGCTGCAAGCCTGCTACGAACGCGCTTGCGCATACAACCTGCAATTTGCACGGCCTCTGGATGAAAATGAGGTAAGAGGGATAGCTAAGAGCATTGCTAAATGGACATCAAATAAATTTTCACCTGAAGAATTCAGTAAATTTGTTGATATTACTCATTCCTCTGAAATTCAATCAAAGAGAGGGAAAAAGTCAGGACAGTCAAGGAGGAAAGGAAGCCTAGAGGAAATAAAACCTTGGGTAGCTATGGGAATAAGCAGGCGGAAGTATTTTTATATCAAGAAAAATGGTGAAATAAGATGAAAACCTTCGTAACTCTTTGGACTATAGTTTTTTTAGCATTTATTGCCGTGATGTGTACTGTTGATATATCTAATTACATTCCGTCTGTTTACACAGTTTTTAGTAAGAATAGACCTCTTGTAACTGGCGCCCTTTCTATTCTTTTGATATCTGTTTTTATTTGGCTGATGGTATCCCTCTACTTACTTAAAAAGTATTCGGTTAAGGTTGAGAAACTTAGCCTTGGTGGAGTGAATATACTTTTCAATGAGAGTGCTACACTTTACAAAAAGAGTGTAAAAAATCACCTAGATTCAAAAAGAGCAATTTTCAAATTAAGAAAAAACGTTGATGCCTTTGATGAGGTTATTTCATCATATTATCAGACTTACCAATTTATTCGTGATGAAATGAAAATACTAAACCCTAAAAAAGATCGTGAGATTTATGATTTCAGCAATGAGATGCTCATGGTGTTAAATAGATTTCTAACTAACTACCAGAACAACTACAAGCGTTGGTATAAGTACATATCAGACAAAGATGAGGTTGTTGATAGGGTTAGCGGTGATGTCATGAGATTTCATGCAACCAGCATAAATAAAATACAAATGCAGTATTATGATTATGAGCGTATTTTAAAAGGTTTTAAAGATGTTAACCGGTTCTTTGTTAATGATGTGAAGCCTAAGTTTGGAATCAATACAGATAAGTGGAACTGGTAAATTAAAGGAGTAGCCAAGGCTACTCCTTGGATAGTACTATGAATTATGCATTCTCATTTCTCTCGACATATCATACGTTGCTTTTTCTCTATCGTTATAAGTCATGTCTATTAATTTTCTGAGTGTTTCTGGGTTGTTTTCTATTTGATTCCAGTTGACCACTGATATATAAGACCCGCTCTTCATGAAGTTGTCTATTATTCTTGCTGGCATATATGGGAACCTTTCCTCATAAGTTGAGCGCTTATCAATAGAAAACCATTCAGTTACGGTAGGATGAACTTCTGATTTTTCATTAGTTCCATGTGTTGAACGAATGTACGTAGTATTTGTTGACGGGAGATTGACGACTAAAATTCCTGATTTTTTGTTAATGGTACTATCTCTCATGCTAGAGTAAAGTTCCCAATCTACGTGTTTTCTGTTTTTTGTTTCAGTTCCAACAAGAAGGATAAGAACTGATGTATCTCTAAGATATTCATCTCTTATTATCTCTCTTATTTTTTGTGGGGCTTCATCTTCATCTATATCACCTAATGATACTGAGCGATTCACGAATATTTCATGTTCCTCATTCATTTTTTCAAGTGCGTTTTTGTAGTACTGATCATTCGCATGGTGGTAGCTAATGAATACCTTATGCTTTCCCATTTTTATTGTCCTTTTTTTGTTTGTGTGCACTCTATTTTGCACTTGAACCTATATCAGATAACAGCTCTCTTTTAGAGAGCTCTTTTTTTCTCAGCCAGCACACATAGGGTCCCTTCAGCAAGGTCTCGCCATGACTGGTTTAGGGCGGGCTCGTTGCTTCCCTAAACGCCTTGAGAAGAGAGCTATCACCTCACTTTATTCTTACGTACCGCTCGCCGCAGTCTTATGACCGAACGTAGTGAGCGAATGCGCGAGGAAGCGGAAAGTCATTTGTTGCCTGCATTTTGCACGGTCACTCCTGTGTTTCATCGCCCTTCTGAAAAACACATCACTTCTGGACCAGTATGTCGTAAGCTGGCCCCTGTTTCCTTGAGACTGAATGTATTAAAGGATGATAACTGATGACCAGAGTGTCTATTAGTGAGGCTGCACGGCTGACGGGTAAGAGCCGGACAACGCTGCACAGGTTAATCAAAACAGGTGAACTGTCCACTTGTAGCGGTGAACGAAATACAAAAATGGTCGATATATCAGAGCTTTTACGTGTTTTCGGACCGTTTGACCAACCGAAGAATGAACACCTTACTCGACAAGTACCTGAACAGCGTGATACAGCGCCTGCTGACCAGAGTGAACATGTCATTCGTCAACTGAAACAGCAGATTGAACACCTTAACATATTGATTTTATCGAAGGATTCGCACATTGACAGCCTGAAACAGGCCATGCTCCTTCTTGAAAATCACCAGGCAAAATTAACTGAACCCCCGGCGCCGTGGTGGAAATTCTGGAAAAAATCCTGACCCCGTCATGCTTCAGTTTTCCTCTCCGGCCATTCCGGGGAGTTCCTGAACCTTCCCGAAAATCGTCAGATCTCTGAACGCTCCTCACCACGAAAAATACCCACACCCCACGCAAAATTTTAATTTTGCAGATTTGTATTTAATATCAGCAGCTTACTTTACTGAAATTTCGTTTTTTAAATTTTATTTATATAGATCCGACTCTATGACGAGTCGTCATAGAGTCCCCGGCGAGTCGTCATAGAGTCGGTAACGACTCAGGCCTATAAAAACAATGAGTTAATAACGACCCGACTCTAGATCCGACTCCCCGTTTGGTTGTTTTTTAGACGTGGCGACTCTGGGTACGACTCTAGTGAAGAGTCGCCGGGGAATCGTGTGGTGAGTCGTCCGGCGACTTGCC
>NZ_KV789865.1:0-6404 GCF_001807705.1 Klebsiella sp. HMSC25G12 | reverse complement strand
CCTGGGACCACGGTCCCACCTGCATCGTCGTTACATTATTAGTTTGGGACCGCAGTTCCATCAATGCCTGTCACGAACAGGTATTGGCATGGCGCCGGTGACCCGTTGAGCGGAGTAATCACGCAGCAGGACTGCTATTACAGGCGATGGTGAAAGCTCTGTTGGGAAATGAACGAAGCATGCATGTTGAGTGAAATCTGCAAAATTTCGCAGGGTATGCGGCTTAATTTTAAATTTCCGCCAGCATTTTTAAAGCCAGTTGCCGCCGCTGTGCGTAGGCCGGTCCTTCGTTCGGCTGGTAACCAGTTCCGGCCGTTTTTACGACCTTGGGATCATCTCGTCAGCAGTGTCTCCACTGTGATGTCGTTTGTCACGTTGTCCGATCACAAAATATACTGGTTTTGACGTTCTGTTATCAATTGCGCCAGGTCTTTTTCGTCCAGAAGATGGAGCATTTTTTCATACAGAACCGCGGGCACACAATAAAAAAACAGGCCGGTTGCTGTCAATAATAGCGACCGAGTAGCCGCAGCCGGCACCGGCGCTGGCCACCGGATCGTTTTTAAGTTCGCTGACGCTGGCTGTTACATCACACAGAATGATATTTGTCATGGTTCCCCCCTGAGACAAGTCATCTGCATGATCGGTAAAGTATGATCTGGCGGCAAGTTCCGTCTGTCATTTCGCCGGTCAGAAACGGGCAACCGGCAGCTCCTTCCAGCGAGTGGTATATGCCGATGAAAGCATCTCACGTTTCATCTGCCATTCCGGGCCTATCCCTCAACCGGCAAACCATACTTTACCCAGCCCTGAGTTGTTGATCTCGTCCAGAACCATCATCAGCTCAGCACTGTGAGGCCGTGGCGGGCGTTCGTCGAACAGCTGCAGCTGCGAAACGCCAGACCCGGTGAAATCATTCAGCATAACTCCGGCTTTGGCATACCGGTGCCCATCGTTCCTGATACGCTCCAGAGCCGTTGTGGCGGCAGCAATGATGTCCCCGGTGTCCAGAGTGGGTGTAAGCAGTTTCTCCGTGGCCACGTTGCCGTAGTAAGGCTCTTTAACGGCGAACGGAGACGTTTTGATGGAAACGGAAATATGCCGGCAATACTGGTGCTCTTTACGCAGCTTTTCAGAGGCCCGCTCAGCGTGCTGACAGATAGCCTGGCGGAGCGACTCGTACTCCTTGATCTTCACACCAAAACTGCGACTGCAGACAATTTGCTGTTTCGTCGGAGGGGCTTCCTCAAGCGAAAGGCAGCTTTCCCCGTTCAGTTCACGTACCGTTCGCTCTAGGACCACAGAAAAATTTTTGCGGATGAAGGTCGGGTTCGTCAGGGCCAGATCGAGCGCGGTCTTTATGCCCAGCACATTCAGCTTGCGTGCAATAAGGTTACCCACCCCCCAGATTTCTTCAACCGGCTGCAGTGAAAGCAGTTTCCGCGTTCTCTGCGGATTTCCCCTGGTCAGAGCGAGTACGCCACGAAACTGTTTCCACTCTTTTGAGACTCACTGGGCTGATTTTGCGAGGGTTTTGGTTGGTCCGGCGCCCACGCCAATGGTCAGGCGGGTACAGTCATACACGTGCTGACGCAGCTGCCGGCCAAAGTCCTCAAGCCCCATACAGTGCTCCAGGCCGGTCAGGTTGAGGAACATCTCATCAATTGAATACTCTTCCACCCTTGGGGCCAGTACCTCCAGGCAGTTCATCACGCGCGCCGACATCGAGGCGTTTATGTGGAATAGAAAATCAATATAAATAATGCATGCTTTAAAAGATTACAATGAACTAAAAGCATACGTCCGAAATTGTTACCATATCTCAAGATTCACAACTAATAATTTCGTATATTAATCCTCCAGGGCAGGTAGTCAGCTATCTGTTTGGCTTCCCTGATGCGATGGTAAAATGAAAAGACCACCGTTATGGGTTTAATAAAAAGATGCAGTCTTCTCCAGCTCAGCATGTTAGAAGGATTTTTCAATGGATGTTGAAATCAACTACTGCAATTGACCTGCTCCCCGTTGATTAATACACCGCGATGTTAGTAATGTCTTCATAAGCCACATGAGGACATCCTCATGAAGAAGCGTTTTTCCGACGAACAGATCATCAGTATTCTCCGCGAAGCCGAAGCTGGGGTACCCGCCCGTGAACTCTGCCGCAAGCATGCCATTTCCGATGCCACGTTTTACACCTGGCGTAAGAAGTATGGCGGTATGGAGGTGCCCGAGGTTAAGCGCCTTAAGTCGCTTGAGGAAGAGAACGCCAGACTCAAGAAGCTGCTTGCCGAAGCCATGCTGGATAAAGAGGCGCTTCAGGTGGCTCTTGGGCGAAAGTACTGACGACAGACCAGAAGCGGGAAGCCGTGATGCTGATGTGTGATGCGACCGGTCTGTCGCAACGTCGTGCCTGCAGGCTTACAGGTTTATCCCTGTCGACCTGCCGCTATGAGGCTCACCGTCCGGCTGCTGATGCGCATTTATCAGGGCGCATCACTGAGCTGGCACTGGAGCGCAGGCGTTTTGGCTACCGACGCATCTGGCAGTTACTGCGCCGTGAAGGCCTTCATGTTAATCACAAGCGTGTGTACCGCCTTTATCATCTGAGCGGGCTGGGCGTAAAACGCAGGCGACGTCGTAAAGGGCTGGCTACAGAACGTCTGCCGCTGCTCCGCCCGGCGGCACCCAACCTGACCTGGTCGATGGATTTTGTCATGGACGCGCTGGCCACCGGTCGCAGGATCAAGTGCCTGACCTGCGTGGACGACTTCACGAAGGAGTGTCTGACAATGACCATCGCATTCGGGATTTCAGGCGTTCAGGTCACGCGTATTCTGGACAGCATTGCACTGTTCCGAGGCTATCCGGCGACGATAAGAACTGACCAGGGGCCGGAGTTCACTTGCCGCGCACTGGATCAATGGGCTTTTGAGCATGGTGTTGAGTTGCGCTTAATTCAGCCGGGTAAGCCAACGCAGAACGGATTTATTGAGAGCTTTAACGGACGATTTCGCGATGAATGCCTGAATGAGCACTGGTTCAGCGATATCGTTCACGCAAGGAAAATCATTAATGACTGGCGGCAGGATTATAACGAGTGTCGTCCACATTCAGCACTGAATTATCAGACGCCATCAGAGTTTGCAGCACGGTGGCGAAATGGAAAATGTGAAGGTAAACAAACCGACCTTACTAACTGATGGTTGTATCTAATCCTGGGGGCAGGTCAGGTATTCTGGCCGGGGAAGGGGCTCTAATCCCGGAGCACGTGTACCTATGACTACTGTTTTCGACAATCACCGCATATTGGTTATGCCCAAATAGGGGAAGGTCTATTGTATGCGATATCGGGCTATGGCTGATCAGAGCTGGTTCTGCCTGGTCTGAACAACAGGTGTCTACTGGATGCGACAACCAACGCACCGGTAGGTGCTGACAGGTAATGGTCTACTGTATGCGAGGTGAGGTTAAATGGCCGCTCCTCTCTGGTTATGCAGGTTACGAACAACTTTGGTGTCTACTGGATACGCCAAGCCATGCACCGCTACGTGCTGACAGGCAATTGTCTACTGCATTCGACGCCCGGTTAAATGGCCGAGCATCGCCTGGTATGCACCAATAGGGTCTACTGTATGCGAGAGTCGACATATAACCCATGTTAAGTGTCTACTGTGTGAGGCAACCTGTGAAGCCTCGTGGGTAAAGGTCTACTGTACTCGATGGTTAGGAACGATCACTTACTGACCATCGATACAGCTCCAGTGGTCTGTATAATTCTGCCGTCCGAGAGTGATATGAGTTCGCAGTCCAATAACCATCAGAAGATTACACTAACTATTTTAACTATAAGAAACTGAATTATATACCTATTAAGCAACCTGAATAGAGATGCTGGATATGTTTCCAGAAACCTAAAATTACAAAAATTTACAGTTGCTACTTATTTGTATGAGTTTTAAACTATCTTTGCAACACACGGAAAAATGTTTCATTATGGGAATAAAAAATGAACAAAAGTACAATTGCATTGATGATGGCCATGCTTTCAGGTACTGCTTATGCTGACTCTACGCAGTTAACGCCAAATTTCTCACCGGAAAGTGTAACTGTATCTACCTCCGCCGGGATGTTAAGCGGTAAATCTCATGAAATGGTTTATGATACTGGTACAGGAAGAAAGGTCAGCCAGCTGGACTGGAAGATCAAGAATGTTGCCATTTTAAAAGGCGACATTTCCTGGGATGCATATTCGTTTCTGACACTGAATGCACGAGGCTGGACATCCCTGGCTTCCGGGGCAGGTCATATGGACGACTATGACTGGATGAACGATAATCAATCGGGATGGACTGACCACTCATCCCACCCCAGCACGAACGTCAACTATGCCAATGAATTCGATCTGAACGCAAAAGGCTGGGTTTTCCAGAATGAAAACTATAAAGCGGGTGTAATGGCTGGTTATCAGGAGACTCGATTCAGCTGGACTGCAACCGGTGGTTCCTATAACTACGATAATGGTGCATATACTGGAGAATTCCCTGCTGGTGAACGTGGAATTGGCTATAGCCAGCGGTTTTCCATGCCGTACATTGGCCTTGTAGGTCAGTATCGTATTAATGATTTTGAGTTCAATGCATTGTTTAAATTCAGTGACTGGGTTCGGGCGCACGATAACGATGAGCACTACATGCGGGATTTAACTTTCCGTGAGAAGACGACCAGTTCACGTTACTATGGCACTTCAATTGATGCCGGATATTACGTAACTCCGAACGCCAAAGTATTTTCTGAGTTCACCTACAGTAAATATGAGGAGGCTAAGGGAGGGACTCAGATTATTGATACTAACAGTGGCGAGTCCGCCTCCATTGGGGGAGATGCCGCCGGGATATCAAATAAAAACTATACGATTACAGCGGGCCTGCAATATCGATTCTAAGTAAAAAATCTTGATTAGGATGATTTGTTCCATTTCATTCGTTACCTAATCATGACACATGCCATATTTTATGCCAGAGTAACAGCTCTGGCATTGAAAGATTTCATAAATTAAAAGTCAGGCATACCCGTCAAGCGTAGAAGATGAAATCCACATAAAAAACAGAACTATAGTATGATGCAGCACCATATCATCCATCAAGATTTCGGAGGATATAAGAACAGAATTTATTAAGATATGGAAATATCGAGGTTCCTGTATTTTCTGTCTACTACAGTAGACCACCGGGAAAAGAGATAACATGTATACGCCCGGATTTCAGAAATCGGATTAACTAAATACCATAACACAAAAGCTATAATTCAAAAGAGACAGCCACCTGCACTGAATCAGATCGGTTTCCTGATTTTTGTTTAACCTGATACTTAATGCTAATGTATGCGTACATTAGCTTTGGCTGAGGACAAGATTCGTGAGAGCTGAAACGAAAGAAGCTATGCGGATGTTTTTGGGGGGACGTTGCTACACGGCTAAACAACTCGAGAAGGACTATCTCTCTGAAGTGGCAGGTTACAGCGACGACCGCTGGGAAGCGCCGCAAAGAGCTGCCCGGCTGGCGGCAGCGGTAAAACGCTACAAAACCTCTGAGATGCTGCGTTTTATTTTTGCCACCATCGCGTATGATCCCGACCCGGATCTGACCCCGCTTGCCGTGAGGCGGCTGTGTCAGGCCTTGTTCGGCAGAACCGGTAGCCAGTGGCTTATAGTGGAAATTTTCGGGGTGAAGGGACGGCAGCACCGCAGCGATGACAGCACTCCGGAGGCCGTTGAAAAAATGGCAACCAGATATCGTCACGCCGCAGGGCTGCACTGGGCGGCAACTCTGGCGGAAATTGAGCGGGTAAAGCGCAACTATCAGACCCAGGTTAAGGCATCCAGGAAGGGAGAAGGGTAAATAACATAAATTTAATGCTAATGTACGCATACATTAGCATTAAGATAAAATGGCTATACCACCAGTTTTTGTATCCAGATGGCTTACTGACATGTTTCCTTGCTCGGTAATTCAGGTCTGAATGCGACAGGGGCCTACAGCACAGAACGGGATTGAGAACTGGAATGCGCTGGTCTGTTTTGCACCAGCGCTACGGGGTTTTTTATACCACACACAGGTTTCAGCTGGTGGGCATCACGGCAGCTACCTGAGCTTACTGTAGTGTTTTTGCCCAGCCCGATACTGTTTTATTGCAGCCTGTTGGCAGGCTACAGAGTCAGCCGGGGCGATGTCTGGATTTTCTTTCAGTGCGTCAATTGTGGCCTGCACCATGCCCTTGTCCAAACCCCATGTGGGGGAGGAGGGATTATTGGCTTCTAAAGGGACTTTCAGTTCCAGTACATCTCGTTTAGCACACGTTTTATTTGCCTGGTGGCTTTGTTGAATAAATCGAACTTTTGCTGA
>NZ_KV789864.1:7259-29036 GCF_001807705.1 Klebsiella sp. HMSC25G12 | reverse complement strand
CAGCCGGAGCTGATCTTCATCGCCACCGGTTCAGAAGTAGAGCTGGCGGTTGCCGCGTGGGACAAACTGACTGCCGAAGGCGTGAAGGCGCGCGTGGTCTCCATGCCGTCCACCGACGCGTTCGACAAGCAGGATGCCGCTTATCGTGAATCCGTACTGCCGAAAGCCGTTTCTGCCCGCGTCGCGGTAGAAGCCGGTATCGCGGACTACTGGTTCAAATACGTTGGCCTGAACGGCGCTATCGTTGGCATGACCACCTTCGGTGAGTCTGCGCCGGCTGAGCAGCTGTTCGAAGAGTTCGGCTTCACCGTCGACAACGTGGTCGCTAAAGCGAAAGCGCTGCTGTAATGGCTGGTACGGTGCGGGCTGATGCCCTCACCCCAACCCTCTCCCACAGGAGAGGGTGCAAACACCAAAAACGGTAACCCCTGGGTTACCGTTTTGCTGTTACCTCGCCACCCGGCTTTTTGTATGCACTATTCTTCGAACATGTAACCACCCTGTGAATTATTCCAAAAGAAATGTGACACAAGTCATATAGCTGGTTTATTGCGCTGGACAAACATTCCTTTTATTCCTTGTTTCGCTTATTCTAGCTGAAGCGTTTCAGTCGTTTAAATGTTCGACAATTAATCAATCAGTCGCAGTTTGCAGCTGGTAAGGTTCCCCTCAGAGCGTTGCTGGATTACTCTGTCAGCCACCTCAAAAAAGGGTCAGCCTTGCAGGAGATCTATGACCATTCGCATCGCGATTAATGGCTTCGGTCGTATTGGACGCAACGTGGTTCGTGCGCTATATGAGTCCGGGCGTCGTGCGGAAATCACCGTGGTGGCAATCAATGAGCTGGCGGATGCGGCAGGGATCGCGCATTTGTTGAAATATGATACCAGCCATGGCCGCTTCGCCTGGGATGTCCGTCAGGAGCGCGAACAGCTGTTTGTTGGCGATGATGCCATCCGCCTGCTACACGAGCCGACCATTGCGGCGCTGCCGTGGCGCGAGCTGGCGGTAGACGTGGTGCTCGACTGCACCGGCGTATACGGGAGTCGTGAACACGGCGAAGCCCATCTGCAGGCTGGCGCGAAGAAAGTGCTCTTCTCCCATCCTGGCGGCAACGATCTCGACGCGACGGTGGTCTATGGCGTCAATCAGGATGAGCTCGGCGCCGAGCACCGCATTGTCTCCAACGCCTCCTGCACCACCAACTGCATTATTCCGATCATTAAACTGTTAGATGATGCCTATGGCATTGAGTCCGGCACCGTCACCACCATTCATTCGGCGATGCATGACCAGCAGGTGATTGACGCCTACCATCCGGATCTGCGGCGTACCCGCGCGGCCAGCCAGTCGATCATTCCGGTGGATACCAAACTGGCGGCAGGGATCACCCGTATTTTCCCGCAGTTTAATGACCGTTTTGAAGCGATTGCCGTGCGGGTGCCGACGATAAACGTGACGGCAATTGACCTGAGCGTGACGGTGAAAAAACCGGTAAAAGCATGTGAAGTCAACCAGTTGCTGCAAAAAGCAGCACAAGGTGCATTTCATGGTATAGTTGACTATACGGAATTACCGTTGGTCTCGACAGATTTTAACCACGATCCGCACAGTGCTATTGTTGATGGCACGCAAACCCGGGTCAGTGGCGCGCATCTGATCAAAACGCTGGTCTGGTGCGATAACGAATGGGGCTTTGCTAACCGAATGCTCGACACGACGTTAGCGATGGCGGCTATTGGTTTCAGGTTCGACGCATAAACGTCGACAAAACTTTATGAATCAACGAGAGGATTCACCATGTCTGTAATTAAGATGACCGATCTGGATCTGGCTGGTAAACGCGTTTTTATCCGTGCGGATCTGAACGTACCAGTTAAAGACGGGAAAGTAACCAGCGACGCACGTATCCGTGCATCTCTGCCGACCATTGAACTGGCGCTGAAGCAGGGCGCGAAAGTCATGGTTACTTCTCACCTGGGTCGTCCGACCGAAGGCGAGTACAACGAAGAATTCTCTCTGCTGCCGGTTGTTAATTACCTGAAAGACAAACTGTCCAACCCGGTACGTCTGGTTAAAGACTACCTGGATGGCGTGGAAGTGGCTGCCGGTGAGCTGGTGGTTCTGGAAAACGTTCGCTTCAACAAAGGCGAGAAAAAAGACGACGAAGCGCTGTCCAAAAAATACGCCGCGCTGTGCGACGTGTTCGTGATGGATGCTTTCGGTACTGCGCACCGCGCGCAGGCTTCCACCCACGGCATCGGCAAATTTGCTGACGTGGCGTGCGCAGGCCCGCTGCTGGCCGCTGAACTGGACGCGCTGGGTAAAGCGCTGAAAGAGCCGGCTCGTCCGATGGTCGCTATCGTGGGTGGTTCTAAAGTGTCCACCAAACTGACCGTGCTGGATTCCCTGTCTAAAATCGCTGACCAGCTGATCGTCGGCGGCGGTATCGCCAACACCTTCGTTGCTGCCCAGGGCCACAACGTCGGTAAATCCCTGTACGAAGCAGACCTGGTTGATGAAGCTAAGCGCCTGCTGAGCACCTGTGATATCCCGGTTCCGACGGACGTTCGCGTGGCGACCGAGTTCTCCGAAACCGCAACGGCAACCCTGAAATCTGTTAACGACATCAAAGATGACGAGCAGATTCTGGACCTTGGCGACGTTTCCGCACAGAAACTGGCCGACATCCTGAAAAACGCCAAAACCATCCTGTGGAACGGCCCGGTTGGCGTATTCGAATTCCCGAACTTCCGTAAAGGGACTGAAATCGTGGCTAACGCTATCGCGGACAGCGAAGGTTTCTCCATCGCCGGCGGCGGTGACACCCTGGCAGCGATCGACCTGTTCGGCATCGCTGACAAAATCTCCTACATCTCCACTGGCGGCGGCGCATTCCTTGAATTCGTCGAAGGCAAAGTCCTGCCGGCAGTAGCGATGCTCGAAGAGCGCGCTAAGCAGTAATTCAGTTCAGGCGGGGAAACCCGCCTGTTTTTCAGCGCGCTTAAGGGCTCGCGAACCTTCTTCAACGGTCGAAGATACAGATACAGGACTAAGTAACATGTCTAAAATTTTTGATTTCGTAAAACCGGGCGTCATCACTGGCGACGACGTTCAGAAAGTGTTCCAGGTAGCGAAAGAAAACAACTTTGCACTGCCGGCGGTAAACTGCGTAGGTACTGACTCCATCAACGCCGTTCTGGAAGCTGCTGCGAAAGTTCGCTCTCCGGTTATCGTTCAGTTCTCTAACGGCGGCGCCGCGTTCATCGCAGGTAAAGGCGTGAAAACTGACGTTCCTCAGGGTGCTGCTATCCTCGGCGCTATCTCTGGCGCGCACCACGTGCACCAGATGGCTGAGCACTACGGCGTGCCGGTTATCCTGCACACTGACCACTGCGCGAAGAAACTGCTGCCGTGGATCGACGGTCTGCTGGACGCCGGTGAAAAACACTTCGCCGCTACCGGTAAACCGCTGTTCTCTTCTCACATGATCGACCTGTCTGAAGAGTCCCTGCACGAAAACATCGAAATCTGCTCTAAATACCTGGCGCGCATGGCCAAAATGGACATGACCCTGGAAATCGAACTGGGTTGCACCGGCGGCGAAGAAGACGGCGTGGACAACAGCCACATGGACGCTTCCGCCCTGTACACTCAGCCGGAAGATGTGGATTACGCCTACACCGAGCTGAGCAAAATCAGCCCGCGCTTCACCATTGCCGCTTCCTTCGGTAACGTACACGGCGTGTACAAACCGGGTAACGTGGTTCTGACTCCGACCATCCTGCGCGACTCTCAGGAATATGTTTCCAAGAAACACAACCTGCCGCACAACAGCCTGAACTTCGTCTTCCACGGCGGTTCCGGTTCTTCCGCTCAGGAAATCAAAGACTCCGTCAGCTACGGCGTAGTGAAAATGAACATCGATACCGACACCCAATGGGCGACCTGGGACGGTATCCTGCAGTACTACAAAACTAACGAAGCTTACCTGCAGGGCCAGCTGGGCAACCCGAAAGGCGAAGACCAGCCGAACAAGAAATACTACGATCCGCGCGTATGGCTGCGTGCTGCACAGACTTCCATGGTGACCCGTCTGGAGCAGGCATTTAAAGAGCTGAACGCGATCGACGTTCTGTAAGAAAAATCTGTTTCTTACCCTGAAGCCCGCAGCAATGCGGGCTTTTTTATTACTTTAACAACAGGATAGCGTGCAGGAAAAATGTGATCCATTTGGCAAAACGTGCACTTATTGTTTACCCTATAACCTGACTGCCCTGTTGCAGGCTGAGTTATTTACTTCCCCGTTCGGGGATTCATAAGGAATGTTAAATGGAAGATTTGAACGTTGTCGATAGCATCAACAACGCCGGGACGTGGCTGGCACGCAACCAGGAGCTGCTGCTGAGCTATGCCGTCAACATCGTGGCGGCGATCGTTATCCTGGTCATCGGGATGATCGTGGCGCGCATCGTCTCTAACACCGTCAACCGCCTGATGCTGGCGCGTAAGATTGATGCCACCGTTGCTGATTTTCTCTCGGCGCTGGTGCGTTACGCGGTTATCGCCTTCACCCTGATTGCCGCCCTGGGCCGGGTAGGCGTGCAGACCGCCTCGGTCATTGCTGTGCTGGGTGCCGCCGGTTTGGCGGTGGGTTTAGCACTGCAGGGATCGCTGTCGAACCTTGCCGCAGGCGTACTACTGGTGATGTTCCGCCCGTTCCGCGCGGGTGAATATGTCGATCTCGGCGGTATCGCCGGCACCGTGCAGAACGTGCAGATTTTCTCCACCACCCTGCGTACCGCAGATGGCAAAATCGTGGTGGTGCCGAATGGCAAAATCATCGCCGGCAACATCATTAACTTCTCCCGCGAACCGGCGCGCCGCAATGAGTTTATCATTGGCGTATCCTACGATGCTGATATCGACAAGGTGAAGCAGCTGCTGACCTCGATTATCGAATCTGACGATCGTATTCTGCGCGATCGCGAAATGACCGTACGCCTGAACGAACTTGGCGCCTCATCGGTGAACTTCGTGGTTCGCGTGTGGAGCAAAAGCAGCGATCTGCAAAACGTCTACTGGGACGTGCTGGAGCGTATTAAGCGTGATTTCGACGCTAACGGCATCAGTTTCCCGTATCCGCAGATGGATGTTCATGTGGTACAACTGCCGGAAAAAGCAGAGTAAATCATCACTGACAGAGTCAGGCCGGCCATGCCGGCCTTTTTTAATGGCTCACTATTAGCTTAGCTTATTAATGATTAATACTTTCAATTTCCGCTAATAATCCATTCGCGTTATAGTCAGCGCCACTCTCGAACACAGCGGAAAAATCCTTATGTTTACCTATTACTTTCAGGGCCTTGCCCTGGGAGCGGCAATGATTTTGCCGCTTGGCCCGCAAAATGCTTTTGTGATGAATCAGGGGATCCGTCGTCAGTATCACCTGATGATTGCCCTGCTGTGCGCGGTCAGCGACTTGCTGTTGATCTGCGCCGGTATTTTTGGCGGTAGCGCGCTGCTGATGCAATCCCCATGGCTGCTGGCGATAGTGACCTGGGGCGGCGTGGCCTTTTTGTTGTGGTATGGCTTCGGCGCACTGAAAACGGCGTTCAGTCAGAATCTTGAGCTCGCCAGCGCCGAGGTGATGCAGCAGGGGCGCTGGAAAATCATTATAACTATGCTGGCGGTCACCTGGCTGAACCCGCATGTTTACCTGGATACCTTTGTGGTGCTGGGCAGCCTGGGAGGGCAGCTGGCGGTGGAGCCGAAGCGCTGGTTTGCGCTGGGGACCATTAGCGCCTCTTTCCTGTGGTTCTTTGGCCTGGCGCTGTTAGCCGCCTGGCTGGCGCCGCGGCTGCGTACCGCCAAAGCCCAGCGGATCATCAATATTGTGGTCGGCGCCGTCATGTGGTTTATTGCATTTCAGCTGGCAAAAGAGGGCGTCGGCCATATCCTGGCGTTGCTCAACTAAGCGTTGTCCGATGGACTTTCCTGCTGTACGCGCTAAGCTTGCTGGCATGCGTCCCGTAAGGGCGATTTAAGTAACATGGAGAAACGACAGTGAAGTTAAAAGTCTTAGCCCTGGCGGCAGCACTCGGATTTAGCACAATGGCGGCACAGGCAAACGAATTGCCAGACGGTCCGCACATTGTGACTTCAGGCACAGCAAGCGTTGCCGCGGTTCCGGATATTGCCACCCTGGCGATCGAAGTGAACGTCGCGGCGAAAGATGCCGCATCGGCGAAAAAGCAGGCAGACGATCGCGTCGCGCAGTATCTCTCTTTCCTTGAAAAGAGTGGTATCGCGAAAAAAGACATTAGCTCTGCGAATCTGCGTACCCAGCCTGATTATGACTATCAGAACGGGAAAAGCATTCTCAAAGGCTATCGGGCGGTGCGCACCGTGGAAGTGACGTTGCGCCAGCTGGATAAACTTAACGGCCTGCTGGACGGCGCGCTGAAGGCGGGACTGAACGAAATCCGCTCCGTTTCGCTGGGCGTTGCGCAACCGGATGCCTACAAGGATAAGGCGCGTAAAGCGGCGATCGATGACGCGGTGCATCAGGCACAGGAGCTGGCGGCTGGCTTCCACAGCAAGCTGGGGCCGGTCTACAGCGTGCGCTACCACGTCTCCAACTATCAGCCGAGCCCGATGGTGCGTATGATGAAGGCCGCTGACGCTGCGCCGGTTTCAGCCCAGGAAACCTACGAGCAGGCGACTATCCAGTTTGACGACCAGGTTGACGTGGTCTTTGAGCTGCAGCCAGCTCAGGCCGCCGCGCCAGCCGCGCCGGCGAAACCGGCGGAAGAGCCGAAACCAGCGCAGTAAGCGATAGAAACAAAAAAGCCACTTCCGGGAAGTGGCTTTTTTTATGCCGGGGATTTAATCCTGACGCAGCACTTTGTGGCCGTAATCAATAAGCGCATCGGTCACCCGGCGCATCATGCGGCTTTCCGGCGCAAAGCGGTGCCAGTACAGCATACGACGCTGGAACAGACCGGGCGTGAGGTCAATAAGCTCGCCGCTTTTCAGCTCTTTTTCGATTTGCAGATGCGGGATCATACAGCAGGTAGTGCCCTGGCGCGCCAGCTGCACGAAGGCTTCTGATGAGTTAACGATGTGGCAGGGGACGCTACCCGGCGGCAGGTCGAAGTTTTGCTGCAGGAACGCCTGATGCATATCGTCCAGATGATCAAAGGCGACGACTGGCGCTTTCAGCAGCGCAGAACGCGTCACGCCGTTCGGGAAATAGCGTTGCGCAAACTCTTTTGAGGCGACAAACAGGTAATCGAGCGCGCCGAGCTGATCCACCAGACAGCTTGGCAGCGCCTGCGGCTGGATACTCACTGCGCCCACCACTTCCCCACGGCGCAAGCGCTCCTGGGTGCGGGTTTCATCTTCCACCTGCAGGTTAAGACGAATAGGGGAGTCTGACAGAACATTGGCCAGCGCCGGCAGCAGCCAGGTGGCCAGACTGTCGGCGTTCACCGCCAGCGACAACAGCAGCGGCGTGGAGCCGGTCTGCTCGTCGCCCAGCCACTCTTCTTCCAGCAGTTCAACCTGGCGTAACAGGGCCAGCAGCTTTTGCCCCTGCTCGGTGGGGCGTGGCGGCACGGTGCGCACCAGCAGCGGTTGACCGAACATATTTTCCAGCTGCTTAATACGCTGTGAGACGGCGGACTGGGTAATACATAGCTTCTGCGCGGCGCGCTCAAATCCTCGTTCCCTAATCACCGCATCCAGCGCTTGTAGTGTCCTGTAGTCCGGTCGTTTCATTATTCTGGCGTGCCCCCATAACTAATCGTTATCTCGCACTATGACATAAATTTTTATTTGATACAGACGAAATTGGTCTGCTCAGTTGTGTGATCTGCATCGCAGGGACATTTCCACTGTCGATGTTCTATAATGCGCCACAGGCATTCACATCTCGGACCATAATTATGACGCAGGATGAACTGAAAAAAGCAGTAGGTTGGGCGGCGCTGCAATACGTACAGCCAGGGACCATTGTCGGCGTAGGCACCGGCTCGACGGCGGCCCATTTTATTGACGCGCTGGGCACGATGAAGGGGCAGATTGAAGGCGCGGTCTCCAGCTCCGTTGCCTCTACCGAAAAGCTCAAAAGCCTCGGGATCCCCGTCTTCGATCTCAACAGTGTCGATCGCCTGGGGATCTATGTTGATGGCGCGGATGAGATCAACGGCCATATGCAAATGATCAAAGGCGGCGGCGCGGCGCTGACCCGTGAGAAGATTATCGCTTCGGTCGCCGATAAATTTATCTGCATCGCCGATGCCTCCAAGCAGGTTGATATTCTCGGCGCATTCCCGCTGCCGGTTGAAGTCATTCCGATGGCGCGCAGCGCCGTCGCGCGTCAACTGGTCAAGCTGGGCGGTCGTCCGGAGTACCGTCAGGGCGTGGTGACCGATAACGGCAACGTCATCCTGGACGTGCATGGTCTGGAAATTCTTGATGCTGTCGCGCTGGAGAATGCCATCAATGGCATCCCTGGCGTCGTGACCGTAGGGCTGTTCGCCAACCGCGGGGCCGACGTGGCACTGATCGGTACGGCCGATGGCGTGAAAACCATCGTAAAATAGTCTGTCCGCAGGGAGCCAGTCGGCTCCCTTGCAAATATTTTTTCACCTGGTGCAATTTGGTGACTTCTGTCACATTTATGCAACCATTCTGATTAACACGCTACCATTAATCTTCTTTCTGGTGTTTTGTCCTGTCATTTCCCTCTGGATGACATTTCTTCAGGACGGCGACGCAAACGTTCATATTGCCGCGATAGTTTTTTTTGATATGTTGCTGAGACGAACTTTCGTTCAGCACGACATCAGTTAAGACAAAACAGGACGGGGAAATGGCTAAGGTATCACTGGAAAAAGACAAGATTAAATTTCTGCTGGTTGAAGGTGTGCATCAAAAGGCAATCGATAGCCTTCGCGCAGCAGGTTACACCAACATTGAATTTCATAAAGGCGCGCTGGACTCCGAACAGCTGAAAGCGTCGATCCGTGATGCCCATTTCATCGGCCTGCGTTCCCGTACCCATCTGACTGAAGAGATTTTCGCCGCGGCGGAAAAACTGGTTGCCGTGGGTTGCTTCTGCATCGGTACCAACCAGGTCGATCTGAACGCCGCCGCGAAGCGCGGTATTCCGGTGTTTAACGCGCCATTCTCGAATACCCGTTCGGTGGCCGAGCTGGTCATCGGTGAGCTGCTGCTGCTGCTGCGCGGCGTGCCGGAAGCCAACGCCAAGGCGCATCGCGGCGTATGGAATAAGCTGGCAGTCGGCAGCTTTGAAGCGCGCGGCAAGAAACTGGGGATTATCGGTTACGGCCATATCGGTACCCAGCTCGGCATTCTGGCGGAATCGCTGGGGATGCATGTCTTCTTCTATGATATTGAAAATAAACTGCCGCTCGGCAACGCCACCCAGGTTCAGCATCTCTCCGACCTGCTGAACATGAGCGATGTGGTCAGCCTGCACGTGCCGGAAAACACCTCCACCAAAAACATGATGGGTGCGGAAGAGCTGGCGCTGATGAAGCCGGGCGCGCTGCTGATCAACGCCTCCCGCGGTACCGTGGTGGATATTCCGGCGCTATGCGATGCGCTGGCGAGTAAGCATCTGGCCGGGGCGGCTATCGACGTCTTCCCGACAGAACCCGCCACCAACAGCGACCCCTTCACTTCGCCACTGTGCGAGTTTGATAACGTGATCCTGACTCCGCATATCGGCGGTTCGACCCAGGAAGCGCAGGAGAACATCGGTCTGGAAGTGGCTGGTAAGCTGGCGAAGTACTCTGACAACGGGTCAACCCTGTCGGCAGTTAACTTCCCGGAAGTTTCTCTGCCGCTGCATGGCGGCCGCCGTCTGCTGCATATCCATGAGAACCGGCCGGGCGTCCTGACCGCCATCAACCAGATCTTCGCCGCGCAGAGCATCAACATTGCCGCGCAGTATCTGCAAACGTCGCCGCAGATGGGCTACGTGGTTATTGATATTGAAGCGGAAGAAGATGTTGCCCAGCAGGCGCTGCAGGCAATGAAAGCGATCCCGGGGACTATCCGCGCCCGTCTGCTGTTCTAATTATTTTTGCCTCTCGGGCAGGACGAGTACCTGCCCGTTTTTTTGTTAATACTTTCCAGGCTGAAATTCTCGTCCTCGCGTACCGACCAACTCCAGGTTTTTCCCGGGGTGATCACCGCTGGTAACGGGATATCCCACTGTTCGCTTGGCAGGCTATCCACCTGCTGGCAGTCGTGCGCGTAGCCTACCGGCTGCAGGCGATACTGCTGCCAGTTTTGCAGCGTCCGGTCGTAAAAACCGCCGCCCATTCCCAGCCGTTGGCCACTGACATCGAAGGCCACCAGCGGGGTCACCAGCACATCGAGTTCAGCGAGCGGCAGCACGTCCCGCACATCGAGCTTCGGTTCGCGGATTTTCAGGCGATTCACTATCAGTTGGCTCTGTGGATGGTAGTGTAAAAACAACAGGTTTCCGGGGCTAAACGGATGCAGCACCGGCAGATACACCCGTTTGCCGGCGCGCCATAGCTGGTCAATTAGCGGCTGGGTGTCCAGCTCGCCGTCAAAGGAGAGGAACAGCGCCACGGTATGAGCGAGTACGACCGGCGGCCAGGCCATCATCCGCTCGGCGGCCTGTTGGGCAAACAGGCGCTGTTGCTCCGGGCTGAGCGCGCGGCGACGCTCGCGGATCTGCTGGCGAATATGCTGTCTGGAGAGCGGGATATCAGGCTGTAGGGTCATACAGGTCTCATTACGAGCAAGCGAAACAGTACGAGGAAGTGTAATACAGGGCGGCAGCAGCCGAAAACAGGAGTGTTGGGATAATGCGAACTAAAGAAGGGAATCTCCGAGATGCCGCCGCAGGCTGTAACCCTTGAACCCTTGGTTCAAGGTGAATGTGTCGTCACAGTTTTAAGGCTTCTCGGACGAACCGAGCATGCTCACCAACCGTGGAGCGCCACATTCTTGTGGTATGAAATATCGGCTCAGGGGACTGGCCCGCTTGCAAACATCTCAGAGAAATTTTGTTCTGGAATTACTCTAACACAGTTAACTGCAAAGTGTTATTCAAACTTTGACCCTGGTCTTTCGCTTATGCGACCTTGCTCAAGCAATGCCTGTTCAATGGTCTGCTGAAGCATCCGAATGCGCTGCTCCATGCTCGAAGCGTAGTCGCGGGTCTTCGCTTTTTCCTGAGTCAACTCATAGCTGATGTTCAACGCGGCGATGAAGACCAGCTGCTCAGTATTTGTGACTCTAGTGCGTTCTTTTAAATCTTGCAACCGCTGATTAAGGTCTTCAGCTGCCTGATTCAGGGCATCCCTTTGTTCAGGCGGGCAATTCACTCGCAGTGAACGGCCGAAAATTTGGAGATCTACGGGTTGTGCAGACATGCCACCTTCCTGCTGATTGACTGCGCTGCCTTCACATCCGAGCCTGGGTCTGCGAAGGGGCGACACTATAGCTACCCTGGTGCAGGGATACAAGCCCTTTTCTGGTTCACCAGGGTCCAAAGTGGTAGCATATCATGAATATTCCTCCCAACGATGACGAATGCGCATGTCTATACAGAACGAAATGCCTGGTTACAACGATGTAGACCAGTTACTGAACCAACAAGGGGTCGGCCTCACCCCAGCCGAAATGCACGGTTTGATCAGCGGATTGCTGTGCGGCGGCAACACGGACAGCAGCTGGCTGCCGCTGGTGCACGACCTGACCAACGAAGGGCTCGCCTTTGGTCATGAACTGGCCCAGGCGCTGCGTAACATGCATTCCGCCATCAGCGATTCACTGGATGACGACGGTTTCCTCTTTCAACTGTATCTACCGGAAGGCGATGCGGTAAGCGTCTTCGACCGCGCCGACGCTCTCGCCGGTTGGGTCAACCATTTCCTGCTCGGCCTTGGCGTCAGCCAACCGAAGCTGGATAAAGTGAAAGACGAGACCGGGGAAGCGATTGACGATCTGCGTAATATTGCCCAGCTGGGCTACGATGAAGACGAAGATCAGGAAGAGCTGGAGATGTCTCTGGAGGAGATTATCGAGTATGTCCGCGTTGCCGCACTGCTGTGCCACGACACTTTTTCTCGTCAGCAGCCAACCGCACCGGAAGTCCGCAAACCGACATTACACTAACTAAAATTCGTTCAGGGGGCGTCATGACTCAGCAGGAATTTCTCTCGCGTCGCCAGGCGCTGCTGGCGCAGATGCAGCCAGGCAGCGCGGCGCTGATTTTCGCCGCACCGGAAGCGGTGCGTAGCGCAGATTCGGAATATCCCTACCGGCAGAACAGCGATTTTTGGTACTTCACCGGCTTCAACGAACCGGAAGCGCTGCTGGTGTTGATCAAAAGCGATGAAACGCACAACCATAGCGTGCTGTTTAACCGGGTTCGCGATCTGACCGCTGAGATCTGGTTCGGTCGCCGTCTGGGCCAGGATGCCGCGCCGGCGAAGCTCGGTGTGGATCGTGCGCTGGCGTTTAGCGAAATCAACCAGCAGCTGTATCAGCTGCTCAACGGCCTGGATGCTATCTACTTCGCCCAGGGTGAATATGCCTATGCCGATGAGATTGTGTTTAACGCCCTCGAAAAACTGCGCAAAGGCTCTCGCCAGAATCTGCAGGCGCCGAACTCGGTCATCGACTGGCGGCCCATCGTGCATGAGATGCGCCTGTTTAAATCTGCGGAAGAGCTGGCAGTGATGCGCCGCGCCGGCGAAATTTCCGCCCTTGCCCATACCCGGGCGATGGAAAAATGTCGCCCTGGCATGTTCGAGTATCAGCTGGAAGGCGAAATTCTCCATGAATTCAACCGCCACGGCGCGCGTTTCCCGTCCTATAACACCATCGTTGGCGGCGGCGAAAACGGCTGCATTCTGCACTACACCGAAAACGAATCCGAGCTGCGCGATGGCGATTTAGTGCTGATTGACGCCGGCTGCGAATACCGCGGCTATGCGGGCGATATCACCCGCACCTTCCCGGTTAACGGTAAATTCAGCAAACCGCAGCGTGAAATCTACGACATCGTGCTGGAGTCGCTGGAAACCGCGCTGGAGCTTTATCGTCCGGGCACCTCCATTTATGAAGTTAATCAGGAAGTGGTGCGCATTATGATTACCGGCCTGGTGCGGCTGGGGATCCTGAAAGGCGAGATTGACGAGCTCATCGCCAACAACGCCCACCGCCCGTACTTTATGCATGGCCTGAGCCACTGGTTGGGTCTGGATGTGCACGATGTCGGTAATTACGACACCGACCGTTCGCGGGTACTGGAACCGGGAATGGTGCTGACCGTCGAGCCGGGACTGTATATCGCCACCGATGCCGACGTGCCGGCCCAATATCGCGGCATCGGCATTCGTATTGAAGATGACATCGTCATTACCGAAGACGGCAACGAAAATCTCACCGCCAGCGTGGTGAAGAAGGCGGATGAGATCGAGGCGCTGATGGCGGCGGCGCGCCAGTCATGAGCGTGCTGATCGTCGGCGGCGGGATGACTGGGGCGACGCTCGCGCTGGCCATCTCCCGTTTGACCGGCGGCGCCCTGCCGGTCCATCTGATTGAGGCGCAGGATCCGCATTCGTCACGCCATCCCGGTTTTGACGATCGGGCAATTGCCCTGGCGGCCGGTACCTGCCAGCAGCTGGCGCGCATTGGTATCTGGCAGACCCTGGCTAAACGAGCGACGCCCATCCAGCGGGTCCACGTCAGCGACCGTGGTCACGCTGGTTTTGTGAACCTGGCGGCGGCCGATTACGGCTTGTCGGCGCTGGGGCAGGTAGTTGAACTCCACGATGTCGGCCAGCGGCTGTTTAGCCTGCTGCGCGAGGCGCCGGGCGTCACCCTGCACTGTCCGGCGAAAGTGGAAGCGGTCAGCCGCCACGAGGAGAGCGTCAGCCTTACGCTTGAGGGCGGCGAAATCATCAACGGTAAGCTGCTGGTGGCGGCGGACGGTTCCCGTTCGTCGCTGGGCGCTCACTGCGGCATCAGCTGGCAGCAGCAGCCGTATGAGCAGATAGCGATCATTGCTAACGTTAGCACTGCGTTGCCGCACAAAGGTCGCGCCTTCGAGCGCTTTACCGAGCATGGTCCGCTGGCGATGCTGCCGATGTCGCAAGGGCGCTGTTCGCTGGTGTGGTGCCATCCGCAGTCGCGGCGCGACGAGGTACAGAGCTGGTCTGACGAACGTTTTTGTCAGGCGTTACAGCAGGCATTCGGCTGGCGGCTAGGGCGTATTACCCATGCCGGTAAGCGCAGCGTCTATCCGTTAGCCTTAACCACCGCCACCCGTGCGGTGTCGCATCGCCTGGCGCTGGTCGGTAATGCGGCGCAGACGCTGCATCCGATCGCCGGGCAGGGCTTTAACCTCGGCCTGCGCGACGTGATGAGCCTGGCGGAGATGCTTGCCGATGCGCATGTGGCCCGCGACGATGTGGGCGATTATTCCCTGCTGTGCCGCTACCAGGCACGGCGGGCAGGTGATAAAGCCGCCACTATCGGTGTCACCGATGGGCTGGTGCATCTGTTTGCCAACCGTTGGGCGCCGCTGGTGGCGGGGCGCAACGTCGGTCTGATGGCCATGGACTTATTTACCCCGGCGCGCGATGCGCTGGCGCAGCGTACCCTCGGTTGGGTTCCCCGTTAAGGAGTAAAACGTGCAAAGTGTTGATGTTGCCATTGTTGGCGGTGGAATGGTGGGACTGGCGGTAGCCTGCGGTTTACAGGGCAGCGGCCTGCGCGTCGCGGTGCTGGAGAAAGCAGCGCCGCAGCCTCTGGCCGCCGATGCGCCGCCGGCGCTGCGCGTTTCGGCGATCAATGCCGCCAGCGAAAAGTTGCTGACTAAGCTGGATGTCTGGCGCGAGATCGTCGCCCAGCGTGCCAGCTGCTATCACGGTATGGAAGTGTGGGACAAAGACAGCTTCGGCCGCATTAGCTTCGATGACCAGAGCATGGGCTTTAGCCATCTGGGCCATATTATTGAAAATGCCGTGGTGCATCACGCATTGTGGCAGAAAGCGCAGCGCTGCGCTGACGTCACCCTGCTGGCGCCCGCGGAACTACAGCAGGTGGCGTGGGGTGAAAACGAAGCCTTTCTCAGCCTGCAGGACGGCAGCATGTTGACCGCGAGGTTGGTGGTGGGCGCTGATGGCGCGAATTCATGGCTGCGTAATAAGGCCGATATTCCGCTGACCTTCTGGGATTACCACCATCATGCGCTGGTGGCGACGATTCGCACCGCTGAGCCGCATCAGGCGGTGGCACGCCAGGCGTTCCATGGCGAGGGTATTCTGGCCTTCCTGCCGCTCAGCGATCCGCACCTGTGCTCGATCGTCTGGTCGCTATCGCCAGCGGAAGCGAAGCGGATGCAGGAGGCTGATGAAGCCACCTTCAACCAGGCGCTGAATATCGCCTTCGATAATTGCCTCGGCCTCTGCCAGCTGGCAAGCGAACGTGAAGTCTTCCCGCTGACCGGCCGCTATGCCCGTCAGTTCGCCGCCCACCGCCTGGCGCTGGTCGGCGATGCCGCGCATACCATCCACCCGCTGGCCGGGCAGGGGGTGAACCTTGGCTTTATGGACGCCGCCGAGCTTATCGACGAGTTGAGGCGCCTGCATGCGCAGGGGAAAGATATCGGCCAGCATTTGTACCTGCGCCGCTATGAGCGCAGCCGCAAACACAGCGCCGCGCTGATGCTGGCGGGTATGCAGGGATTCCGCGAAATGTTCTCCGGCAGCCATCCGGCGAAGAAATTCCTCCGCGACATGGGGCTCAAACTGGCCGATTCGCTGCCTGGCGTAAAACCGCAGCTGATTCGTCAGGCGATGGGCCTCAACGATCTCCCCGCCTGGTTACGTTAACCCCGTCACACTTCTTTTACCCGGCCTGCGTGCCGGGTTTTCTCCCTCATTTGAAATATTCTAATTTCACCTCTTTTTTCGCATTAGTTTTATTAATGCGCTCTTTTTTTTGTTAAAGAAATTAGGCCCGTAAAATCGCATAAAACACCATCATTACCTTATCGATGAAAGCTTGATGTTAATTTTATGTGGCATAAATCGCTTTTTTCCAGTCAATAACTCTGTAGGCTTTTCGGCGGATTTTAGTCATAAGCTAATGTGATGCCCTGAATGAGCTTATGGTTTAGCGCCGGGTTCGGTGGTAAGTTCAGGCAAAAGAGAACGTTTGCGTCGGCGTCCGTCAGCGGTGCCGTCGCCGAATTTCGTGGCGCAAAATCGCCGACAATCTCGTGGCTGGTTCCGTTTTATTCGATGAGGAAAAGATGGCTCAACAGACTCCGTTGTATGAACAACACACGCTATGCGGCGCTCGCATGGTGGATTTCCATGGCTGGATGATGCCGCTGCATTACGGATCCCAGATTGATGAGCACCATGCGGTGCGCGGCGATGCAGGGATGTTCGATGTGTCGCATATGACCATCGTCGATTTCCACGGCAGCCGGATCCGCGAGTTCTTGCGCTATTTGCTGGCCAACGATGTGGCGAAGCTGACCACCCCAGGCAAAGCGCTCTACACGGGAATGCTTACCGCCTCCGCTGGCGTCATCGATGACCTGATTGTCTATTTCCTTTCTGAAGATTATTTCCGCCTCGTTGTTAACTCCGCCACCCGCGAAAAAGACCTCGCCTGGATCTCCGAACAAGCTGAACCTTACGGCCTTGAAATTACCGTTCGCGACGATCTGTCGCTGATCGCGGTGCAGGGCCCCCAGGCGAAAGCGAAGGCGGCAACGCTGTTTACTGATGCGCAGCGTCAGGCCGTGGAAGGCATGAAGCCGTTCTTTGGCGTGCAGTCCGGCGACCTGTTTATCGCCACCACCGGTTATACCGGCGAAGCGGGCTATGAAATTGCGATGCCGAACGAGCAGGCGGCTGATTTCTGGCGCGGTCTGCTGGATGCCGGCGTTAAGCCGTGCGGTCTCGGCGCGCGTGACACCCTACGCCTGGAGGCCGGGATGAACCTGTATGGCCAGGAGATGGACGAAGGCGTCTCCCCGCTGGCGGCGAACATGGGCTGGACTATCGCCTGGGAGCCCGCCGATCGTAACTTTATCGGTCGCGAAGCGCTGGAGATGCAGCGCGAAAAAGGCACCGAGCAGCTGGTTGGCCTGGTGATGACCGAGAAAGGCGTCCTGCGCGGCGGCCTGCCGGTCCGTTTTACCGATAGCGACGGTAATCAAAAAGAAGGCATTATCACCAGCGGCACCTTCTCGCCGACCCTGGGCTACAGCATCGCGCTGGCTCGCGTACCGGCCGGGATTGGCGACACCGCGGTGGTGCAAATTCGTAACCGTGAAATGCCGGTAAAAGTGACTAAACCTGGTTTTGTACGCAATGGCAAAGCCATTGTGTGATTTCCCTTTTTTGGAGATGAATTGATGAGCAACGTACCAGCAGAACTGAAATACAGCAAAGAACACGAATGGCTGCGTAAAGAAGCGGACGGCACCTATACCGTCGGGATCACCGAGCATGCGCAGGAGCTGCTGGGCGACATGGTTTTCGTTGACCTGCCGGAAGTGGGTGCCACCGTTGAAGCGGGCGCTGATTGCGCGGTTGCTGAATCCGTGAAAGCGGCTTCTGATATCTACGCGCCGATTAGCGGTGAAATCGTTGCCGTCAACGAAGAGCTGAACGACTCGCCGGAACTGGTCAACAGCGACCCGTACAGCGACGGCTGGATCTTCAAAATTAAAGCCAGCGACGAAGCGCAGGTTGCCGCACTGCTGGATGCGACCGCTTATGAAGCTCTGTTAGAAGACGAATAAATACGCTTCATCCTTCACGCTGCAGGGGCGTTGGCTTCCTGGCTCCCCCCGGTCACTTACTTTTGTAAGCTCCCGGGGAGTCGCTGTGTCGCCGCCTTCCTGCAACGCGAATGATTTTGCGTATTCTGGCCCGGTAAGCATCAGCGCTTGCCGGGCAAACCAGTCAGACAATCACGATTCACCGCACGTTTCAGGAACCATCGCTCATGACTCAGACTTTAAGTCAGCTTGAAAACCGCGACGCCTTTATTGAACGTCACATTGGCCCGGACGCTCAGCAGCAGCAAGAGATGCTGAAGACCGTCGGCGCGGATTCGCTTAACGCCCTGATTGGCCAGATTGTGCCGCAGGATATCCAGCTGGCGACCCCACCGCAGGTGGGCGACGCGACTACCGAATTTGCCGCGCTGGCGGAGCTGAAGGCGATTGCCGGTCGCAACAAGCGCTTCAAGTCTTACATCGGCATGGGCTACACCGCCGTGCAGCTGCCGCCGGTCATTCAGCGCAACATGCTGGAAAACCCGGGCTGGTACACCGCCTATACCCCTTACCAGCCGGAAGTCTCCCAGGGCCGTCTGGAGTCGCTGCTCAACTTCCAACAGGTCACGCTGGATCTGACCGGGCTGGATATCGCTTCCGCTTCGCTGCTTGATGAAGCCACCGCCGCCGCCGAAGCGATGGCGATGGCCAAACGCGTCAGTAAACTGAAGAACGCCAACCGTTTCTTCGTTGCCGCCGACGTCCATCCGCAAACCCTGGACGTGGTGCGCACCCGCGCGGAAACTTTCGGCTTCGACGTGATCGTCGATGACGCCGACAAAGTGCTCGATCACCAGGATGTCTTTGGCGTGCTGCTGCAGCAGGTGGGCACCACCGGTGAAATCCACGATTACAGCAAACTGATCGCCGAGCTGAAAGCGCGCAAAGTGATTGTCAGCGTCGCCGCCGACTTTATGGCGCTGGTGCTGCTGACGGCGCCGGGCAAGCAGGGCGCGGATATTGTCTTCGGTTCCGCCCAACGCTTCGGCGTGCCGATGGGCTATGGCGGCCCGCACGCGGCCTTCTTCGCGGCGAAAGATGAATTCAAACGCTCCATGCCGGGCCGGATTATCGGCGTATCGAAAGATGCGGCGGGTAATACCGCGCTGCGCATGGCGATGCAGACTCGCGAGCAGCATATCCGCCGCGAGAAAGCGAACTCCAACATTTGTACCTCGCAGGTTCTGCTGGCCAACATCGCCAGCCTCTACGCGGTATTCCACGGCCCGGCGGGCCTGAAACGTATCGCTGGCCGCATTCATCGCCTGACCGATATTCTGGCCGACGGCCTGCAGAAGAAAGGGCTGAAGCTGCGTCATGCGCACTACTTCGATACCCTGTGCGTCGAAGTGGCGGATAAAGCTGCGGTGCTGGCGCGTGCCGAAGCGCTGCAGATTAATCTGCGTAGCGATATTCACGGCGCGGTTGGCATTACGCTCGATGAAGCGACCACCCGCGAAGATGTGCTGAACCTGTTCCGCGCCATCGTCGGCGACGATCACGGTCTGGATATCGATACCCTGGATAAAGACGTGGCGCTGGATAGCCGTTCGATCCCGGCGGCGATGCTGCGCGACGATGCGATCCTCACCCATCCGGTGTTTAACCGCTACCATAGCGAAACCGAGATGATGCGCTACATGCATGCGCTGGAGCGTAAAGATCTGGCGCTGAACCAGGCGATGATCCCGCTGGGCTCCTGCACCATGAAACTGAACGCCGCGGCGGAGATGATCCCGATCACCTGGCCGGAATTTGCCGAGCTGCACCCGTTCTGTCCGGTCGAGCAGGCGGAAGGTTATCATCAGATGATCGCCCAGCTTTCTGACTGGCTGGTGAAACTGACCGGCTATGACGCCGTCTGTATGCAGCCGAACTCCGGCGCGCAGGGCGAGTATGCTGGCCTGCTGGCGATTCGCCACTATCACGAAAGCCGCAACGAAGGCCATCGCGATATCTGCCTGATCCCAAGCTCCGCGCACGGCACCAACCCGGCTTCCGCGCAGATGGCGGGTATGCAGGTCGTGGTCGTTGCCTGCGACAAAAACGGCAACATCGATCTTGCCGACCTGCGTGAAAAAGCAGAGCAGGCAGGGGCGAATCTCTCCTGCATCATGGTCACCTATCCGTCAACCCACGGCGTGTATGAAGAGACCATCCGTGAAGTGTGCGAGATCGTGCACCAGTTCGGCGGCCAGGTTTATCTCGATGGCGCCAACATGAACGCCCAGGTCGGGATCACTTCTCCGGGCTTTATCGGCGCCGACGTTTCGCACCTCAACCTGCATAAAACCTTCTGCATTCCGCACGGCGGCGGCGGTCCGGGTATGGGCCCTATCGGTGTGAAAGCGCACCTGGCGCCGTTTGTACCGGGCCACAGCGTGGTACAGATTGAAGGTATGCTGACCCGTCAGGGCGCGGTTTCCGCCGCGCCGTTCGGCAGCGCTTCCATTCTGCCGATCAGCTGGATGTATATCCGCATGATGGGCGCGGAAGGCCTGAAGCAGGCGAGCCAGAACGCGATCCTTAACGCCAACTATATCGCTACCCGGCTGAAAGAGGCTTACCCGGTGCTCTATACCGGCCGCGATGGTC
Source organism: Klebsiella sp. HMSC25G12 (assembly GCF_001807705.1). Classification (NCBI taxonomy): domain Bacteria; kingdom Pseudomonadati; phylum Pseudomonadota; class Gammaproteobacteria; order Enterobacterales; family Enterobacteriaceae; genus Klebsiella; species Klebsiella sp. HMSC25G12. The sequence continues at coordinate 8,554 of NZ_KV789864.1, read as the reverse complement.
GCGTGGCGCACGAATGTATTCTCGATATTCGTCCGCTGAAAGAAGAGACCGGCATTAGCGAGCTGGATATTGCTAAACGCCTGATCGACTTTGGTTTCCATGCGCCGACCATGTCCTTCCCGGTTGCCGGGACGCTGATGGTTGAGCCGACAGAATCGGAAAGCAAGGTAGAGCTGGACCGCTTTATTGACGCCATGCTGGCGATCCGCGCGGAAATCGACCGCGTCAAAGCCGGTGAATGGCCGCTGGAAGACAACCCGCTGGTGAACGCGCCGCACACCCAGGGTGAGCTGGTGAGCGAGTGGAACCATCCGTACAGCCGCGAGCTGGCGGTATTCCCGGCTGGGTTGCACAACAAGTACTGGCCGACGGTGAAACGTCTGGATGATGTCTACGGCGACCGCAACCTGTTCTGCTCCTGCGTGCCGATGAGCGAATACCAGTAAGTGGTGAATTAGCTAAACTTTTAAAGGCGCTGCGGCGCCTTTATTTTTTGGAGGGAAGGTATGGCGATAGCTCTGATTAGCGGCGCGAGCCGCGGCATAGGCCGGGCGACGGCGCTGCTGCTGGCGCAGGAAGGGTATACCGTCGCGGTTAATTATCATCACAACATTAACGCCGCCACCGAAGTGGTCAATACCATTGTTGAATCTGGCGGCAAAGCCACGGCGCTGCGGGCGGATATCAGCGATGAAGCGCAGGTGATGGCGATGTTTGAGGCGGTTGACCGCATGGGCGAACCGTTGACGGCATTGGTCAACAATGCCGGGATCCTGTTTACCCAATGTACGGTGGAGAGCCTGAGCGCCGAGCGTATTAACCGCGTGCTGGCCACCAACGTCACCGGCTACTTCCTCTGTTGTCGTGAGGCGGTAAAGCGCATGGCGCATCGGCATGGCGGCAAGGGCGGGGCGATAGTTAACGTGTCGTCGGCGGCCTCGCGCCTTGGCGCGCCGGGCGAGTACGTTGACTATGCCGCGTCGAAAGGGGCGGTAGATACCCTGACCACCGGGCTGGCGCTGGAAGTGGCGGCGCAAGGGATCCGGGTGAACGGCGTGCGTCCGGGGCTGATTTATACCGAGATGCACGCCTCCGGCGGCGAACCGGGACGCGTGGACCGGGTAAAAAATTCGCTGCCGATGCAGCGCGGCGGCCAGCCGGAAGAGGTTGCTCAGGCCATTGCCTGGCTGCTGAGCGACAAAGCGTCGTATGTGACGGGCAGTTTTCTTGAACTGGCGGGCGGTAAATAACCCATAGATGTCTATTGCCCGGCGGCGCTGCGCTTGCCGGGCCTA
>NZ_KV789864.1:0-7239 GCF_001807705.1 Klebsiella sp. HMSC25G12 | reverse complement strand
GCGGCTACGCCTTATCCGGGCTACCCAACGATGCGTACCCGTAGCCCGGCTAAGCGCAGCGCGAGCCGGGGAAACCGACGGTCTACCAGGAGGCCAGCCACAGCCTCAGGCGCATTCCCCAACCGCTGGTCCAGCCGGTGGTAACCGACTTCACCTCGCCTTGAGAAATGACCACCAGCGTTGGCGTTACCCGAATGTCCCACTGCCGCGCCAGTTGGCCGCTCGGGTCATTCACCGTCGGCAGCGTCATTTTCTTCCTGGTCAGCCACTTCTCCAGCGCGGCGTTATCGCCGGAACGCAGGGCTACCGTCAGCACATTGCCGCCGTCGGCGGCAAGTGATGCCACCGACGGCGTGGTATAGCGACAGACTCCGCACCAGGTCGCCCAGACGTACAGCAGCAGCGGCTTTTGCTGGCTCATGGCGTTCAGATCCAGCGTCCTGCCGTCGAGTGTCTGCAGCGATGTGGCGCTGACGTTTTGCGGCAGCGCGGGCTGGCGAAAATAATCCACCGCCAGGCTCACCGCCGCGCCAATCAGCAGCCACACCGCCAGCTCGCGCAGCCAGCGCCTGATTTTACTGGCCACGGGCTTTCGCCAGCTGTTCTTTCACCAGCCCCTCCAGGTCTTCAGCAGGGATCGCGCCGGCCACCATCTGATCGCCGATGATGGTCGCCGGGGTGCCCTGAATATTCAGCACCTGCGACAAAATCAGGTTCATCTTCAGCGAATCCATGGTCTTGTCATCAATATTCACGCTATCGGTGGCGGTTTTCTTCTGCGCGGCGGCGATACTGGCGTCATCGTGATAGCCTTTTTTTGCCATCAGCCGCTGATGCAGCGCCCAGAATTTATCGGGCTGCTGACGCCAGGTGGAGAGCGCGGCTTTAGCGGCATTCACCGAACTCTGCCCTTTAAACGGCAGCAGCTTAACGATGATCTGAATATCCGGATTATCGTGGACGATTTTTTCCAGCAGCGGATCAAACTGTTTGCAGTAAGGACAGTTGTAATCGGTAAACGAGACGATTGTGAGTTTTGGCTCTTTCGCGCCGGTGCGCGGGCTATTCGGATCGTTAAACAGCAGCTGGGCTAACTGGTCATTTCCGTTCGATTGCGGTTTTTCCGCCGGCGAGGCGAAGCTGAAGGCCGATACGCACAGCAGTAATAAGGCGGTGATAGCTCTCATGTTATTTTCCTTTAGCGGCGGACAGGGTGGCGAGAAGTTGTTCGCGGTCTAACAGCGCAGGCAGGATCTCTCCCTGCGGCAATCCCGGTCCGTAAATCTGGTTAAACGGCACCGCGGCGTTGCCGCGTGCGGTTAAAAACTGACTAATGTCGGCGGAGGGTCGGCTCCAGTCGCCGCGTAAGGCGACCACGTCTGGCGCTGATAGCGCCTGCTGGATGTTGTCGCGCAGCAGCACGTTGTATTTATTGGCTTTACAGGTCACGCACCAGTCGGCGGTGACATCAATAAATACCCGTTTATGCTCCGCAAGGCCGTTAGCGATAGCCTGCTCGCTGAGCGGCTGCCAGTTAACCCGGTCGCGGCGCGGGCCCTGGCCGTCCTGTTGGACGACAAAGGCGACGGCGCCCGCCACAACGATGGCCAGAGCGCCCGCGCGCAGCGCCGTACGCCAGCGGTAGCGCCAGGCGGTGGCCAATAGCAGGCCGATGGCCAGAATCACCAGCAGGGTAAGCACCGGCGTGCGGCCGATGTGGATCGTCAGCAGGCTAACCAGCCATAGTGCTGAACCAAGCATCATTAGCCCCAACACCACGCGCAGATGATTCATCCAGCGGCCTGGACGTGGAAGTCGTTGCGCCAGCCCCGGCCAGGCGACAATAAGCAGCCACGGCAGGCTCATGCCGATCCCCATGGCGAAGAAAATCCCCCACAGCAGCGGCAACGGCGCCACCAGCGCCACCGACACGGCGGTACCGAGGAACGGCGCGGTACAGGGCGTCGCCAGCAGGGTGGCGAAGGCGCCCTGCCAAAAATGGCCCATCAAGCCGTTGCCGCCGCGGGTGGCGAGGAAGGTACTGGCGCTGGAGGAGAGACGGATTTCGAATAGTCCCAATAAACTGGCGCTGAACAGCACCATCACCAGTGCCATCGCGCTGATAAACCACGGGTTCTGGAACTGGATCCCCCAGCCGAGCGCCTGATTACCTAAGCGTAGCGCGGTCATCATCAGCGCCAGCGCCAGGAAGGAGACGACGATCCCGCATACCGAGGCGAGGAACTGCCGCCGCACCGCGCCGCGTTCGCGACGTTCGGTTTGCACCAATGAGCCGAGTTTCATCGCCAGCACCGGCAGCACGCAAGGCATGACGTTGAGGATAAGCCCGCCGGCCAGCGCCATCAGCAGCACCCAGCCTAACGCCAGCCCCGGCGCGGTACTGCCGGCGGCGATGGCGATTTGGCTTTCCTGCGCCTGGCCGCTATCGGCCAGCACCAGCGACAGCGTTTTGCCGCTCAGATCCGGCGCCGCTTCGCCCCAGCTATCGGTGACCGGTACGGTGGCGGTCAACGTATCGCCGCGGCTGGTAAAGCTCGGCGTGCCGAAATCGACATCCTCCATGCTGTCGATAAACAGCGCTGGCTGCTGCCAGCCGGCATCGCGGCGGGCGGTCACCGTCAGTTTGCCGCTGACGTAGCTGGCGGTCAGCTGCGAAGTCAGGCCATCGCGCAGCGGCAGCGTGCCCATCGCGCGGGTGAAATCGTAATTAAATTGCTCCCCTGCCGGAGCCGTCATATCCAGCGAAAAGGGGTAGTCAGTGAGAATGCAGACATTGCTGCAGGTAGAGAGCGTCAGGACGCCGCTAAGCGTCGGCGGTATTTTCCCGCGCAGGGTCATCGGGAAGCTGACGTCGCCGTGATACCCCTGAGTGGAAATACCCGCGACGTCGAAGCGCTGCGGCGTCGGCCAGCGCCAGTTAACCTCCAGCGGCGTGTGCCAGGCGATAGCTGGCGCGATGCCGCCTTCGCCCGGCGAACGCCAGTAGGTTTTCCAGCCCTTTTCCAGCGCTACGTCTAAAAGCAGTCGGGTGTCGCCATTGCCTTCGCTTTGCGCCCGCAGGCGCACGCTGGCGTGTTGATTGTCGGCGACGCGCAGCCAGCCGCTATCGGCGGCCTGGCTGACGGGCAGCCATAGCCAAAGCAGGCAGACCAGCAGTCGCCTGAATACCATAAACATAAATTTTCTCCGTAAGTAATAAATTAACCTGAGCTGTCAGGAGAATTAATCACTCACGGAAGACGCATAATCGCAGATGCACCCGCAATCGGGGTGGGGAGATAACGCGGGGAGGCCACTGGCGTTCGATACGCGGCGGGATCGCCGCCAGCACCGCCAGCAGCAGAGTGATAGCCAACAGCGCCCCTTCAAACAGCATCGGCGGAACGGCCATCAGCGACTTGGCGCTGAGCTCGCACGGCGTGACCGGCGCCTCGGCCTTATCCGGGTTTTGCTGTAGCGACGGGCTGTCGGCGGTGAGGTTCATGACCAGCGCGTGCATCCCGGCCATCCGCTGGGCGGTGCAGGTCAGCACCACCAGACAGGCCAGGAGGACAAAAAGAATGGCTTTGCGTTGTCGCTTAATCATGGTCGCCTCAAATATTCACGAGGCCTATCTTATCGGGCGAACGCGTTTTAGCAATGGTAAAGCTGTAAAGAAGTGTCTGGCGGATAAGTGATTTGCCCCCTCCCGGCCGGGAGAGGGCGGTCAATTACAGATTCTCGCCGTTGCTGGCGATAACCGCTTTGTACCAGTTAAAGCTCTTTTTGCGCGAGCGGGACATATCGCCGGTGCCGTCGTCGTGTTTATTAACGTAGATGAAGCCGTAGCGTTTGCTGTACTGCCCGGTAGTGAAGGAGACGCAGTCGATGCAGCCCCATGGGGTATAGCCCATCAGATCGACGCCGTCATAAGTCACCGCTTTGATCATCTCTTCGACGTGGGCGCGCAGATAATCGATGCGGTAGTCATCGTTGATGCTGCCGTCGGCTTCGACTTTGTCGTAGGCGCCGAAGCCGTTTTCCACGATAAACAGCGGCTTCTGGTAGCGCTCATACAGTTCGCACAGGGCGTAGCGCAGGCCAACCGGGTCAATCTGCCAGCCCCAGTCGGAGGCTTTGACGTGCGGGTTCGGCACGCTGCCTTCGAAACCGGAAATGGCATCGCCGGTGCCGCCCTCAGCTTTCACCGCGTTGGTCATGTAGTAGCTGAAGCCGAGGTAGGCGCAGGTGCCTTCGCGCAGGATCTGCGCGTCGCCGTCTTCCATTTTGATGTTGAAGCCACGGCGTTCCCATTCATTCAACACATAGCTCGGGTAGTAACCGCGCAACTGGACATCGGTAAAGACGTAGCGTTCGCGCATCGACTCCTGGGCGAACATGACATCTTCCGGTTTGCAGGAATAAGGGTAGAGGGCGACCATCGCCAGCATGCAGCCGACCTGCATTTCCGGGTTGATACGACGGGCCGCTTTCACCGCCAGCGCGCTGGCGACGAACTGGTGATGCAGCACCTGGTACATGGTCTCTTCCGGATTTTCATGCTCGGTATAGACCACGCCGGAACAGCAGTAGCCGAACAGCGGCGCGCGCCAGTTGCGCTGGTTATTGATCTCGTTGAAGGTCATCCAGTATTTCACTTTGTGCTTATAGCGCTCGAAGACCACTTCGGCGAAGCGTACAAAGAAATCGACCACTTTGCGGTTGGTCCAGCCGCCGTACTGCTGTACCAGATGCAGCGGCATTTCAAAGTGGGAAAGGGTGATCACCGGCTCGATGTTGTACTTCAGCAGTTCATCGAACATGTCATCGTAGAATTTCAGCCCTTCTTCATTCGGCTGAGTTTCGTCGCCCTGCGGGAAGATGCGGGTCCAGGCAATAGAGGTGCGGAAGCACTTGAAGCCCATCTCGGCGAACAGCTTGATGTCTTCTTTGTAGTGGCCGTAGAAATCGACCGCTTCATGATTAGGGTAATATTTACCCGCTTCGACCTGGTGGGTGATTTCGCGCGGTACGCCGTGCGCCCCGCCGGTCAGCACGTCGCAGATGCTCGGGCCTTTGCCGCCTTTATTCCAGCCGCCTTCAACCTGATGCGCGGCGACCGCGCCGCCCCACAAAAAGTCTTTGGGAAGAGTCAATTTTTTCATCTTTGCTAATCTCTATGAATAACTATTGCGATTGAGTCTAGCAAAGCGAAATTGAATGTCACGATATAACAAATCCCGCTAAAGGTAATATGTTACATCGAAAAAACAGGCTGTTATTTTAAGCCGATTTTGCGCGCTAATTTACGCCCCAGGGATTCGAGAATATATATCACCGGAATCTGTGTTGTAATATCGTAAACGCCGCCGATGCGCGTTTGCGGCACGTGCCAGGAGAGATTGAAATCAGCCAGTTTTGCCAGCCGCGAATGTTCATGGCTGGTAATCGACATCACCTTACAGTGATGCAGGCTGAACTGGCTGGCAAAGCGCAGGATCTCTTCGGTTTCACCGGAGACGGAAAGCACAATCGCCAGCGCGTTGCGAGCCATATCATTGGTGACCGGGAAATAAGGATCGTCAATATGGTTGCTGAATTTCCCGACGTTGGAAAAGAAGCGCGCGCCATATTTCGCCAGCGCGCCGGAGGTGCCGGCGCCGACGAAAATAATACGCTCGGAGGACAGAATAATATCGACGGCTTGTTCGAGCAATTGATCGAACTCGTCATTATTGACGCTTTTAAAAAAGCTCATTATTTCGCTGGCGCCGATATTTGCCTGTTGAGGCTCATTCTGCTCAAGATATAATTTAAAGCGTACGCGAAATTCAGAGTAGCCCTCGCACTGCAGTTTGCGACAGAAGCGCAACACGGTAGTGGTGGAGACCCCGGCGGCCTCGGCCAGTTCGCGAATAGTCATGTACATCACTTTGTCACGATTCTTAATGACGTAGTGGTAGACCATCATCTCAAGATTATTGAGACTAGCGACAGCGGCGTGGGAGAACATACTCACAGTGGCGAACTCACAATTCATAAAGACCAGGACGGAATTATATCATGCAGGCTAATGACATTACCTTTTTTCAGCGTTTTCAGGACGACATCCTGGCCGGGCGCAAAACGATCACCATTCGCGATGCGGCGGAGTCGCACTTTAAGGCCGGTGATGTGCTGCGCGTCGGACGCTATGAAGATGACGGCTACTTCTGCACTATCGCCGTTACCGCGACCTCAACGGTGACCCTCGACACGCTAACTGAACAGCATGCTCAACAGGAGAATATGACCCTCGAACAACTGCGGCAGGTCATCAGTGAAATCTATCCTGCGGAAGATCGGTTTTATGTTATTGAATTCAAACGTCTTTAAATAAAACCAGCACAACTGTTAGTTGAAATATTGTTGTAACACTATGATTTTAATGTATTTACAAATATACATCGTTTTATTTTAGCTAACAGGTGTTCACTGGAATCATTCTCAGTTAACCTAAGTGGGCAATGAAAGCGTTCTTGTTTTCACGGAGTCAAAATATGGTTCGCAAACCATTAATCACTCAGGGATATTCTCTGGCAGAGGAAGTTGCCAACAGCATCAGTCACGGGATCGGGCTGGTGTTCGGTATTGTCGGCCTTGTGTTGCTGCTGGTGCAGGCGGTAGACACGAACGCCAGCGCGACGGCGATCACCAGCTACAGCCTGTACGGCGGCAGTATGATTATGCTGTTCCTCGCTTCCACGCTCTATCACGCTATCCCGCATCAGCGGGCGAAACAGTGGCTGAAGAAATTCGATCACTGCGCCATCTACTTGCTGATTGCCGGAACCTACACGCCATTTTTGCTGGTGGGATTGAATTCGCCGCTGGCAAAGGGGTTGATGATTGTCATCTGGAGCCTGGCGCTACTGGGGATCCTGTTTAAGCTGACTATCGCGCACCGCTTTAAAATTTTGTCGCTGGTGACCTATCTGACGATGGGCTGGCTGTCGCTTATCGTGGTCTATCAGCTGGCAGTGAAGCTGGCGGTGGGCGGCGTAACGCTGCTGGCGGTCGGCGGGGTGGTGTACTCGCTGGGGGTTATCTTCTACGTCTGCAAACGTATTCCCTATAACCACGCTATCTGGCACGGCTTCGTGCTCGGCGGCAGCGTGTGTCACTTCCTGGCGATCTATCTGTACGTCGGCCAGTCCTGATTAAACTTCCACGGTGGCGCTGCGCTTACCGTGGCTACGG
>NZ_KV789863.1:0-803 GCF_001807705.1 Klebsiella sp. HMSC25G12 | reverse complement strand
TACCCGAAATCTGATTTATTCAACAAAGCCCCTTTTTACTGTACCCGGGGACCGTATCACCGCGATTAACAGCCTGGATGGCGGACTGACCAACCAGGAGCAGACCGACAGCGGTGGCGCCATTCTGGCCACCGTCAGTAAAAAGCCGTTCACCTTTATCGTGGAAACTGAGCGCGGCCTGAACTTCTCCATCCGTGCCGTGCCGCGCGCAGGCGTCGGGAGAACCATTCAGCTGGTCAGTGAACTGTCGGGCACGCCGGGCCCGGCAAAAGCCTGGGAAGAGTCAAACCCGTATGAGTCTGTGCTGGTCTCTCTGAACCGCGCCGTGCGCCAGGGCAGCGTTCCAGGTGACTATCAGGCTGTCCCGGTCACGTCAGAAACGCTGGCGGTGCCAGCCGGTCTGCGTGCCACGGCAGAGAAAGTCTGGACAGGGCATCACCTGAAGGTCGTCCGTTACAGTCTGGATAATGTCTCGCTGTCGCCTCGTATGGTGCGTGAGAGCGATTTCTGGCAGCCCGGCACGCGCGCCGTCATGTTCAGTACGCCTGCAGGACCGCTGACCGCCGGTGGCCGGATGCAGGTCTGGGTGACCACCTCAGATGCAGGAGGGAACCGCTGATGGCGAACTTTAACACGCTGATTAAGCGCAAGCAGTACCTCTGGCTGGGGCTCATTCTGGTGGGCGGCGCTGCTGCCGTTGGTGGCGGCCTCTATCTGTCAGAGCTGAACCTGAACTCTGATGAAGAGGCCCCTGCTCAGGGCGAACCCGCACCGGACATGACCGGGGTGGTCGACAGCAGCTT
>NZ_KV789862.1:0-1097 GCF_001807705.1 Klebsiella sp. HMSC25G12 | reverse complement strand
CTGTGTAAGTTCACACAGATATTGCAATTGCCTCAGAACACTAAAGGAGGGATTGCCAGATGTTGATGCAGCATATCGGTGTCGGCTATTTTGGGTATTACCGAGCAACTGCTTATGCGATGAAACACTCTCTTATGCCCGAGATTGCGAAGTTAAGAATGAAGGCTCTGAACTTCTGGGATAAGCACGGGATCCGTGCCGCAGCTGATGCTTTTGACGTATCAACGCGAACACTCTACTGGTGGCGCCGGTTACTGCGCACCGGTGGTCCAGAAGCACTAATTCCAAGAAGCAAAGCCCCTCTGGTTCGCCGTTCAAGGCACTGGCATCCTGATGTACTCAAGGAGATCAGGCGTCTGAGAACTGAGTTACCCAATCTCGGCAAAGAGCAGATTTTTGTCAGGCTGAAACCATGGTGTGAAGCGCGGCATTTTACCTGTCCCAGCACGTCAACCATTGGAAGAATCATTGCTGGTGCTCACGATAAAATGCGGATGATCCCCGTACGCCTCAGCGCCAGGGGCAAAGCCCGGTTGATAAAAAAACGCTCAGTGAAGCCCAGAAGACCAAAACAATACCGCCCGGTAAAAACAGGCGAACTCATAGGGATGGACGCGATTGAACTCAGGATGGGGGACCTACGCCGCTATATCATTACCATGATCGACGAGCACAGCGACTATGCGCTGGCCCTGGCGGTCCCTTCACTCAACAGCGATATTACCAGCCATTTCTTCAGCAAGGCCACAAAGCTCTTTCCTGTCGCTATCAGACAAGTTGTCACTGACAACGGTAAGGAGTTCCTCGGTAACTTTGATAAAACGCTACAGGAAGCCTCGATTAAACACATCTGGACCTATCCGTACACACCGAAAATGAATGCGACCTGTGAGCGATTTAACCGGACACTTAGAGAACAATTTATTGAATTCAATGAATTGTTGCTTTTTGAGGACCTGAATTTGTTTAATCAAAGAATGGCTGAATATCTGGTGCTGTATAACAGCAAAAGGCCACATAAATCACTCGAACTGATGACGCCAGTGGACTATATTTTACGTGAGAGTAAAAATTGCAATATGTGGTGGACCCATACA
>NZ_KV789861.1:0-856 GCF_001807705.1 Klebsiella sp. HMSC25G12 | reverse complement strand
TCCCAGCGCGCTGTGCGGGTGGTTTTCATTGTAATGCGTGAACGCTACTGCAAGGTTTCGCAGTGCTGTTCTCACATCCGGTTTTGGCATGAACGCGATATAGTCTTCTTTCATCTTTTTCACGAACCGTTCGGCCATGCCATTACTCTGCGGGCTGCTCACCGCTGTTGTGCAGGGCTCCAGATTCAGCTCTCTCGCGAACCTCCGCGTTTCATACGCGGTATACGCTGAACCGTTATCCGTCAGCCACTGCACTGGTGTTTCCGGTAGCCTGTCGCCGAAGCGCTTTTCCACCGACCTCAGCATCACATCCTGCACGGTCGAACTGTCATAGCCTCCCGTGCTTGCTGCCCAGTCTATGGCCTCACGGTCGCAGCAGTCCAGCGCGAACGTTACCCGCAGTTTTTCGCCGTTGTCGCAGCCGAACTCGAAGCCATCTGAACACCAGCGCATATCGCTTTCTGCCACCGCTATCTTGCCCTTATGTTCACGCTTCGGTCGCTCTGGTTTGTGATGCAACAACAACAGGTTATGCTCGCTCATTATCCTGTAAAGCCGTTTGGCATTCACAGGTGGCTGTCCCTCTGTGCGACGTTGCTTGCGCAGGATGCCCCACACGCGTCGATAACCATAACTCGGCATATCGCTGATAATGTTGAGGATAGCCGACAGTATTTCTGCGTCTGCTTCTTCATTACGCCGGTTACAGCGCCTGTCCTGCCAGTCGGCAGAACGGTTAATCCGCAGTGACAGTTGCGCACGCGACACGCCCATGGTCCGGCTGACCATGGCTATTCCCCGTCCTTTGGCAACAAGGGCGCGTGCGCTATCCATTTTCGCGACTGACCGTACTCCA
>NZ_KV789860.1:0-22452 GCF_001807705.1 Klebsiella sp. HMSC25G12 | reverse complement strand
GACATAACGCAGACGATTAACCGGGAGCGCAATGTGCGTTGAAATCACATGCGACAAACGCTTTTCCCGGATTAATAAAGTTGCATACCAATAACATTATCTCTGGCACCCCGCAGGCGCATATACCTTAGGCCCGGCAAGCGCAGCGCCGCCGGGCAGTCAGGCACCGTACCCGTGGCTGTGCCGGATGGCGGCATAAATGCCTTATCCGGCCTACGAGATCCTCCCGCAGGCTTATACAACTCCGCCGGGTCACCGACGCCTGCGGCTTATCTCACGCCTTCTGCTTGGCCTCGGACTCCTGGCTGCTGTTCAGCGCCAGCGAAACCGCCAACGTCTGGGCCAGACACAGGGAAGCAACCTGCGAGCGGAAGCCATCCACCTGCGCTTCACGCACCACAAAGCAGACATCGCTGAAGGCCGCCAGCGGGCTGACCTGACTGTCGGTGATCGCGATCTGCCGCGCTTTGCGCTGCGCGCCCAGCTCCACCAGCTCGACCACTTCCCGGGCGTACGGCGAGAAGCTCACCGCCACCACCACGTCTTTCGGGCCGACCAGACTCAGCTGCTCGGTGAACATGCCGCCGAGGCCGTCGATCAGAAAGGCTTTGCGATCGAGGTGGCGCAGCGCATAGGTCAGATAGGAGGCGACGCTGAACGACCGGCGCAGGCCAATGACGTAGATATTTTCCGCTTCGCCCAGCAGGGCCACCGCGCGCTCCAGATCATCGCTGGAGGTCTGCATCGCCAGCTGCTGCAGGGCCTGGTTGTTCACCATCGTGAACATATTGAGGATTTCCGTCGGCGTTTCCGGCGGGCTGGACTCATCGCTGGTGGTCTGGCGGAACAGACGGGCGCGCTCGGTATAGTTGGCGGTCTCTTCCATCAAATGTTGCTTGAACATCTGTTTCATTTCGTTAAAGCCGCTAAAGCCGAAGGCGTTGGCAAAACGAATCAACGTGGAAGGGGGAACATCCGCCTGTTGCGCAATGGAGGCCACGGTATCGAAAGCCACGCTATTGCTGTTATCAAGGATATAGCGGGCGACCTGTTTCAGGCGTTTGCTTAATGTATCGTAGCGACGCCTGATTTCATCCTGCAGGATGGTCAGCTGTGTTGGGTTATTGGCCATAGAGTGCGCTCTGAGAAAATGGAAGGAATATGGCTTCCAGTGTACCAAATGAAGCGAATTTTTCATTTATTGCGACGAAATACGCGATTCATTTCACGAAGAAACAGAAAAACGCCCGCTCCGCAAGGTGACGGAGACGGGCGTCGGGGGATCAGCGGCGGGCTTCGCGCCAGTAGCCAATAAGCGTCAGGTAGTTGCGTTTCACTTCCTCTATCAGGGCCTCATCGCTGAGCTCACCCTGCATCCAGCGCCGCGACGGCAGGCCAAAGATGGTGCGCCCAACGGCGAAACCTTTGATCATCGGGTGTGCGGCCGCCTCGGCGAAACCGGCGCGCAGTTTGTCGGAAGGCGCGTCGAGGCCGAGGATCAGGATCCCGCGGCTCCACGGATCTTCGCGCTCGATAAGGGCGGTGATCTGCTGCCAGCTGGCGCTGGAGAGCGGCGGCAGCTTCCACCAGTCCGGCTTGATCCCCAGCTGATAGAAGTGTTCCAGCATGGTGTGGTAATGGCGCTCGTCTTTGTCCGGGCCATTTTCCGGCAGGATCACCTCCAGCAGCAGCTCATGGCCTGACTTGTTACAGGCCTGCCACACCTCGAGCAGCAGGGCGTCCTGCTCTTCACGCAGCGCCGCCGGGTCGGCAGGATGATAGAAGACCAGGCATTTGACGACATGCTCCAGCGGCCAGTCGATCAGCTGCGAGCCGATGTTGCCATGCTCCAGACGCAGCGGTCGCGAGCTGGGCAGCTCGATGGGGCGGCCGATCCACCAGCCCTTGCCGGTAATGGCGTTCAGCGCACGCTGGCCATAGGTGCCGTCGGCCAGAATGCCGCTGCGCTGATCGAGACCCGCCTCCTGCGCCGCCGCTTCGGCCGCGGCTAACAACAACAGCTTGAGCTGCGGAATGCAGGCTTCATCGCGCCCGGTCTCCCGTGCCAGGTCGGCCAGCTGTTTGCGATGGTCGAAGGCGAAAATGCACAGCTCCGGCCACTGCTGACGGCGGCTGGTGACCCGGTGCAGGTGGTTGAGGCGCTCGTCGACGTCCGGGCGCGGCACCGATTCGGCACGCAGCAGGTAGTCATCGAGTTCGACTTTGGTCGGCATCGCCGGCGCGCAGCCGTGGCGGGAAACCACCAGCGCGCCGCAGGCGTTGGCGTAACGGCAAGCCTGCTCCCAGCCTTCGTCGTTGAGCCAGCCGCGCAGCAGGCCCGACATAAAGGCATCCCCGGCGCCCAGCACGTTGAGAACCTCCACGCGCACGCCCTGCTGCAGCGGCACCTGGTCCCAGCTGTCCGGGATATCGCCTTCCAGCACCACGCAGCCCATCGGCCCGCGCTTGCAAACGAGGGTGGCTTTGGTGGCATTGCGCACATTTTTCAGCGCGGTCAGGGTATCGGTGCTGCCCCCGGCAATATGAAACTCTTCTTCGGTTCCCACCACCAAATCGAACAGATGCAGCACTTCCTGCAGCTGGCTGGTGACCGGCCCGGACTCAATGAAACGGGTTTCGCCATCGCCGAGCGAGGTGAGCCCCCACAGCACCGGACGGTAATCGATATCCAGCGCGGTACGCAGGCCGTGACGACGAGCGTATTCCAGCGCCTTCAGCACCGCGGCGCGGGTGTTGGCGTGCGACAGGTGGGTGCCAGTCACCGCCAGCGCCCGGGAGGAGGCAATATACTCCTCGCTAATGTCGTCAGGCGTTAAGGCCATATCGGCGCAGTTATCGCGGTAGAAAATCAGAGGGAAGGTCTCCTGATCCTTAATCCCCAGCATCACCAGCGCGGTCAGGCGGGATTTGTCGGTGATCAGATACTCCGTATCCACCCCGGCGCGGTTGAGCGTTTCACGCAGGAAACGGCCGTTGTGTTCATCGCCAACGCGCGCCAGCATGGCCGATTTCAGCCCCTGAATCGCGGTGCCAAAGGCCACGTTGCCGGAGGAGCCGCCCAGATATTTCGCGAAACTGGCAACGTCTTCTAGCCGCGAACCGATCTGCTGGGCATAGAGGTCGACGGCCACCCGACCTATACAGATGACGTCGAGCCGCTTTACTGCTGCATTCATAGCTAGGATTTCCTTTTTGGTGTCTGCTGCCTGGAAGGGTCGGGATCCCGACGTCGACTCCGTGAACAGCCTGAGGGTTATTGGTTACCCTTAGTTTGAGAAATAAATATTTCATTTGCAAACTCGTTCGAAATTAAAAAACCAAAAGTGTGAGGGATCTACCACTCTGCCGCACTGAGCCTCGCGCGAGCGTGGATCGGCCCCTCTGTCGCCCCAGGGGAAAGTGAAACGCCGGAAGCGGTTTCTTTACCTATGATTTTTAAGGGGATATTGTCGTGTGGCGCGGCAAAAAAGGGTCCGAAAACGTGTCTGGAATGTAAGTGAAACGTATGAAATGGGTAGAGAGTTTGATCCCTCTCGCAAAATGAAATATTTCTTCTGTATTTGTATTTAATGAAAAAAATGTTTGCCTATAATCCACAGGTATTCCAGTGACGTGAACGACGGCCCCGGCGGCATCGGCGCGACGCCACACACAAATACTGAACAATAAGGATTGTGCATCATGGGCAAACTGAGACTGACAACGGCGCAGGCGCTGGTGAAGTTCCTCGATAACCAGTACCTGGAAGTGGATGGCGTAGAGCTGAAATTCGTGAAAGGCATTTTCGCGATTTTCGGCCATGGCAACGTCCTGGGGCTGGGGCAGGCGCTGGAGCAGGACAGCGGCGATATGCGCGTCTATCAGGGGCGTAACGAGCAGGGGATGGCCCACGCGGCCACCGGTTTTGCCCGCCAGGCCCTGCGCCGGCAGATTATCGCCTGCACCTCCTCCATCGGTCCGGGAGCGGCCAACATGATCACCGCCGCCGGCACCGCCAGCGCCAACCGCATTCCGCTGCTGTTGCTGCCAGGCGATGTTTTCGCCACCCGCCAGCCGGACCCGGTGCTCCAGCAGATTGAACAGAGCTACGATCTCAGCATCAGCACCAATGACGCTTTCCGCGCAGTCAGCAAATACTGGGACCGTATTACCCGCCCGGAACAGCTGATGAGCGCCTGCATCAACGCCATGCGCGTCCTGACCGACCCGGCGGAAACCGGCGCGGTGACGCTGTGCCTGCCGCAGGATGTGCAGGGTGAAGCCTGGCACTACCCGGAATCCTTCTTTGCGCGCCGCGTGCACCGTCTCGACCGCCGCCCGGCCAGCGCCGCGCAGTTGGCGGACGCCGTTGCGGCCATCAAAGCCAGCCGTAAACCGCTGATCGTCTGCGGCGGTGGGGTGAAATACTCCGGCGCGGGCGAAGCGCTGTCCCGTTTCGCCGAGCGCTACGGGGTGCCCTTCGCCGAAACTCAGGCCGGGAAGGGGACGGTGGTCTCGTCTCACCCCCTGAACGTCGGCGGCGTCGGCGAGACGGGCTGCCTGGCGGCGAACCTGCTGGCGAAAGAGGCCGACCTGGTGATCGGCGTCGGCACCCGCTTCAGCGATTTTACCACCGCCTCGAAATGGATTTTCCAGCACCCGGAGGTGCGTTTCCTGAATATTAACGTCAGCAACTTCGACGCCTGGAAGCTGGACGGCATTGCCATGCTGGCGGACGCCCGGGAAGCGATGACCGCCCTCGACGCGGCGCTGGCGGACAGCGGCTGGCAGGCCGGCTGGGGCGCGCAGATCGAGAGCGTGCAGAGCCGTCAGTTAAAAGAGACCCAGCGCGTCTACCAGGCGGTGTGGCAGGAAAAATCCTTTGTGCCGGAGATCGACGATCACCTCGATCGTGAATCGGTGTATCGCGAGTTCCGCCAGATCACCGACTCCACCCTGACCCAGAGCAGCGTCCTTGGGGTACTGAATGAAACGCTGCCGGCCGAGGCGGTGATCGTCGCGGCGGCGGGCAGCCTGCCAGGCGATCTGCAGCGCGTCTGGCGCAACCGCGCGGAAAACACCTACCACGTGGAGTACGGCTACTCCTGCATGGGATACGAAGTCAACGCGGCGCTGGGCGTGAAGCTGGCGCAGCCGCAGAGCGAAGTCTACTCCCTGGTCGGCGATGGCTCCTTCATGATGCTGCACTCTGAGCTGGTCACCTCCCTGCAGGAGCGGGCGAAGATCAACGTCGTGCTGTTCGACAACATGGCCAACGGCTGCATCAACAACCTGCAGATGGAACATGGGATGGACAGCTTCGGCACCGAGTTCCGCTACCGCCAGCCGGAAACCGGCCAGCTGCAGGGCGGCCTGGTGCCGGTGGACTTCGCCACCATCGCCGCCGGCTACGGCTGCAAAACCTGGCGCGTCACCACCCTGGACGAACTGCGCCACGCGCTGGACGCCGCCCGTCGCGAAACGGTCAGCACCCTGATTGATATTAAAGTGCTGCCGAAGACCATGGTGCACAAATACGGCAGCTGGTGGAACGTCGGAGTCGCCCAGACGGCGCTCTCTGAGCGGATCCGCAAGGTGGCGCAAATGATTAATGAAAAGCGCGCCCAGGCGCGTGATTACTAAAACGAACCTCTACCCTGAATCCTACAGACTTACGGAGAAAACCATTATGTCGCTCAAATTAGGTGTCATCGGCGCTGGCGCTATCGGTAAAGAACACATCCGTCGCTGCACCCAGGTTCTGCAGGGCGCCACCGTTGTGGCGGTGTCTGATATCAATGCCGACAACGCCCGTGCGGCGGTCGCGCTGCCGGGCGTGCAGGCGGAAGTCTACGCCGACGGCCACGACGTGATTAACGCCAGCGATGTCGATGCCATCCTGGTCACCTCCTGGGACCCGACCCACGAAGAGTACACCCTGGCCGCCATTGCCGCTGGTAAGCCGGTGTTCTGCGAAAAACCGCTGGCGATGTCTGCGGAAGGCTGCCGTCGCATCGTCGATGCCGAAATGAAGGCCGGCCGTCGTCTGGTGCAGGTTGGCTTTATGCGCCCGTACGACGAAGGCTATCTGGCGCTGAAAAAAGTGATCGACGATGGCGATATCGGCGCGCCGCTGATGCTGCGCTGCGCCCACCGCAACCAGTCAGTCGGCGAGAACTACACCACCGATATGGCGATCACCAACACCCTGATCCACGAGCTGGACGTGCTGCGCTGGCTGCTGAACGATGACTACCGTTCCGTGCAGGTGCGCTTCCCGCGCTCCACCTCGCACACCCATGCGCGCCTGAAAGATCCGCAGATCGTCTCCTTTGAAACCAAAAAAGGCACCCTGATCGACGTCGAAGTGTTCGTGAACTGCCAGTACGGGTATGACATCCAGTGCGAAGTGGTCGGCGAAACCGGGATTGCCCGTCTGCCGGAGCCGTCTGCCGTCCAGATGCGTAAGTCCGCCAGCCTGTCGACTGCCATTCTGACCGACTGGAAAGACCGCTTTATCAAAGCCTACGACGTCGAGCTGCAGGCCTTTATCAACGACGTCAAAGCCGGCCAGCTGCACGGCCCGTCGGCCTGGGACGGCTACGCGGCGTCGGTGGCGGCGGACGCCTGCATTAAAGCGCAGGGAACCAGCGAGCCGGTTGAGGTGACGCTGCCTGAGTGCCCGGCATTCTACAAACGTTAAGCGCGTTTTGCTGACGGAACTTCTTTGCACAGGTAACGACGATGAAAATTGCCTTTGATGTGGATGTCATTAAGGACCTCGGGATCACCCGCATGGTCCATCAGGTAGCAGAGTGGGGCTACAAGTACATTGAACAGTCGCCGCACCCGCAGATTAACCCGTTCTACAAGCACCCGCGCGCCAGCCGGGAGATCATGGCGGAGTACAAGCAGGCGCTGCGCGATACCGGCCTTGAGCTGTCGTCGTTTATCTGCGTCTACCGCTGGTCCGGCCCGGACGAACTGCGCCGTCAGGCGGCGGTGAAAAACTGGAAACGGCTGGTGGAAATCGCGGTGGAGATGGGCGTTCAGGTGATCAACACCGAGTTCTCCGGCGATCCGAATCAGCCCGAAATCTGCGATGAAATGTTCTATCGCTCAATGGAAGAGCTGTTGCCAATTTTTGAGCGGGAAGGCATCCGCGTGGAGATCCAGGCGCATCCCTGGGATTTCTGCGAAGAGAACAATGAAACCGTTGATATTGTGAAGTCGTTCCGCAGCGATAACGTGAAGTACGTCTACAGCGTGCCGCACACCTTTTTCTACGACAAAGGCGTCGGCGACGTGGCGAGCATGCTGCGCTATGCCGGGAGCGATCTCTCCCATGTCCTGATTGCGGATACCCGCAACCATACGAAACATTGCCGCTATATCGTTAACCCGCCGGGCGTGGATGCCGTGGTGCACCAGCACGTAGGCGTCGGAGAAGGGGACGTGGATTTCGACGCGCTATTCCGCACCCTGCGCGAAATGAAATTCGCCGAGCAGACCTTCAAGGTCGGTGGGGAGCCGATTGTCGCCACCTCGCTGTTTGGCTACCCGGAAAAAATGAAATACCAGGCAGTGGAAACCCGTGAACTTATTGAACGTGAATTGCTGCGCCGCTAAGGCGCAGCGGCAGGAGCCCTACTATGAACAAAGATAACGTCAAACTGGCTATCGCCCCGATCGGCTGGACTAACGATGATATGCCGGAGCTCGGCAGCGAAAACACCTTCCAGCAGATCGTCAGCGAAATGGCGCTGGCTGGCTTTACCGGCAGCGAAGTCGGCAGCAAATATCCGCGCGACCCGGCGGTCCTCAAGCCGATGCTGGACATCCGCGGCATTCAGATCTGCAACGCCTGGTTCAGCACCTTTTTCGCCAACGGCCAGCGGGAAAAAACCATTGATGAATTCGTCAATCACATGAACTTCCTTCATGCGATGGGGGCGAAAGTGATTGGCTGCTCCGAGCAGAGCGGCAGCATCCAGGGGCTGGATAAACCGATCCTCGGCGATGCGAAGCCGTGCTTCAGCGACGAAGAGTGGCAGCGGGTAGCGGAAGGCTATAACACCCTCGGCCGCCTGGCGGCGGAGAAGGGGATGCAGGTCTGTCTGCACCACCACATGGGCACCGGCATTCAGACCACCGCGGAAATCGACAAATTTATGTCGCTGGTGGACGAGCGCGTCTTCCTGCTGTTCGATACCGGCCATGCCTGGTATTCCGAAGGCGGCGAAGCGCCGATGCTGGCGATCCTCAAAAAGTATCTGCCGCGCATCAACCACGTTCACCTGAAAGACGTCCGTCCGCCAGTGATCGACCAGGTGCGCCGCGACGGCCTGTCGTTCCTCGACGGCGTGAAAAAAGGCACCTTCACCGTCCCGGGCGACGGGGTGATCGATTTCCGTCCGGTGTTCAAGCTGCTGGACGACTTTGGCTATAAAGGCTGGATGGTGGTGGAAGCCGAGCAGGATCCTGCTCTGGCCAATCCTTTCGAATACGCCGTCAAAGCGCGCAAATATATCCGCGAAACGGCAGGGATCTAATCGTTGTGACATTTTCAGGCCATACCGGGTATGGCCTGCTTTTTTTCCTTTCACAACCGGACTCAGGGCTTAACCACGGCGCCGTACCGTCCCCTCTCCCGGATTCAGGGCTCAACCACGGCGCCGGACAGTTCCCTCTCCCGGACTCAGGGCTCAACCACGGCGCCGTACCGTCCCCTCTCCCTCAGGGAGAGGGCCAGGGTGACGATGACGGGTAACGCGTCACTTCACTTCCGCCAGCGCGGTCTTATCCACATAAGGTTTCATCAGCGCGTCGGCTTCCTTCTGCGCCGCCTGAACCGCCGCTTCCGGCGTTACTTTGGCATCATTGACCACCGCCGCCAGCTGGTTCTCCATCGCCTTACGCACCGCCACGGTCTCCCAGGTGGAGTACCACGGATGGGCGTACTTCAGCTGCTCAAGCGCGATCGCCGCCCGCGGATCCTGCTGCAGATAGGCCTTCATCTCCGGCGTATCGTATGACGCCTTGCGCGGCGAGAAGTAGCCGGTAAAGCGGCTCCACGCGCCGTTCACGTCGGGGCTCACCAGATAGGTCAGGAACTGATACGCCGCTTTCTTCTGCGCCTCGTTGATGCCTTTAAAGCTCACCAGGCTGGCGCCGCCGATCGGCACCGCGCGCTGCTCTTTGGCCGGCAGCATCGCCACCCCAAGCTCAAAATCTTTGCTGTTCTCGCGCATAAAGCCCAGCGCGCCAGTGCTGAGCATCGCCATCCCGAGCTTACCGGAGAAGAACGCGGCGCTGATCTGCTTCGAGTTCAGCACCCCGGACGGCATTACCTTGTCCTTGTAAATCAGATCCTGCCAGAAGCGCAGGGCGCCGATGGCGGTCGGCGAGTTGTAATAGACCTCGCCAGGATAGTCTTCGTTAAAGTATTTCCCGCCGTTGGCGCGTACCAGCGCCGAGAAGATCCAGCCGCCGTAGTCGTCGTTGGTCGACGGCAGCATGATCCCCCACTGGCCTTTGCTTTCGTCGGTCAGCTTTTTGGCATCGGCCAGCAGCTCGGCCCAGGTCTGCGGCGGCTGTTTGATCCCGGCCTGATCGAACATCGTCTTGTTGTAGTAGAGGATCGGCGTCGAGTTATGGAACGGGATCGCATAGGTGGTGCCCATCACCTGGGCGTTCTTATGCATCGCGGGCCAGAATTCCTTTTGCAGAAAATCGCCAGCCTTTTGATCGCCATATTTAAACAGCTCGTCCATCGGCAGGATCTCATCCTTCAGCGCCAGATCGGTGGTGAAGTTGGCGGACATGATCACCAGCGCCGGCGGCTGGCCGGCCTTCTGCGCCGATTCGGCTTTGATCTTGGTGGTGTCGTAGTTGCCGGTGAAGATCCCGCGCACTTCGACATCCTGCTGCGAGTCGTTGAATTGCTTAATGACGCGGGTCATCTCCATCGTCAGCTTGCCGTCTACCGGCGCCGGGAACATGAAGTCTATTTTCTCTTTCGCCAGCGCCGCGCCGCTCAGGGCGAGGCTGAGCCCAACCGTCAGGGTGGTGAGGGGGTTAAACATGATTACACTCCATCAGTAAATTATGCTGGGTCTCAGCATGAAAAAGATGCACATCGGCAGGCGAAAAGCCGACCAGTAGCGACTCGCCTTTCTCCGGCACCGTGCCGCGGTGGCGGCGGCTAAAGCGCAGGGTGCCGATCGGGGTGCTGACGTGGAGCAGGTAATCGGCTCCCATCAGTTCTCGTTGCAGAACGGTGGCCGGCAGGCGCAGATGGCCCTCCTCCACGCGGTCGGTAATATGTTCCGGGCGAACGCCCAGCCAGACGTGGGTCTGATCACGGTGGCGCGGCGGCAGCGGATGGCGCTGTTCTCCCAACAGTACTGCTCCGTCGACGCAGGGCAGCGACAAGAGGTTCATCGCCGGCGAACCGATAAATCCGGCGACGAACAGGTTGGCCGGATTGGCATACAGATACTCCGGACGCCCGACCTGCTGTACGTGGCCGCCGTTCATTACCACGATGCGGTCGGCCATCGACATCGCCTCGGTCTGGTCGTGGGTCACATAGATGGTGCTGGTTTTCAGCTGCTGATGGAGGGCCATAATGCTGTCGCGCACTTCGCTGCGCAGGCGGGCGTCGAGGTTGGAGAGCGGCTCGTCCATCAGGAACAGCCGCGGATTGCGCACGATCGCCCGGGCCATCGCCACCCGCTGGCGCTGGCCGCCGGAGAGCTTCGCCGGTTTGCGGTCGAGCAGCGCCTCCAGCTGCAGCATCTGCGCCACTTTATCCACCCGCGGCTGCCAGCTGCTTTTCTCTTCCTTGCGCACCTTCATGCCGAAGGTGATGTTGTCGCGCACCGACAGATGGGGGAACAGGGCATAGTTCTGGAAGATCATCGCGAAGTTGCGCTCGCGCGGCGTGGTGGCGGTAATGTTCTCATCATGCAGCCAGATTTGGCCTTCGCTGACCTGCTCCAGCCCGGCGAGCAGGCGCAGCAGGGTGCTTTTCCCGCAGCCCGACGGGCCGACCAGCACCACGAATTCGCCTTCGTGAATATCCAGCGACAGGGCGCTGAGCGCCGGTTTGCCGTCGAAACGTTTACTGATATTTTGCAGACTGAGCATGGCGGTTAGCGCTCTTCCGTTGGGCAACTGATGTTTTCGTCGTACAGCCAGGGGCCGGCGTAGTGGGCCAGCGAGTGCTGGTAGCTCACCCACTGATCGCCGACCTGACGGTGCATCAGGCACGACGCCGGGGAGAGGTCGTAATAGGGCCGGGTGTCTTCGTGGCAGTACGGCACCTGATGGACGGTGCCGGGAATGGTGGAGATCAGCGCCTGGCGATACTGGGTCATGGTCAGGCTGTGGTTATGGCCGCAGAAGATGCGCGTCAGCGACGGGAAACGCTCCACCAGCGCCAGCAGACGGTGGCCGTTTTCGCAGGCAATCGGGTCCATCTGCGCATTGCCCAGCGGCAGCGGCGGGTGGTGCATAAACACCGTTGCCGGTTTGTCGCCGCCCTCGAACAGCTGCGCCTCCAGCCAGCTGATGGTCTCGTCGGTCAGCCAGCCTTTTGACGTGCCGGCGCGACTGGAGTCGATAAACAGCAGGCGGGTGGCGAAGTCATCCACGGCATAGCGCATATTTTGCGGATCGTTGCCCAGCTGCGGGCACAGCGGGTGAAGATGCTCCAGAAAATGGGCTTTGTCGTCGTGGTTGCCGGGGATCAGATACAGCGGATAGTTCAGGCTGCCGAGGATCTGGCGGGCCACCTGATACTCCTCCGGGCGGCCGCAGTTGACGATATCCCCGCTCACCACCACCGCGTCCGGGCGCTCGCGCAGCGCGTTAAGCTGGGAGACCACGTCGGCGTTGGCGGCATTGACGTCGATAAAGCCGTACAGCTTCTCGCCGCGGCTGCGGAAATGGGTATCGGAAATGTGCGCTAACAGCATGAATCACTCCTTATTTGATCCCGGAGAAGCCGAAGCTCCGCAGGAACTGTTTCTGAAAAAGGATGAACGCCAGCATCAGCGGCAGGCAGACCATCAGCGTCCCGGCGCCGATGGTGCCCCACTGGCCGCCGGATTCGGCGCCCATGGCGAAAGAGACCAGCCCGACGGTCAGCACCTGCTTATCGGGATCGTTGAGCATCATCAGCGGCCACAGGTACTCGTTCCAGTGGTAGGTAATGCTGACGGTGGCGAAGGCCAGCACCGACGGCCAGGACATCGGCAGTAGCACGCGGAACAGCACCTGCCACCAGCGGCAGCCCTCCATCAGCGCCGCCTCCTCCAGCTCTTTCGGGATGGCGAGGAACGCCTGACGCATCAGGAACACGCCGAACGCCGAGGTGAAGTAGGGCATCATCACCCCGGTGAGGGTGTTGAGCAGGCCGAAGGTTTTCAGGGTCAGCATGTTCGGCACCATCATCACCACCGGCATGATCATCAGCTGCACCAGGAACAGGAGAAACAGCGTCTGCTTGCCGCGAAATTCGTGACAGGCGAAGACGTACCCGGCGGTGGTGATGGTCAGCAGCTGCACGAAGAAGGTGCCGAAGGTGAAGATAATGGTGTTGGCATACAGGCTCAGCCAGTCGGCGCTCTGCCAGGCGTCGCGGAAGTTATCGAGGGTCAGCGGCAGGCGGGGCAGCAGCGACGCCATATCGTCACCGAAGGTGGTAGCGCTGAACGAGGTCGCCAGCATCCAGATAAATGGGCTGACCCACAGCAGCGCCAGGCAGCACATTAATACTGTCAGCGTAAAGGGCGACGAGCGGCGCAGGCGCAGCCACAGCGGACGGGCGGCGGCGGGCGTGCGGACCAACAGCGGCGAGATTTCAGCGCTCATAGTGGGCTCCTTTCTCCAGCAGTTTCAGGTTAATCAGCGAGAAGGCGAACAGCCCGGCCAGGGTCAGGAAGGTGGCGGCGGAGGCTTTGCCGAGGTCGTGGGTATCCCAGGCGAGATTCTGGATGTAATAGAGCAGCACGGTGGTGGCGTTGTCCGGCCCGCCGCGGGTCATCACCGCCACGTGGTCGATCTGGGTGATGGAGTAGATCAGCGCGGTGGTGATCACAAAGCTTAGCGTCGGGCGCAGCAGCGGTAACGTGACCTTAAAAAAGACCTGCGTGCGGGTAGCCCCCTCCATCAGCGCCGCTTCCCGCGTCGAGGCCGGAATGCTCTGCAGCCCGGCGAGGAAAAACAGCATGTAGTAGCCGGCGAACTTCCATACGCCGATCAGCGCCAGGGCCAGCAGCGCGCTGTTGCTGCGCCCCAGCCAGTTGTTGTTCATCGGCCCGAACAGCTTCGCCAGATAGTGGTCGAGCAGGCCGAGGCCGGGCATAAAGATAAACAGCCACAGCGCGGCGGCGCTGACCATCGGGATAATCATCGGGAAGAAGAAGGCGGTGCGCAGCCAGCGGTTGACGCGATGGTTCTCGCTCAGGGCGACCGCCAGCAGCAGGGCGAGGGTCACCCCGGGCACTACCGTCAGCAGGATATAGAGCAGGTTATTGCCCAGCGACTGCCAGAAGACGTTATCGGCAAACAGGCGGGCGAAGTTATCCAGCCCGACGTACTGCGCGCCGTCGCTGGCCATGCGGGTATCAAACAGGCTGTCATACACCGAACGCCCCAGCGGGAACCAGGTAAACAGCAGTAAAAACAGCAGGGAAGGCGACAGGATCAGCCAGGGAAGCCAGGTCTTTCTCATGGTGACGCGCATCTCGTTCAGCCATTTATCGAAGCCCGGATTGTGGGAAGCAATGACTACAGAGGCATGGCGGGGAGATGACGGTTTGATGAAGCGACGGGGAAAACGCCGGGCGAGCGGGCCGCCCGGCGGGAGAGAACCATCAGAAGTCGGCTTTCAGCACCGCGCGGTAGCGGGCTTTGCCTTCGCGAACGTGCTTCAGCGCTTCGTTAATCTGCGACATCGGGAACAGCTCGGTGGTCGGAGCCACTTTGCTGCGCCCGGCGAACTTCATCAGCGTGCGCAGTTCGGACGGGTTACCGGTCGCCGAGCCGGAGATACTGCGGTCGCCGCCGATAAGGGTAAATGCCGGCACCGGGAACGGCTTCATCACCGCGCCGACGGTATGGAAGTTGCCGCCGTAGGCCAGGGCTTCGAAGTACGGCTGCCAGTCGAGGTCCACCGCCACGGTGTTGATGATCAGGTCAAACTGACCGGCCAGCGCTTTTAAGGCTTCAGGATCGCGGCTGTTCACCACGCGATCGGCGCCCATCGCCAGCACTTCCTGCTCTTTCGCCGGGTTGGAGCTGAAGGCGGTCACTTCCGCGCCCATCGCCCGCAGCAGCTTAATGGCGATATGGCCGAGGCCGCCGATGCCGATCACCCCGACGCGGCTGGTGGCGGTGACGTGGTGGGTCAGCAGCGGTTTAAAGACGGTGATGCCGCCGCACAGCATCGGGCCGGCGGACGCCAGATCGATGCTCTCCGGCAGGGGGATCACCCACTGCCAGTCAGCGCGCAACTTATTGGCGAAGCCGCCGCGGTTAAGAATGGTCGGCACCGAGCCTTCCAGGCAGTTGATCTGATTGCCGCTGATGCAGGCGTCGCAATGGCCGCAGCTGCGCGCCGTCCAGCCGATGCCGACCTTCTGGCCAATCTTCAGCCCTTTATCCTGCGCCGCGCTGCCCAGCGCCGCCACCCGGCCAATCACCTCGTGACCGGCCACCAGCGGGTAGCTCGACATCCCCCATTCGTTGTCGATCATCGACAGGTCCGAATGGCAGATCCCGCAGTATTCCACTTCAACTTCGACATCTTCCGGCTGCAGCTCGCCGGCATCGTATTCCCACAGCGACAGATCGGCGCCCGCTTCTTTGGCGGCGTAGCTTTTAATGATGCTCATGTTCATTTCCTTGGGGTTGGCGTGATAACCCAGAAAGTGTAGAGCATGGTATTCCCCGGCGCTTGGCAATCGGAGGGGTCGCGCAGCGGGCGGACCAGCCGCCCGTTAAGGTCAGCGGCTGGCCAGCGGCCACTGATTAAGCTGGATGCCGCGCTGCGGGGCGTTCTCGGCAAAATCATCCAGCACCGCCTGCACGTCCGGGTCGAGATAGCCGACGCTGTCGTGCTCGACGATCACCACGCTCTTTTCCGGAATTTTCGCCAGCAGGGCCAGCAGATGCGGATTGTGCATAAAGGTCAGATTCTGCTGGATGCGCAGCACGTAGTGGTCATCGTAGCGCGCCAGCTGCAGCGAGTGGCGATGGCTGCGCCAGAGGCTGAACGCCATCTGGGTGGCAAGACCAATCCCGATCCCCGCCAGCATGCCGAAGGCAATAATCCCGCCGATGGTGGCGAGGAACGGAACGTACTGCGCCGCCCCCTGGCGGAACTGCTCGATGAACAGCCGCGGCGTCGCCAGCTTATAGCCGGTATACAGCAGCACGGCGGCGAGGCTGGCGAGCGGGATCAGGGTCAGCAGGCCGCTGAACCACAGGCCGCAGATCAACAGCAGGACGCCGTGGATAAAGATCGACAGTTTACTTTGCGCGCCGTTACTGACGTTCACCGAGCTGCGGACGATCACTGCGGTGATCGGCATCGCCCCCAGCACGCCGGAGAGCAGGTTACCGACGCCCTGGGCGACCATTTCGCGGTTCGGCGAAGGCGGCGGATTTTGCGGGCGCAGCTTTTTCAGCGCCTCCTGGCTGAGCAAGGTTTCGAGGCTGGCGACCAGCGCCAGGGTCACCGCCACCACCCACACCGACGGATTGCGCCACGCGCTCCATGCAGGAGACTCCAGCTCGCCCAGCAGATCGCCGAGGCTGCCGAACGCCGGCAGGGTGATGCGCGGCAGAGCGGCCAGCTGCTGCGGCGCAAAATGGGTCAGCAGCAGGGTGATCACGCAGCCGAGCAGGACGGCGATCAGCGGCCCGGGGATCCAGCGCAGGCTCTTCACCCGGCGGATAAGCGGCGAACCCCACAGCCAGAGCACCAGCAGGCCGCCCGCGGCGACGGCCATCGCAGTGACGGAGAAAGCGGCATTGCCCTGCACCACTTCGGCAAGCCCGGTCTCTTCCGCCGTGCCAAGCGCGACGGGGATCTGCTGCATAATCAGCAGGATGCCGATCGCCGCCAGCATGCCTTTGATGACGCTGGCGGGAACCAGCGAGATAAAGCGCCCGGCCCGCAGAATGCCGAACAGCAGCTGCAGCACGCCGGCCAGCACCAGCGCCATCAGGAAGACGGAGAAGGAACCCAGGGATTCAATGGCGGCGACGACGATGGTGACCAGTCCGGCGGCGGGGCCGCTGACGGCGAAGCGGGAGGGGCTGAGGGCGGTGACGACCAGGCCGCCGATGATGCCGGTCAGCAGGCCAACGAAGGGCGGTAAGCCGCTGGCCTGGGCGATGCCGAGGCACAGCGGCAGGGCGACAAGGAAGACGACGATGCCGGCGAGAGAGTCCTGACGAAACGTATTCATGGGGCGTGCTCCTGCGGTGAGAGGTGTTCGACGAGGGTGGTTAAATGGCCGGAAGCCAGGTCGTAGACGCAGCCGTGCAGGCTGAGGGGCCGCCCGCTGGCGATCACCGTCTGCACCGGTTCACTCTCCAGCAGACGGACGAACTGGGCGCGAACGTTGGCTTCCACCAGGGCGTCCAGCGCATGGCGAGAGCGCTCCGCGTCAGTGCTGGCGCTGGCGCCGGGGGAGGCCGCAACACAACAGTCATTGGCGCTCTGCGCAATTTCGTGATGCAGGGTGTGGCGCAGCTGGCCGATGCGGCGAGCCAGCGCCGAGGACTCCTGCGCCAGCGGCAGGGTGGGCAGGGAGAGCGCCGCCTGCACGCCGCCGCAGCCGTAGTGGCCGCAGAGCACCACCCGCTCCACCTCAAGGTAGTGGAGGGCATACTGCAGGACGCTCATGACGTTGTCGTCGGCGGGATCGAGCATGTTGGCGATATTGCGGTGGACAAAGAGCTCGCCGGGCTGACTGCCGGTGAGCACCTCGGCGGGCACGCGGCTGTCGGAGCAGCCGATCCACAGCGAGTGGGGCCGCTGCCCGTCGACCCATTTTTCGAAATAGTCCGGGTCATGCTGACATTTCTGCAGCGCCCAGCTGCGGTTGCGGGCCAGCAAAGGTTTTAACGTCGTCACAAGTATTCTCCTGAGTTAATTCATCGAGTGAATATGTCCATCAAGACTCGTACAGCGACTAGTAAAAATAGTGTTTACCGGAACCCTTCACGCCTGAGGAAAATCCTGGAATAAACGGCAAAAAGAAAACTTTTCATTAATGTAAAGTTATAAAAATATTGATGAAATTAATGTTTTGCCGCGGAGCGGATGAATAACTAAAAGGCATTGGCTAAAACTTTCTGGAATATATGGGAATGGTGGCGGGTGGGGTTGGGGGAATAGTTGGGGAGTGGATATTGGGCATTTGTTTGAGGAGAGATGGATTGTGATAGGGATGCAGGTGAGAGTGAAATGAGAAAAATTTGAGATAAGTTTGACTGGGGTTTGGGGGCACTGGAAGAGAAGGGGGGATGGCTGGCAGGTGGAGCTGGGTTTGCGGGAGGGGGCAGTGGTGATTGCTGGTGGCATTGGCGCCCTGGAATGGCGGTAAAAAGTGACGCCGCGCAGGATAGCGCTGTTTTTTTCAACACTTAGCGCAATGGCGACACGCTGTCGCTTGCATGGCCGCCGCCGACAGGTATAATCCAGAACGTTTCCGCATCCCCTTCAGTGCCGAAGTGGCGAAATCGGTAGACGCAGTTGATTCAAAATCAACCGTAGAAATACGTGCCGGTTCGAGTCCGGCCTTCGGCACCAAAAGCATGTAAATGGACCTCAACTGAGGTCTTTTTTTATGTCTAAAATCCAGTATTTATCTACCTTTCCCGCTATATTAACTCTCTCAAGGTCAACCGACATCAACGTACATCTACCAACAGATGTTGGTATAGATGATGGTATTTCCGGTTCGATAATGCTTGTACCAACAGGGAGGGGATAAGCATGGCTCTAACAGATATCAAAGTCAGAACAGCCAAGCCGACGGATAAGCAATACAAACTGACCGATGGCAGCGGTATGCACCTGCTTGTCCATCCTAATGGTTCAAAATACTGGTGTTTGCAGTACCGCTTTGGCTGAAAGCAAAAGATGCTGGCTTTAGGGGTTTACCCTGACGCATCTCTTGCAGATGCAAGAGCTCGTCGCGACGAAGCGCGTAAGCTACTAGCGAATGGCGTCGATCCGGGAGACAAAAAGAAAAATGATAAGGTTGAACAGAGTAAAGCACGAACCTTTAAAGAGGTAGCGATCGAGTGGCATGGCACCAATAAAAAGTGGTCTGAAGATCACGCCCATCGTGTGCTAAAAAGTCTGGAAGATAATCTCTTTGCAGCGCTTGGTGAACGTAATATCACTGAGTTAAAAACGCGCGATTTATTAGCGCCCACTAAAGCCGTAGAGATGTCTAGACGTCTTTAGATTGCTACTCGTCTTCAACAGCGCACTACGGCCATCATGCGTTATGCAGTGCAAAGTGGGTTAATTGATTATAACCCGGCACAAGAGATGGCTGGGGCGGTTGCTTCCGGTAATCGACAACATCGTCCGGCGTTGGAATTAAAGCGCATCCCTGAGTTGCTTGAGAAAATAGATAGCTATACCGGCAGGCCGCTAACCCGCTGGGCGACAGAACTCACTCTGCTTATCTTTATTCGGTCCAGTGAGCTGCGTTTTGCTCGCTGGTCAGAAATCGATTTTGAAACGTCAATGTGGACCATCCCGCCTGAGCGAGAGCCTATTCCTGATGTGAAACATTCTCAGCGAGGTTCAAAGATGCGTACACCGCATCTGGTGCCGCTTTCAAAGCAGGCGCTGGCGATCCTGAAGCAGATAAAACAGTTCTGTGGCGAACATGAGCTGATTTTCATTGGCGATCATGATCCGCGTAAACCAATGAGTGAAAACACCGTAAATAGTGCGCTATGGGTGATGGGATATGACACTAAGGTTGAGGTTTGCGGCCACGGCTTCCGTACAATGGCCTGTAGTTCGTTAATTGAGTCAGGACTATGGTCGTAGGATGCGGTTGAAAGGCAGATGAGCCATATGGAACGCAATTCGGTGCGGGCGGCGTATATCCATAAAGCGGAACATCTGGACGAACGCAAGCTGATGTTGCAGTGGTGGGCGGATTTTCTGGATGCCAATCGAGGGAAAGGGATTACGCCGTTTGACTATGCAAAGATCAACAGGGGTAATGGCGAGTGAGTTGAATGCCTTTATTTCTCGGTTGATTTTTAAATTAAAATGACCAACCAGCCCGTTTAGGACTGGTTGGTCGCTGTATTTTTTACCGTTGTTATCAGAATTCCATCTGCCAGGTATATAGTCGCCAGACAAAAAGGACGTCTGCAATAATGCCTTGAGTGTACATAAAGTTGCGAGCATCATCGCAAATATGTGCTCATGGATTCTTCAACGTAATGACCTCTGACAAAACCCTAAAGCAAGCGATATCAAATATCACCATTTGGCGCAAAGGCGAACAGCGTGCGCCACATAAGCCATTATTGCTGCTGCACGTCCTTTCACGCTATCGGCAGGGTCATGAGCGCCTGTTTAACTATAGTTCTGAAATCTACGAGCCCCTGTTGGATCTTCTGGAACGTTATGGACCGCAGCGCCGTGACCAGCGCCCGGACATGCCGTTCTGGCGTCTGAAGGGCGATGGCTTCTGGGAACTACAAAACGCGGAACTGTGCTCAACCAATGGTAGCCGCCAGCCGCCCCGTCGTGAACTCACCGAATATAATGTCGCGGGTGGATTTGATGCCGACAATTTTGCTTTGGTGGCAAAAAATCACAGGTTAATTGATACGCTGGCGCAACAGCTTCTGGAGGCGCATTTCCCAGCCAGTATTCAGGAAGACATCGCTGACGAGATGGGTTTTGACATTCGCACTTCTCTCCGTCAATGCGATCCGAAATTCCGCCAGATGGTGCTACGTGCTTACAATTATCAGTGCGCTATCTGCGGCTTTAACATGCGCCACGACAATGCGCCGATTGCTCTGGAAGCTGCCCATATCAGATGGAAGCAGCACCATGGCCCTTGTGAAGTACCTAATGGCTTGGCATTGTGCGCAATCCATCATAAAGCGTTTGATCGTGTGGTTCGTTTGGTTTGGATGAAAACATGCGTGTGATGGTTTTAGGTGCGGTAAATGGTGGTGGGGTGGTACAGCGGCTGTTCTGGGATTTTGCGGGAAAAGCGATTGCGTTGCCGCCGGTTAAAGAAAATTATCCGGGCGAGCAGTTTTTGGAATGGCACAGGTAAGAGGTGTTTAGAGGGGAGCATTGATCTGAGGTAGGGCAGTTATTTTGCATGTGGTATACAAACCATTCTGCATGAGCAGGGCTTTAACTCAGCGTGGATTGAAACGCAGCTTGCGCATATTGATAAGAATGCGCTTCGTGGCACGCATCGTATAACCATGCGCAGTATCTTGATGGGCGTAGGGAAAAGATGCAGTGGTATGCTGATTATATTGGGGATTTGAGGAAAAGAGGGGGGAGGGAAGATATCATGAGGCACCTAGACGGTTAGATATCTAAACATCTAAAAATAAAAATCAGCCTGTCGAGTCATAAGAATATGGTTGACGGCTGATTATTTATATAAGTTATTTATATTCTAATTGCATCTCTATTTAATGATATATATATCAAATAGTTAAGTTCAGTCTGCTAAATTAGTTGGCCTTTCGTTTGTATTTATAAGTAATATCCGCTTAGGATAAAAACCCAACTCGTGATTATAATATTCATTAGGTATTTGCCCACAGCTATTTAAGTGACCCATTTGACTAAGCCACTCCCAGGGATCTGGATAAATTTTAGCCTCAACGCCAAAACAATGGACTTTGGCTATTTTACTTTTTTCAGAGATAGTAGCAATGTTCAGACATTCAGCAAGGCATCTCAAAGGGACTGTATCAGGGAACTGATGTATTGCTTCAAATGTTCTGTACCCTCTATTTTTAATAGCATACTTTACATTCTGTAACGAGGTAACAGTACAACCAAGCTTTGTTAATTCAAAAGGTAATGGGCAATTCCATCTCGTTGGATAATTACAAGGATCAAGATGATTGTAAAAAGCATATAAAGGAATCGCCTGATTCACATGTGCATACTGTTCTAAAATATCATGCTGAAATAATGCTTTTGATCCTACGCCTACTTTATGATTTAAAGATGAATAACGATTGGTTTTTGCATCAAGTTTTTTCGCCTGAACTGCATAGCGTAAATAGCCATGCATACGGTTTCCAATCCACCATTCCCAATCAGTGCCTTTAACACTTTCCATGTTTTTAGGGGTCTGGATAATTTTTATTTCTGAAAGATTTTGTGATGCAAGATATAGTAAAATATTATCAGTTAACGTTTCCTCGCCTTGGATTATATTATATTTTTTCCCATTCGCAAGCCTCTTCCATACATCATCACTGATGATATTTAAATGGTTAATTAACATTCTAGCACCTTACGTTACAAAGCGAAATACAATAAACTCAAAAAAGAACCGAAAATAAAAACATGCCGAAATATTGCAGTTGCCACTAATTCATCTAGACGAACCCCCTTCCATGATGAACCTCTCCAGCCTAGCTGAAATAACGTTGACCATGACAAACTAAACAAACCACAAAAACTACAAACATTACTCCAATTTATAGAGTAGTTGAAATTAAAATTCCCAAGATAAAAACCAATAACAGTTACAATTAAAAATATAATGAACATTATTGAGAGTGACATAAGACATGCCTTCCTTAAGTCATCGGTATATTCATCAAATTTATTTTTGTGATGTTCTATATTTGAGTCATACTTCCCTAACTCCCACTCTGATTTTTTATCTGGCCTATCAAGTTCAAATGCCATCTCGTTGATAGCGCCAAGCGTAATAAACCTTTCCTTACTGAAGAAAAAATAAAACATTGCTTTATAAATATTTGCTTTTTCAGGTAACTGTGCTGTATTCATATCTATCACAAAAAAATAAAAATGAAGATGTTGACAACAAGAAACTGTCAACATGAGATTTACACCGTCCAATGATTCGAAATAACTTCCGCTTGTTTTAATATTAACTCCACCGCACCCGCTGTTTTATCCGGTGGATATTTGTACTTACGCAGCGTCTGGCGTACCAGAACCCGTAATCTTGCCCGCACGCTGTCTCGTACTTGCCAGTCTACGGTGGTGGATTTACGCAGTTGCCGTGTGACCTCAATCGCCAGCTTTCTGAGCGTGTCGTCGCCAAGTTCACGTACTGCACTTTCATTTTCGGCTAACGCATCGTAGAAGGCGATTTCATCCGGGTTCAACCCCAGCGCGGCTTTGTTGAATAAATCGAACTTTTGCTG
>NZ_KV789859.1:0-40238 GCF_001807705.1 Klebsiella sp. HMSC25G12 | reverse complement strand
AACGCCGAAGCTGTTTTGGCGGATTTGAGAGAGAAGATTTTCAGCGTGATACAGATTACTCGATGCGTCCGCAGGACGTGTTGATAAAACAGAATTTGCCTGGCGGCGATAGCGCGGTGGTCCCACCTGACCCCATGCCGAACTCAGAAGTGAAACGCCGTAGCGCCGATGGTAGTGTGGGGTCTCCCCATGTGAGAGTAGGGAACTGCCAGGCATCAAATTTAGCGTGCTGATATGGCTCAGTTGGTAGAGCGCACCCTTGGTAAGGGTGAGGTCCCCAGTTCGACTCTGGGTATCAGCACCACTTTTTAGGTTAAAGTTCGGCACGTTGTAAAGAATTTGCCTGGCGACAATAGCGCGGTGGTCCCACCTGACCCCATGCCGAACTCAGAAGTGAAACGCCGTAGCGCCGATGGTAGTGTGGGGTCTCCCCATGTGAGAGTAGGGAATCGCCAGGCATCAAATAAAGTAAAAGGCCCAGTCGAAAGACTGGGCCTTTTACTTTTGTTATATCTGTTGTTTGCCGATGAGCGCTCTCCGGAGCAGGACAAATCCGCCGGGAGCGGATTTGAACGTTGCGTAGCAACGGCCGGAGGGTAGCGGGCAGGACGCCCGCCATCATTCCCAGGCATCAAATAAAACGAAAGGCTCAGCGGAAGACCGGGCTTTTTTGTTTTTTGCGGCCAGACGCGCCGCCAGCTCCCCCGGTGGCGCTGCGCTTACCGGGGCTACAGACCCCGTAGCCCGGAAAAGGTGCGCAGCACCGCCTCTGGGGAAAGCAGCGGTCATATCAACGTAAATGAAAGGCCCAGTCGTGTGACTGGGCCTTTTGTCTTTCTGGCGACTGAGCCGAAGGGAACGCCTCCAGGCTGAGCATTTGTGGAGCGGAGTTGCTAACGAGTCAGCGCGACGATCCCTAACGTGAGGCCGGCTACCGCGGCGGCCCCCCCGGCGATCGCACCTGCGGTGTCCCAGTTGTCTTCTGTTGTGCCTTTCATACAGGTATTGGTGTGGACTAAGCGGCCTTGCGAGTCATAAACCGGCACGCAAGGAGAGTCATGGGCACAGCCTGCCAGCAGAGAGGCCAGCAGCGCCACGATTAAATACTTTTTCATGATATTACCTCTGGATAATCCGCAGGGTTGTACTGAGAGCCAGTGCAGAACGGAATGGCTTATTTTATCACCGCGGATTGTCCGGCCCGGATGCCGAAATCATCTCAATTTATGAGCCGCGTAAATATCGTGAAGATAAGCCCGGGAATATGCAGAAAAGATGGAGAGAAAGATTGTGATTCAGCGATGCTGCGTGCGATGGCGGTTGCCAGACTGCGGGGAGTTTAGTTTAGCTGGCGACCAATATTCCATGCAAAAAAAAGCGCCCGGAGGGGGCGCCTTCAAGACATAGCCGAATTATTCAGCGTGCCGGGTAAAGCGTCGCCTAACGACCACGAAGAACACCGGGACAAAGAAAATCGCCAGCAGTGTCGCGGTAAGCATCCCGCCCATCACGCCGGTGCCCACTGCATTCTGAGCCCCGCTACCGGCACCATGGCTAATCACCAGCGGCATAACCCCGAGGATAAAAGCCAGAGATGTCATAAGAATAGGGCGCAGACGCATCCGCGATGCCTCCAGCGTGGCCTCAATGATCCCTTTCCCTTCTTTCTCCATCAGATCCTTGGCGAACTCAACGATCAGGATCGCATTCTTTGCCGACAAACCGATCGTAGTCAAAAGACCGACCTGGAAGTAAACGTCATTATTCAGCCCACGCAGCGTGGCCGCTAACAGCGCGCCAATGACCCCCAGCGGAACCACTAACATGACTGAGAAGGGGATCGACCAGCTCTCATACAGCGCTGCCAGGCACAGGAAGACGACGATCAATGAGATGGCATAAAGTGCAGGCGCCTGGTTGCCGGAGAGCCGTTCCTGGTAAGACATCCCGGTCCAGTCGTAACCGATGCCGCTCGGCAGTTTACTGGCCAGTTGTTCCATCAGGGCCATGGCTTCCCCGGTACTTTTTCCTGGCGAGGCTTCACCGAGGATCTCCATGGACGGCAAGCCGTTGTAGCGCTCCAGACGCGGCGAGCCATAGATCCAGCGTGAAGTGACAAAGGCGGAGAACGGAACCATTTCGCCGTTGGCGCTACGAACGTACATGTTGTTAATGTCGCTCGGCAGCATACGGAAATGGGCATCAGCCTGGACGTACACTTTTTTCACGCGGCCGCGGTCGATAAAGTCATTAACATAGTACCCCCCTAGTGCCGCGGATATCGTTTCATTGATATCGGAGAGGGATACGCCCAGCGCCTGCGCTTTTTCCTGATCGACATCCAGTTTGAACTGCGGCGTATCTTCCAGCCCATTGGGCCGTACCCGGACCAGCTGATCCGGATGCTGTTTCACCATACCGAGCAGTTGGTTTCGCGCCTGGGTCAGGGCGGTATGGCCAAGTCCACCCTGGTCGATCAGCTCAAAGTCGAAGCCGGTGGCGGTACCCAGCTCAATAATGGCCGGCATGTTGAACGGGAAAACCATGGCGTCTTTTATCTGGCTGAAGGCCACGGTGGCCCGTTTAATAATCGACTCAACGTTGTTTTCATCACCGCTACGCGCTTCCCAGGGTTTCAGGCTGACAAACGCCATGCCGGAGTTTTGCCCCTGGCCGCTGAAGCTGAAGCCGTTAACGGTAAAGACGCTTTCAACATTGGCCTTCTCGTTATGCAGATAGTAGTCGGTTACGGTATCCAGCACCTTCTGCGTGCGCTCCTGGGTCGCGCCGGAAGGCAGCTGGATCATGGTCAGGAAGACGCCTTGATCCTCGTCGGGCAGAAAGGACGTGGGCAAACGCATGAACAACACGGCCATCCCCACGACTATCACCAGGTAGATCACCAGATAACGGCCTGTTCCACGCAGAATGCCGCTAACGCTGTTGGTATAGTGATTGACGCTCTGGTCAAAGCGGGCGTTAAACCAGCCGAAAAATCCTATTTTCTCATGGTGTTCGGCTGAGGCTGGCTTCAACAACGTGGCGCAGAGCGCCGGCGTCAGTACCAGCGCAACCAGCACGGAGAGCGCCATGGCGGAGACGATAGTGATCAAAAACTGACGATAAATCGCGCCAGTCGAGCCGCCGAAAAAGGCCATCGGGACGAATACCGCAGAGAGCACCATGGCGATACCCACCAGCGCCCCCTGGATCTGCGACATCGACTTTTCTGTCGCTTCTTTTGGCGAGAGCTTCTCCTCAACCATTACACGTTCGACGTTTTCCACCACCACGATGGCGTCATCGACCAACAGGCCTATCGCCAGCACCATGCCAAACATCGTCAGGGTGTTGATGGAGTAGCCAAACATCGACAGTACCGCAAAGGTACCCAACAGCACGACAGGAACGGCAATCGTCGGAATGAGCGTTGCGCGCATGTTCTGCAGAAACAGATACATGACAAGAAAGACGAGGATAATTGCCTCAAAGAGCGTTTTAACCACTTCGTGGATGGATATTTTGACGAAAGGGGTCGTATCGTACGGATAGACAACCTTCATCCCCTGAGGGAAGTAGGGCTGTAGCTCGGCCAGCTTCGCTTTAATCGCGGTGGCAGTATCCAGCGCGTTGGCGCCGGTCGCAAGCTTAATACCCAGACCAGAGGCGGGTTTACCGTTAATTCTCGCGACGACGTTGTAGTTTTCTCCCCCCAGCTCAATGCGGGCGACGTCTTTCAGATGGACGACCGAACCATCGGCATTGACCCGGAGTGTAACCTTGCCAAACTCCTGCGGATCTTTAAGCCGCGTCTGAGCGATGATCGACGCGTTCAGTTGCTGACCTTTCAGCGCCGGCGTACCGCCCAACTGACCCGCGGCGATCTGATCGTTCTGAACCTTCAGCGCATTGATGACGTCGACCGGCGTGAGGTTGTATTTATTCAGCAAATTGCCGTCCAGCCAGACGCGCATGGCGTACTGCGCGCCGAACAGCTGCACATCGCCCACGCCGTTGAGGCGGCTGATAGGGTCTTTCACGTTGGAGGCGACATAGTCAGAAATATCGTCCTGGGTGGTGGCCGGGTTATCAGAGATAAAGCCGGCAACCAGCAGGAAGCTGCTGCTGGATTTTTCGACGCTAATCCCTTGCTGCTGTACTTCCTGAGGCAGCAGCGGCGTAGCCAACTGCAGTTTGTTTTGCACCTGCACCTGGGCGATATCCGGATCGGTGCCGGACTTAAAGGTGAGCGTAATGGTTACCGAGCCAGCGGAGTCGCTGGTTGACGACATATACATCAGGTTGTCGATACCGTTCATATTCTGTTCGATAACCTGAGTGACCGTATCCTGCACGGTTTGGGCATCCGCACCCGGGTAGGTGGCGGAGATCGCCACCGCAGGGGGCGCAATCGTCGGATACTGCGCTATCGGTAGCTGCAGGATGGCCAGGCCGCCGGCAATCATCATAATGATGGCCAGCACCCAGGCGAAGACCGGTCGATGGATAAAAAACTTAGACATGGCTGAGTATCCTTATTGTGCGGCCGGTGCCGCACGCTCCGCTTCCGCTTTGACGGTGACGCCTGGACGGACTTTCTGTAAGCCGCTGACAATCACTTTATCGCCCGGCTTCAGCCCGCTGGTGATGAGCCATTTATCGCCAACGGCCTGAGTCGCGACCACTTCCCGGGTTTCAACCTGGTTTTTGTCATTCACCAACATCACGGAGGCATCGCCCCGCGGCGTGCGGGTCACTCCCTGCTGCGGCACCAGGATGGCCTGCGGATCGACACCTTCGTCTATGCGAGCACGGACGAACATCCCCGGCAGCAGGGCATGCTGCGGGTTAGGGAAGATAGCGCGTAGCGTGATAGAGCCCGTGCTTTCATCGACAGTGACGTCAGAGAACTGCAGCGACCCTTTAAGCGGATAGGCCTGGCCGTTCTCCATCACCAGCTCAACGCTTTTTGTATCACCGCCGCGCTGCAGGCTTTCCTGCTTAAGGCGCATAAAGTCATTGCTGGACTCCGTCACGTCGACATAGATGGGGTCGAGCTGCTGGACGGTGGCCAGGGCATCCGACTGACCGTTGGTGACCAGCGCGCCCTCGGTGACGCTCGATTTGCCGATGCGCCCGCTTATGGGGGAGGTCACTTTGGTGTAGGCCAGGTTGATACGGGCGGTGTCTACGGCGGCTTTGGTGGCGATGACGTCGGCGTCGGCCTGGCGTGCAGTGGCCACCGCCTGATCGTATTCCTGCTGGCTGATATATTTGGTACCCAGCAGTGGAACGTAGCGTTTCACCGTCAAATGGGCGATGGCGGCTGCGGCTTCGGCCTTGGCCTCATCGCCTTTCGCGCTGTTCCAGGCGGCCTGATAGGTTGCCGGATCGATCTGATAGAGCGACTGACCTGCTTCGACATCACTTCCTTCAACAAAGTTACGCTTCAGGATGATACCGCTCACCTGGGGGCGGACTTCCGCCACGCGAAAAGCAGAGGTGCGGCCTGGCAGTTCGGTGGTGACCGACAACGGCGCACTGTTCACGACATGGACCGTCACCTGCGGCGCCTGTGCATGGGGTTGCGGGTTGCCCGAATTATCGCAGCCGGTAAGCAACAAGGCAGAGATAATTAAACCGGATAAAAGTGTCACTCTGGCGTGAGTTGTCATTGCGGTTCCTTATAGATTACGAGCCAAATTCGGCGGCGAATCTGTGAAAGAAAGAGGGAATCAAAAAGCAGTTTGCCATCCTACAAATAAACGCCATTGGATGTAAGAGATACTTATTTTTAAGCAATCAGCAAGGCACGCAAAAACAAAAAAATGGCCGATCTGTTTTTACTATTTATCTTAATTGTAAAACATAATAAACAGACATTGTTTTAATGAATGAGTTGGCTATTAATATTCATTAAGGTGATTCGTTGGTTTTCTACATCAGAATTAGCTTGTCTGCATTTTTGCTAAATAATATTGTGCACCGAATGTTAGATTAAGGGATCTTCAGAAAAATCTATATTGCCTGTTAATCGGGAACTGAGATCTTATATGGCGAGAAAAACCAAAGAGGAGGCGCTGCGCACGCGGCAGCTCCTGATTGAGTCCGCGATCCAGCAGTTCGCCCTGCGGGGGGTGACCAATACGACCCTGACGGATATCGCTGATGCGGCGGGGGTGACTCGCGGGGCCGTATACTGGCATTTTGCCAGTAAGACCGAGTTGTTTAATGAGATGTGGCAGCAGCAGCCACCGCTCAGGGATTTGATTCAGCAAAACCTGGCGACAAGGAATGAGCAGGAGCCCTTAAAAGATTTGCGCCAGCGATTTATTGCCGGCCTGCGCTATATTGCTGAGAATCCTCGCCAGCGTGCCCTGATGCAAATCCTTTATCAACGCTGTGAGTTTGCCAGCGATATGTTATCGGAGAGCGAAATTCGCCAACGCATTGGATTTAACTATTCCGTTATTGGCGGCATTCTGCAGCGCTGTGTGCGTAACAATATATTGCCAGCCGAAACAAATATCGACGTGATATTAATTGTTTTACATAGCGCCTTTTCCGGCTTGATTAAAAACTGGCTGCTTGAACCGCAACGCTTCGATCTGTATCAGCAGGCACCTGCGCTGGTGGATAATATTATGGCGGTGGTCTGTGTTGCTCGTTTATCGCAGGAGCCTGTACTGCGGGTAGTGAATCAGTAATGTGTTCTGTCGGCGCAGATAATAAAAAAGGCGCTTCCCCATGCCGAAGAGCGCCTTTTATATCAAGCAAGCAACTGACTAGTATCAGTTCATGCCGTATTTTTTCAGTTTTTTACGCAGTGTACCGCGGTTGATGCCCATCATCAGGGCTGCGCGGGTCTGGTTACCACGGGTGTATTGCATCACCATGTCCAACAGGGGCTGTTCAACTTCAGCCAGTACCAGCTCATACAGGTCATTCACATCCTGACCGTTCAGTTGAGCAAAATAGTTCTTCAGTGCCTGTTTAACCGAGTCACGCAGGGGTTTTTGAGTTACCTGATCCTGAGAGTTAACGGTAGAAACGGTCAGTACGTCAGAATTTACGCGTTGTTCGAACATAGTTCTGTCAGCTCTTTATTTCTATTACGCAAAATTTTCGAAGTATGCCTCCAACGCCTCCAGCTGTTCGCTGGCATCCTCAATGGCGTTGAATGTGCGCCGAAACTGGTCATCTGGAGCATGTTCCTGAAGATACCAGGAGACGTGTTTACGCGCGATTCGGTACCCTTTTGCCTGACCGTAAAAGTCATGCAATTCCCGAACGTGCGCACAAAGCAAGCGCTTAACCTCTGCCAGTGGCAGCGGGGGCAGCAGCTCTCCAGTGTCCAGATAATGCTGGATTTCCCGAAAGATCCAGGGTCTTCCCTGAGCTGCACGGCCTATCATCAGGGCATCAGCCCCTGTATAGTCGAGCACAGCTCTGGCTTTAAGCGGGTCAGTAATGTCACCATTCGCGATAATCGGAATGGAAACTTTCTGCTTAACTGCCCGAATACTGTCGTACTCAGCGTCTCCGTTAAACAAGCAGGCGCGGGTGCGTCCGTGAATAGTCAGAGCCTGAATGCCACACTCTTCGGCCAGTTGGGCAATCTCTACGCAGTTACGGTGTTCCGGTTCCCAACCGGTGCGAATCTTGAGAGTCACAGGAACGTCCACCGCGTTGACGACCGCCGTCAGGATTGACTTCACCTGCTCGGGGTACTGCAAGAGGGCTGAACCTGCAAGCTTGCGATTCACCTTTTTCGCCGGGCATCCCATATTGATATCTATAATCTGGGCGCCACTTTCCACGTTAATCCGCGCGGCTGCAGCCATCTCTTCCGGTACGCTACCGGCGATTTGCACGGTACGAATACCGGGCTCATCAATATGCACCATCCGTAAACGGGACTTGTCGCTCTCCCACACCTGTGGATTAGAGGACATCATCTCGGAAACGGTTAAACCCGCTCCCATCTCATAGCACAGCGTCCGGAATGGTCTGTCAGTAATGCCAGCCATGGGCGCTGCGATCAGGCGATTTCTGAGCTGGTGGTGTCCGATGCGCATGAGTTAAGAAATGACCATACTGTGACTGCAAGGCGGCGTATATTACGCATTTTTTGCACGAGATGAAAGGCCAAACTTTGAGCAATCCTCTGTTGCAGATCAATGAATCCGGGACTAGCGTAAAAGCGATGAATAAATACTTATATTAATCATTACTTTAATTGATGATGGGTAATTTGTGTCCATTTATAAAATCGTAAAACTTCTCGATTTTTCTTAGATAAACTCGCTGCCTGACGGCATAAAACGCTGTTTTTGTAGCCAAAAAAGTACTCTGTAGTGCGATCTGCCTCTCATTTCCAGGCATTATTTGGTGGCTACTGGAAACAAAAATGCGGCCCGCAGGCCGCATTGTGCTTAGTTTTTCCGGCCGGTGATCCGGCACCACTCCTCTTTCTCCACCACCGGGTCGAGGGTGAAGAGCGGGGCGTAGGCTTCGCAGACGCTTTCCGCCTGGCTTGCCAGAATGCCGGAAAGGCCCAGCAGGCCGCCTGTAACCGGCAGGACGCTGATTAATGGGGCCAGCTCACGTAACGGGCCCGCGAGGATGTTTGCGACCACGACATCGGCTTTCATGGCTTCTGGCTGATCCTGCGGCAGATACAGTTCAAGACGCTCGGAGACGCCGTTACGCTGGGCGTTATCACGGCTGGCCTGGATGGCCTGTGGGTCGATATCAATCCCGATCGCTTTAGCGGCACCCAGTTTCAGGGCGGCGATCGCCAGGATGCCGGAACCGCAGCCAAAATCGATAACGGTTTTGCCCTGCAGGTCGAGACCGTCGAGCCACTGCAGACACATGGCGGTAGTGGGATGAGTGCCGGTACCAAAAGCCAGTCCCGGATCAAGCATCACGTTGACCGCGTTCTCATCGGGGACATCGCGCCAGCTCGGACAAATCCACAGGCGCTCACCGAAACGCATCGGGTGGAAGTTATCCATCCACTCGCGCTCCCAGTCTTTATCTTCCAGCTGTTCAATTTTATGCGCAAAGCCGGCGCCGAGCAGCGGATGCTGCTCCAGTTGGGCAACGACCGCTTTCATATCGGTTTCGGCATCGAACAGGCCGATCACGTCGGTATCGCCCCACAGCCGGGTTTCCCCGGGCAACGGCTCAAATACCGGCGTATCGTGCGTATCCTGGAAGGTGATGGAGACCGATCCGGCCTCCATCAGCGCATCGCTAAGATCTTCTGCGTTCGCGCCGGTAGTATTTAGTTTCAGTTGGATCCATGGCATAGCAAAACTCTTTATTTATCAGTAGTCATCACAGGGGCTGGCGGGACGGGTTGGCCGAAACGGTTCCCGACGACAAAAGCCAACAAACTTAGCAGTAGCGAGGGCACGATAGGATGGAAGCCCAGGAACTGAATATGAAATGTCGCGAGCACGGCATACAGCACGCCGCCCACCAACATCGCGCTGAGCGCCCCGGCAGCGTTTGCCCGCTCCCAGTAAAGGCCCAGCACCAGCGGCCATAAAAACACCGCTTCCAGGCCGCCGAAGGCCAGCAGATTGAGCCAGATAATCATTTCCGGTGGCCGCCAGGCGGCCAGCATCATTAATATACCCAGCACTAAGGTGGCGATCGTTGAGATCCGCTTGAGCTTCTGCTCATTGCGTTTTTTTGTTGGCTGCGCGCTGAGCCACAGATCTTTAATGATCGTAGCCGATGCCTGCAGTAAATGGGCGTTCACGTTCGACATAATCGCAGCCATTGGCGCGGCTAAAAACAGTCCTGCAGCCCACGGCGGCAGCACCTGGACCATCAACGTGGGGATCACCAGATCGGGCACGGTGAGGCCCGGCAGGACGGCGCGGCCAAGAGC
Source organism: Klebsiella sp. HMSC25G12 (assembly GCF_001807705.1). Lineage (NCBI taxonomy): Bacteria > Pseudomonadati > Pseudomonadota > Gammaproteobacteria > Enterobacterales > Enterobacteriaceae > Klebsiella > Klebsiella sp. HMSC25G12. The sequence continues at coordinate 30,331 of NZ_KV789859.1, read as the reverse complement.
GCCGGCGAGATGCATGCCGAACATCAGAATCGCCACGACGATCGTGCCAATGACAATCCCGCGGTGCACGGCTTTGCTGTCTTTATAGGAGATACAGCGTACGGCGGTATGCGGCAGGCCGATAACGCCGAAGCAAACCAGCACCCAGAACGAGGTCATAAAGGTGGGGGACAGGATATCATCCGCACCGTGCGGCGACACCAGCTGTGGGTCGATCCGCTGCAGTGTGTCCACCGCCTGATGCAGGCCGCCGGCAGCATGGACGACACCAACCAGCAGGACGATCGTCCCGATCAACATCACCATTCCCTGCATCGTATCGTTGAGTACGCTGGCGCGGAAGCCGCCGAAAGCGGTATACAGCGCGATGGTGATCCCAAAGATCAGCAGACCGGTTTCGTACTTGATCCCGGCAGCGGTTTCCAGCAGGCGCGCGCCGCCAATAAACTGCACCGCGATGGCCCCGACAAAGGCCACCAACAGGCTGACGCTGGCAATCCATACCACCGCGCGGCTTTGGTAGCGCGCCTGCAGCATATCGTTAAGGGTAATAGCATTGTAGCGTCGCGCCAGGATCGCGAACTTCTTGCCGAGGATCCCCAGAGAAAGCCAGATCGTCGGTACCTGGATCATCGCCAGCAGTACCCAACCCAGCCCATATTTATAGGCGGCGCCGGGGCCGCCGATAAACGAGCTGGCGCTAATATAGGTGGCGGTGAGGGTCATGGCTAATACAAACCCCCCCATCGATCGACTGCCGAGGAAATACTCGCTAAGGAAGTTCCCGGTGCTGCGTTTACGCATCGCGTAAATCGACAGTCCGAAGACAACAAACAGATAAGCGATCAGCACCACGATAATCTCAAGCTGCATCGTTATCCTCCAGAGAGATATCACGGAAGATAAAGCGCACCATCGCCCAGCACAGCAGTATAAACAGCAGCGGCACCAGCAGGCAGGCCATTTCAAACCAGTGCGGCAGGCCGGTAAAACCGATACTGACGCCCGGCAGATAGGCCGCCGCCAGCCAGGCGGCAAGATAGAGAAGGGTCAGCCACAGCGCCCAGCGCGCTTCTTTATGGGCCTGAACAAAGCGTTTGTCCATTTTTTGTCCCTTGAGGATGAAGAAAGCGGGGATTGTACCGCATGGAAAAGTCGAGGGGAGAGAAAAAGAAAAAAGGCCGGATTAACCGGCCTTTTGCAGCAAATACAGGATTATTTTTCCTGCAGTCCGAGCTTTTTCTCCAGATAGTGGATGTTAGTGCCACCATGCTGGAAGTTCTCGTCGCTCATAATGCGCATCTGCAGATCGACGTTGGTTTTGATGCCATCGATGATCAGTTCCTGCAGCGCATTCTTCATGCGGGCAATCGCCACGTCACGGCTTTCGCCGTAGCAGATCAGTTTACCGATCATGGAGTCATAGTACGGCGGTACGGTGTAACCGGCGTAAATATGAGACTCCCAGCGCACGCCAAAACCGCCCGGCGCGTGGAAGCGGGTAATTTTACCCGGGCTCGGCAGGAAGGTGTTCGGGTCTTCGGCGTTGATACGGCATTCCACCGCATGGCCTCTGACGACCACTTCATCCTGCTTGATGGACAGCGGCTGGCCAGCTGCAATACGCAGCTGCTCTTTGATCAGGTCAACGCCGGTGATCATTTCGGTAACCGGGTGTTCTACCTGAATACGGGTGTTCATTTCAATGAAGTAGAACTCGCCGTTTTCGAACAGGAACTCGAAGGTGCCCGCTCCGCGGTAGCCGATATCCACACAGGCTTTCGCGCAACGTTCGCCGATGTAGCGACGCAGTTCCGGGGTGATGCCCGGCGCCGGCGCTTCCTCGACCACTTTCTGGTGGCGACGCTGCATGGAGCAGTCACGCTCTGCCAGATAGATAGCGTTACCCTGACCGTCCGCCAGTACCTGGATCTCGATGTGGCGAGGATTTTCCAGGTATTTCTCCATGTAGACCATGTCGTTATTGAAAGCCGCTTTCGCTTCCGCTTTGGTCATGGAGATAGACTGCGCCAGTTCGGCGTCGCTACGCACAACGCGCATACCGCGACCGCCGCCGCCGCCGGAGGCCTTGATGATCACCGGATAGCCAATGCGTTTGGCATGGGCGCGGTTAGCGTCCATATCGTCGGTCAGCGGGCCGTCAGAACCTGGAACGGTCGGGACGCCGGCTTTCTTCATCGCGGTGATTGCGGACACTTTGTCGCCCATCAGGCGGATAGTGTCGGCTTTCGGACCGATGAAGATAAAGCCGGAGCGCTCAACCTGCTCGGCAAAGTTGGCGTTCTCGGAGAGGAAACCATAACCCGGGTGAATCGCTATCGCGCCGGTGATTTCCGCCGCACTGATGATAGCCGGGATGTTGAGATAGCTTTTTACGGACGGAGCCGGGCCAATACAGACCGTCTCATCCGCTAACAATACGTGTTTTAGATCGCGATCCGCGGTGGAGTGCACAGCGACGGTCTTGATGCCCAGTTCTTTACAGGCACGCAGGATGCGCAATGCGATCTCGCCACGGTTAGCGATGACAATTTTATCCAGCATGTTCGCCTCGTTACTCGATAACTACCAGCGGCTCGTCGAATTCTACCGGTTGGCCGCTTTCGATCAGAATGGCTTTCACCACGCCGGCTTTGTCGGCTTCGATCTGGTTCATCATTTTCATCGCTTCGACGATGCACAGGGTGTCGCCCACGTTAACTTTCTGGCCAACTTCCACAAACGCTTTCGCGTCCGGGCTTGGCGTACGATAGAAAGTACCAACCATCGGGGAACGTACGATGTGACCACTGATTTCCGCTTTTGCCGGCGCTTCAGCTGCAGCAGCTGGTGCGGCAGCCGCGGCGGCAGGCGCCTGAGGCTGCATCATCGGCGCAGCATAAGCCTGCTGCATAACCGGATAGCTTGCGACCGGTGCAGAGCGGCTGATGCGAACAGACTCTTCGCCTTCAGAAATTTCCAGTTCGGAGATACCTGATTCTTCAACCAGCTCGATCAGTTTTTTAATCTTACGAATATCCATGAGTGGGTTCCGTACTCTTTGTTTAGTGTGATTGTGACAGGCGTTTTACCGCCGTCTGTAAAGCGTATGAATAGCCGTCCGCCCCCAGTCCGCAAATGACGCCAGCGGCGACATCTGACAGGTATGAGTGCTGGCGGAAGGGTTCGCGTGCATGCACGTTGCTCAAGTGAATCTCGATAAACGGGATGTTCACGGCAAGCAACGCGTCACGGATTGCTACGCTGGTATGCGCGAACGCGGCCGGATTAATCAGGATATAGTCCACGTTGTCTTTAGCCTGATGAATTCGGTCGATTAACGCATACTCCGCGTTGGACTGCAGGTGATCCAGGCTCACATTCAGCGCCGCCGCCTCAGATGTCAAACGGTTAACAATTTCAGCCAGCGAGAGGGTGCCATACTTATCAGGCTCTCGGGTACCGAGCATGTTAATGTTTGGACCATTCAAAAGCAAAATGTGAAACTTGTCAGCCATCGTGTGGCGATCTCCTGCCATCTTCGGGTAAAAAACAACATATACCTTCAATGCGCCCTTGTCACCTTTTCAGGGTCAGAAAACCCCGTCAGGAAAACCAAAGTCGCACATTATAACGATTTCGTAGCAATTGGCAGCTAAATACTGGTCTTATCAGGGAAGATTATCAACCGCTATCGTAAAAAGAGTCGCGGTTGATAAAAGATCTGCGGGAAACTGCACATTACCGGATTCAGCGCCACCACTGGCGGAACTTCTTATAACGGCATGCCAAAAGCACCACCGCCAGCAGGGCATAAATGATGGGCTGCGGCGAGACGATCTTCACTGACCACAGGTAGTGAATCGGCGCGAGGATCGCCACCAGATAGACGAAATTGTGCAAAAGTTGCCAACGACGGCCCAGTTTTCGCTGCATCGCCTGCGTCGAAGTCGCCGCCAGCGCCAGCAGGATCACCCAGCAGATCATGCCTAACGTCAGATAGGGGCGATTGATAATCTCCGAGCCCAGCAGCGCCAGATTGTTAATGCCCAGCTCCAGCAAGGTGTAGCTGGTCAGGTGCAGCGTCGCCCAGGCAAAACACCATAAACCTAACAGGCGGCGAATGCGAATCAATAATGGCTGCTTCGCATAGCGCGCCAGCGGGGCGACCAGCAGAGTCGCCAGCAGAAATTTAAGCGCCATCCTGCCGGTAAAGTGCTGGATATCCTTGGCCGGATCGGCGCTAAAGTAGCCCTGATGCCCGGCCCAGAACAACCAGACCAGCGGTAAAAACCCCGCCAGGTGGAGGAAGACTTTCAACCACGCGATCTGTTTGACGGTGAAACGCACTAGAAGTTCTCCCGCAAGTTCATACCACGATACAGTGAGGCCACCTCGTCGGCATAGCCGTTAAACAGCAACGTCGGCTGACGTTTCACATCGAGCACACCGCCTGAGCCGATGAACCGCTCGCTGGCCTGCGACCAGCGGGGATGATCGACATGGGGATTAACGTTGGCAAAGAAGCCGTATTCGTCCGGCGCCGCCAGATTCCAGGTGGTCGGCGGCTGCTCGCGCGTCAGCTCAATGCTGACGATGGATTTAATGCCTTTAAAACCGTACTTCCACGGCACGGTCAGGCGGATCGGCGCGCCGTTCTGTGGCGGCAGCGCTTTGCCATACACGCCGACGGTAAGCAGCGTCAAGGGGTGCATGGCTTCGTCAAGTCGCAACCCTTCCACGTAAGGATAAGCAAGTCCCCCGCCGATAAAACGATCTTTCTGCCCGGGCATTTGATCCGGGGCGTAAAGGGTTTTGAAGGCGACATAGCGTGCGTTGCTGGTGGGTTCCACCAGCGCCAACAGTTTATGCAGCGGGAAACCGACCCAGGGAACGACCATCGACCAGGCCTCCACGCAGCGCATACGGTAAATGCGCTCCTCCAGCGGAAAGCGTTTGGTCAGATCGTCATGGTCAAGGGTCAGCGGCTTCGCCACTTCACCGCCGATGGTCAGTGTCCAGGGATCGGTGCGCAGGCTACCTGCGTTCGCCGCCGGGTCGGCTTTATCGAGGCCGAATTCATAAAAGTTATTGTAACCGGCGACCTTATCTTCCGGGGTGAGCGTCAGATTAGCCTGCCACTCGGCGGGTTTAGCAAAGTCCAGGGCCTTGCCCGCCGGGGCCGGCGGGCGGTCATTTCCTTTAAACCAGTCCAGCAGATCGGCCTGCGCGGCGGCGGGAAGCGAAAGCGCCGTCGCGCTGATACCCAGCATTTTCAGCACCTGGCGCCGCTTGAGCATAAAAACGGATTCGGCCGTGACGTCGGCTTCCGTCAGTTTTTTTCTTTTCATGGTGTCCTCCGTCATGCGTTTCCCTAAGCATGACGGAGACGACGATTTATCGCGAATATGTCACGAAAAATTGCAGATTAGGATGAGGTGCCGCCGCCGAAGCAGAGGCGCGGCCGTCCAGGAATCATCGGAAAGTGGCGCAAGACGTTTCCTTTACCGCGCATGACCCGGCATCTTTAGCAGGGAAAAGAGGGCGGTAAGCTGGCCAGACGGTAAACCGGTAATAATTTGCGTCGCTGGCGCGGGTTTGCCATCCTGCGTCTAAAATTAAAGCGCTTCTGGCGCAGGCCGCAGGCGGGCAATGATTGGCAAATTTTTTCTGCCGACTATACTCGCTATCGGCATACTTTCGCCGATAATACGCATTCCATTGCCAGACTCGCCATCTTTGATAGTATGCGTCGCGCTTTAAAAGGTTAATGCTAGCGGCAAGGCGCGCGCCAGCACGGGAGCCTGATGGTTCATCGGGCAGTCATTCACTCGCGGAGTTAACACAGGGATGCGATTAACGACGAAGTTCTCAGCCTTTATCACGCTGCTAACTAGCCTGACCATCTTTGTCACGCTGATTGGCGCTTCGCTGAGTTTTTATAACGGCATTGAAAACAAGGTCGAAAACCGGGTTCAGGCGGTGGCGACCATGCTGGACAACCGGCTCATCACCACCTCTTTTGATCAGCTTGAGCCGCAGCTGGATGAGCTGATGACGCCGATCGAGATCGTGCATATCGATTTCATGCTTAACGGCAAACCACTCTACAGCCACTCCCGAACCGACAGCTACCGCCCGCTTGGCAGCCATGAGCAATTCCGTGAGATCACGGTCCCGTCGCTTAAACACCCCGGTATCACTCTGCATCTGGTCTACGTTGACCCAATGGTGAACTATTTCCGCTCGCTGTCGATCACGGCCCCGCTGTCGATCTCCATCGGCTTTATGGTGGTGATTATTTTCTTCGCCGTCCGCTGGATCCGCCGCCAGCTGGCTGGTCAGGAGCTGCTTGAGCTGCGTTCCACGCGCATCCTGAGCGGCGAGCGCGGGCCGCAGGTGCGCGGATCGGTCTATGAATGGCCAGCCAGCACCAGCAGCGCGCTGGATATGCTGCTGTCGGAGCTGCAGTTCGCCAGCGATCAGCGCAGCCGTATGGATACGCTGATTCGCTCCTATGCGGCACAGGATTCTAAAACGGGCCTGAATAACCGCCTGTTCTTTGATAATCAGCTGGCCACGCTGCTGGAAGACCAGGAGAAAGTGGGCGCCTACGGCATCGTCATGATGATCCGTCTGCCGGAGTTCGATCTGCTACGGGACAACTGGGGACGGGCGGCCGCCGAAGAGCATTACTTCACGCTTATCAACCTGCTCTCTACCTTTATTATGCGTTATCCCGGCGCGCTACTGGCGCGCTATCACCGTAGCGACTTCGCCGTGCTGCTGCCGCACCGCACGTTAAAAGAGGCGGATAGTATCGCCGGGCTGTTGCTGAAGGCCATGGACGCACTGCCGCCGACGCGCATTCTCGATCGCGACGATATGATGCATATCGGGATCTGTGCTTTCCGCAGCGGGCAATCGACAGCGCAGGTGATGGAGCACGCGGAAGCGGCAACGCGCAACGCGGTGCTGCAGGGTAGCAATAGTTGGTCAGTTTACGATGACACCCTTCCTGAGAAAGGCCGCGGCAACGTTCGCTGGCGGACGCTGATCGAACAGATGCTGAGCCGCGGGGGACCGCGGTTGTACCAAAAACCTGCCGTTACCCGCGATGGCCGGGTGCATCACCGTGAACTGATGTCGCGGATGTACGACGGTAAAGAAGAGGTGATCGCCGCCGAGTACATGCCGATGGTGCTGCAGTTTGGTCTGGCGGAGGAGTATGACCGCCTGCAGGTGACGCGCCTGCTGCCATTTTTAGGCTTCTGGCCTGAGGAAAACCTGGCGTTACAGCTGTCGGTGGAGTCGCTGATTCGTCCCCGTTTTCAGCGCTGGCTGCGCGATGCCTTAATGCAGTGTGAAAAATCGCAGCGTCAGCGGATTATTTTTGAACTTGCGGAGGCAGATGTTTGTCAATATATCGGCCGTCTGCAGCCGGTTATGCGGTTGGTTAACGCCCTGGGCGTTCGGGTGGCGGTCGTTCAGGCGGGACTAACCCTGGTGGGAACCAGCTGGATCAAGCAGCTGGATGCGGAGTTGATCAAACTGCATCCTGGGCTGGCGCGCAACATTGAAAAGCGCAGTGAGAACCAGCTGCTGGTGCAAAGTCTGGTGGAAGCCTGCAAAGGCATGCCTATGCAAGTTTTTGCGACGGGCGTACGCAGCCGCAGCGAGTGGTTAGTGCTGTCCCAATGCGGTGTCACAGGCGGTCAGGGGGAATTTTTTGCGGCCTCACAGCCACTTGACACAAATGTGAAAAAATATTCGCAAAGATACTCGGTTTGATCTGCCGTTTAGCGTGATTTCACGTAGAATAACGCGCGCCATCGTGAAGGGGGTGTGCTTGTCTACTCGCCGGATCATCGCAATGTAAATGCCAGTGACCCTCCTTTGACAGGTTACAAATTCAGGCGTGGAGCGCTGCTGAAGATTTCAGCAATGAACGGAGTCGGAAAAATTTGTAACAAAGGAAATGAACTGCACTAATTTTCACCGCAGCAGGTGATTTTTGCGCCTTGTCGCTGCTGCGTGTGGTTGGTAAAGTAAGCGGATTTTGTTTTCCGCCCCAGCTTTCAGGATTATCCCTTAGTATGTTAAAAAAATTTCGTGGCATGTTTTCCAATGACCTGTCCATTGACCTGGGTACCGCGAATACCCTTATTTACGTAAAAGGACAAGGCATCGTATTGAATGAGCCTTCCGTGGTGGCCATTCGTCAGGATCGTGCCGGATCGCCGAAAAGCGTCGCCGCCGTAGGTCATGAAGCGAAGCAGATGCTCGGCCGTACCCCGGGTAATATCGCGGCGATTCGCCCGATGAAGGACGGCGTCATCGCTGACTTCTTCGTGACGGAAAAGATGCTGCAGCACTTTATCAAACAAGTGCACAGTAACAGCTTTATGCGCCCGAGCCCGCGCGTGCTGGTGTGCGTACCGGTTGGCGCCACCCAGGTTGAGCGTCGTGCGATCCGTGAATCCGCGCAGGGCGCTGGCGCTCGTGAAGTCTTCCTGATCGAAGAGCCGATGGCGGCAGCGATTGGCGCAGGCTTACCGGTTTCTGAAGCGACCGGTTCTATGGTTGTCGATATCGGCGGCGGTACTACCGAAGTCGCGGTTATTTCCCTGAACGGCGTGGTCTACTCTTCTTCCGTGCGTATCGGCGGCGACCGTTTCGACGAAGCCGTGATTAATTACGTGCGTCGTAACTACGGCTCCCTGATCGGTGAAGCGACCGCTGAGCGTATCAAACACGAAATCGGTTCGGCTTACCCGGGCGATGAAGTGCGTGAAATCGAAGTTCGCGGCCGTAACCTGGCGGAAGGCGTACCACGCGGCTTTACCCTGAATTCCAACGAAATTCTTGAAGCGCTGCAGGAGCCGCTGACCGGCATCGTGAGTGCGGTCATGGTTGCTCTGGAGCAGTGCCCGCCGGAACTGGCTTCTGATATCTCCGAGCGCGGGATGGTTCTTACCGGCGGTGGTGCGCTGCTGCGCAACCTGGACCGTCTGTTAATGGAAGAAACCGGTATTCCAGTCGTGGTTGCTGAAGATCCGCTGACCTGCGTAGCGCGTGGCGGCGGCAAGGCGCTGGAAATGATCGACATGCACGGCGGCGACCTGTTTAGCGAAGAGTAGTCAGCCTGAAGGTCTGGGGTGGCTTAGCGGCTGCCCCTGGTCTTTACTGACACGAGAATACGCATAGCCTATGAAGCCAATTTTTAGCCGTGGCCCCTCGCTACAGATTCGCCTTATTCTGGCGGTGCTGGTGGCGCTTGGCGTCATTATCGCCGACAGCCGCCTGGGTACGTTCAGTCAAATCAGAACGTACATGGATACAGCCGTCAGCCCTTTCTACTTTGTCTCTAATGGTCCCCGGGAACTCCTCGACAGCGTATCGCAAACGCTGGCGACCCGCGATCAGCTCGAACTGGAAAACCGCGCGCTGCGTCAGGAACTGTTGCTGAAAAACAGCGATCTGCTGATGCTGGGCCAGTACAAGCAAGAGAACGCGCGTCTGCGTGAACTGCTTGGCTCGCCGCTGCGCCAGGACGAACAAAAAATGGTGACGCAGGTCATCTCAACGGTCAACGACCCCTACAGCGATCAGGTGGTTATTGATAAGGGCAGCGTGAACGGTGTTTACGAAGGCCAGCCGGTTATCAGCGATAAAGGCGTAGTGGGGCAGGTCGTGGCCGTGGCGAAAATGACCAGCCGGGTGCTGCTGATCTGCGATGCCACCCATGCGCTGCCGATCCAGGTCCTGCGTAACGACATTCGCGTGATTGCCGCCGGTAACGGCTGTACTGACGATCTCCAGCTTGAGCATCTGCCGGCGAATACCGATATTCGCGTCGGCGATGTGCTGGTGACCTCTGGTCTCGGTGGCCGCTTCCCGGAAGGGTATCCGGTCGGGGTGGTCTCCTCGGTGAAGCTGGACACTCAGCGCGCCTACACCGTGATTCAGGCGCGTCCGACGGCCGGGCTGCAGCGCTTGCGCTATCTGCTGCTGCTGTGGGGCGCCGATCGCAATGGCGCCAACCCGATGACCCCGGAAGAGGTCCATCGCGTGGCTAACGAGCGCCTGATGCAGATGATGCCGCAGGTGCTGCCTGCGCCGGATGCCATGGGGCCGCAGATGCCGGCGCCAGCCACCGGGCTGACGCCATCGCAGCCGTCTCTGCCTGCAGGGGGGCAATAGTGGCAAGTTATCGTAGCCAGGGACGCTGGGTTATCTGGCTCTCGTTTCTTATCGCGCTATTGCTGCAAATTATGCCCTGGCCGGCGGACATCAGCGTTTTCCGGCCCAACTGGGTATTATTGATCCTGCTGTACTGGATCCTCGCCCTGCCGCACCGGGTGAACGTGGGGACGGGCTTCGTGATGGGGGCTATTCTTGATCTCATTAGCGGCTCGACGCTGGGCGTTCGCGCCCTGTCCTTAAGCATTATCGCCTATCTGGTCGCGCTGAAATATCAGCTGTTCCGTAACCTGGCGCTGTGGCAACAAGCGCTGGTGGTCATGCTGTTATCCCTGGCCGTGGATATCATTGTTTTCTGGGCAGAGTTTTTAGTGATCAACGTCTCTTTCCGTCCGGAAGTATTCTGGAGTAGTGTAGTAAACGGTGTCCTCTGGCCATGGCTCTTCCTGCTGATGCGCAAAGTGCGTCAGCAATTTGCAGTGCAATAAGGTTGATATGACAACTCTGTATCTTGCTTCAGGTTCCCCGCGTCGGCAGGAACTGCTGACTCAGCTTGGTCTCACTTTCGAGCGTCTGGTTCCCGGTATTGAGGAACAGCGCCAGCCGCAGGAGAGCGCCGAGCACTATGTTGTCCGCCTGGCGCGCGAAAAAGCGCAGGCCGGGGTGGCGATGGCATCGCGCGATTTGCCGGTGCTGGGGGCGGATACGATTGTCATTCTTAACGGCGAAGTGCTGGAGAAACCGCGCGACGCTGAACACGCTGCAGCAATGCTGCGTCTGCTTTCCGGCCAAACGCATCAGGTCATGACTGCGGTGGCGCTGGCAGATACGCAGCAGACGCTGGACTGTCTGGTGGTCACGGACGTGACCTTCCGGCTGCTTAGCGAGCAGGATATCGCCGAATATGTGGCCAGCGGCGAGCCTTTAGATAAAGCAGGTGCATACGGTATTCAAGGGTTGGGTGGTTGCTTCGTCAGGAAGATTAATGGCAGCTATCACGCCGTAGTCGGCTTACCGCTGGTGGAAACGTATGAGTTGCTCAGTAACTTTAACTCACTGCGTAAAGAAAAGGGATAAAGATGACGGCTGAATTATTAGTTAACGTAACGCCATCCGAAACGCGCGTCGCGTATATCGATGGCGGTATTCTGCAGGAAATCCATATTGAGCGTGAAGCGCGACGCGGAATAGTAGGCAATATCTACAAAGGTCGTGTTAGCCGAGTGCTGCCGGGAATGCAGGCGGCTTTTGTAGATATTGGTCTCGATAAGGCGGCGTTCCTCCACGCCTCCGATATCATGCCGCATACCGAATGTGTCGCTGGTGAGGAGCAAAAGCAGTTTACCGTACGCGATATTTCGGAGCTGGTGCGCCAGGGCCAGGACCTGATGGTCCAGGTGGTCAAAGATCCGCTGGGCACCAAAGGCGCGCGTCTGACCACGGATATCACCCTGCCTTCCCGTTATCTGGTGTTTATGCCAGGCGCCTCCCACGTGGGAGTATCCCAACGCATTGAAAGCGAAGCCGAGCGTGAGCGGTTGAAGAAGGTTGTCGCAGATTACTGCGACGAGCAGGGCGGATTTATCATTCGCACCGCTGCGGAAGGGGTTCACGAGCAGGAAATGGCCGCCGATGCCGCCTATCTGAAGCGCGTCTGGACCAAGGTGATGGAGCGCAAAAAGCGCAATCAGACCCGTTATCAGCTGTACGGCGAGCTGGCCCTGGCTCAGCGCGTGCTGCGTGATTTTGCCGATGCGCATCTCGACCGTATTCGCGTCGACTCTCGCCTGACCTACGAGGCGTTACTTGAGTTCACCGCTGAATATATCCCGGAAATGACCAGCAAGCTGGAACACTACAGCGGTCGCCAGCCGATTTTCGATCTCTTTGACGTGGAGAACGAAATTCAGCGCGCGCTGGAGCGTAAGGTTGAGCTGAAGTCCGGGGGCTACCTGATCATCGACCAGACCGAGGCGATGACTACCATTGATATCAATACCGGGGCGTTTGTCGGGCACCGGAATCTTGATGATACTATCTTCAATACCAATATCGAAGCCACCCAGGCGATAGCCCGCCAGCTACGTTTGCGTAACCTCGGCGGCATTATCATCATTGATTTCATTGACATGAACAATGAAGACCATCGTCGACGGGTACTGCACTCCTTAGAGCAGGCGCTGAGTAAAGATCGGGTGAAAACCAGCATCAATGGCTTCTCGCAGCTGGGACTGGTGGAGATGACCCGCAAGCGGACGCGTGAAAGCGTGGAGCATGTGCTGTGCAACGAGTGCCCGACCTGCCACGGACGCGGAACGGTAAAGTCGGTTGAAACGGTATGCTATGAGATTATGCGTGAGATCGTCCGCGTGCATCATGCTTATGATTCCGATCGCTTCCTGGTCTATGCTTCCCCTGCGGTGGCGGAAACCCTGAAAGGGGAAGAGTCGCACGCGCTGGCGGAAGTGGAAATCTTTGTCGGCAAGCAGGTCAAGGTACAAATTGAGCCGCTCTATAATCAAGAGCAGTTCGATGTGGTTATGATGTAAGACACCGCGTCATTGTGCGGCTGACAAGGAGAGAGGCGTGAGGCGACTGCCCGGGATTTTATTGCTCACCGTGGCAACATTGATTGTTATCGTCGCGCTGCTGGTGAGTGGCTTGCGTCTCGTGTTGCCGCAGCTTGACGCCTGGCGTCCGCAGCTGCTGGAGAAGATTTCCACACTTACCGGCACGCCGGTGGATGCCTCGCAGATCACCGCCAGCTGGCAAAATTTTGGTCCGACGTTAGATGTCCGTGATATTCAGGTCGGGCTGAAAGACGGCGGCAAAATGGCGGTGAAGCGCGTGACCCTGGCGCTGGACGTCTGGCAGAGTTTGCTGCATATGCGCTGGCAGTTCCGCGATCTTACCTTCTGGCAGCTGCAGGTTCATACCAACACCCCTATTCAGACCAATGACGGCGGCGAAAGCCTGAAAACCGACCGCATCAGCGATCTCTTTTTACGTCAGTTCGACCACTTTACCCTGCGCGACAGCCATCTGAGCTTCCTGACCATTTCCGGTCAGCGGGCGGAGCTGGCAGTCCCGCAGCTGACCTGGCTTAACGGCAGGAACCGTCACCGCGCCGAGGGGCAGCTTAGCCTCTCCAGTCTCACCGGCCAGCATGGCGTGATGCAGGTGCGGATGGATCTCCGCGATGAGGATGGCCTGCTGAATAAAGGGCGAGTCTGGCTACAGGCTGACGATATTGACGTCAAACCGTGGCTCGGCCGCTGGATGCAGGACAATATCGCTCTGAAGAGCGCCCGCTTCAGCCTTGAAGGTTGGATGACCATTGAAAAAGGCGATGTGGCCAGCGGTGACGTATGGCTGAAAAAAGGGGGCGCCAGCTGGCAGGGGGATGACGAGGTGCATCACCTGTCAGTGGATAACCTGACGGCGCATCTCTCCCATGACAAGCAGAGCTGGGGCTTCTACATTCCCGATACGCGGATCGCTATCGACGATAAACCCTGGCCAAGCGGCGCGCTGGCGATGGCCTGGATCCCGGCGCAGGACGTCGGTGGCGACGACCATCAGCGTAGCGATGAATTACGCATTCGTGCCAGCAACTTAACCCTCAGCGGCCTCAGCGGATTACAGCCCTTCGCCGATAAGCTGGCGCCTTCCCTGGGCGAGCTCTGGCGCACCACGCAGCCCAGCGGCAAAATCAACCTGCTGGCGCTCGATATTCCCCTGCAGGCGACGGAGAAAACGCGCTTTCAGGCGCAGTGGAGCGATCTGGCATGGAAGCAGTGGAAACTCCTGCCGGGAGCGGAACACTTTTCCGGCAGTCTGAATGGCAGCGTTGAGCACGGGGAACTGCGCGCCCGCATGACGCAGGCGCTGATGCCTTATACCGGTGTTTTCCGCGCCCCGCTGGAGATCGCCGCTGGCGAAGCCACCCTCAGCTGGGTGAAAAACGACAAAGGGTTTATGCTTGATGGCCGCGATATTGACGTGCAGGCGACGGGTGTCCGCGCCCGCGGCGGCTTCCGCTATCTGCAACCGCAGGGAGATGATCCCTGGCTGGGCATTCTGGCGGGCATCAGCACCAATGATGGTGGCCAGGCATGGCGTTACTTCCCGGAAAACCTGATGGGCAAGGCGCTGGTGGACTATCTCAGCGGCGCGATTAAAGCCGGACAGGCTCGCGATGCGACGCTGGTGTATGGCGGCAATCCGCATCTTTTCCCTTACCCGCATAATGAAGGGCAGTTCCAGGTTTATGTCCCACTGAAGAACGCCACTTTTGCCTTCCAGCCGGACTGGCCGGCGCTGACCGGGCTGAACATCGACCTCAACTTCATCAATAACGGGTTGTGGATGCGGGCGGATAAAGCGATGCTCGGCAATGTCACCGCCAGCAATCTCGATGCCGCGATCCCGGACTATACCGCTGAAAAGCTGTTGATTGATGCCGATATCAAAGGCCCGGGCAAAGAGGTGGGACCTTATTTCAACACCACGCCGCTGAAAGAGACCCTGGGAGCGGCGCTGGATTCCCTGCAGCTGGACGGGGATGTGAGCGCTCGCTTACATCTTAACATCCCTTTAGATGGCGAAATGACCACCGCGAAAGGCGATGTGCGTCTGCAGAATAACAGTCTGTTTATCAAGCCGTTAGACACCACTCTGCAAAACCTGAGCGGGAATTTCAGCTTCGTGAATGGCGATCTCAATAGCGAAACGTTGAGCGCGACCTGGTTTCATCAGCCGCTGAATCTCAATTTTTCCACCCGGGAGGGCGAAAAAGCGTTTCTGGTGGACGTCGGGATGAACGCCAACTGGCAGCCATCGCATACCGGGTTGCTGCCAAAAGCCGTCAACGAGTCGCTGAGCGGCAGCGTGCCGTGGGAGGGCAAGGTCGCTATCGAACTGCCGTACCATGGTAACGCCAGCTATAAGGTTGATATCAACGGCGACCTCAAGAATGTGAGCAGTCACTTACCTTCGCCGGTCAATAAGCCCGCTGGAGAGCCGATGCCGATCAAAATTAACGTCGCCGGCGGTTTGAGCAGCTTCGACCTGACCGGCTCCGTCGGCGCGAAGAATCATATCAACAGCCGCTGGTTGCTGAACCATAAGCTGACGTTGGATCGGGCAATCCTTACTTCGGACAGCAAGGGGCTCTCTCCGCTGCCTGACCAGCCTGGGGTTGAACTCAATTTGCCACCGATGGATGGCGCTCAATGGCTGGCGCTCTTTCAAAACGGGGCGGCGAATGAAGTCAGCAGCACCATACTCTTTCCCCAGCGCATTGTGCTGCGTACGCCGTCGCTGGCGCTTGCCGGTCAACAGTGGAACAACGTCAGTCTGATGTCGCAGCCGGTCGCCGGCGGCTCGCAGGTCGAGGCGCAGGGGCGTGAAATCAACGCTACCCTGACGATGCGCGACAATGCGCCCTGGCTGGCGAATGTGCGTTATCTCTATTTCAACCCGACCAGCGCCAATGGCCAGACCGGTGAGAAGAACGCTGCCCCGCAGGCAGAGACGCGGCTGGATTTCCACGGCTGGCCCGATCTGCAGCTGCGCTGTGCGGAATGCTGGCTGTGGGGGCAAAAATATGGCCGTATCGACGGCGATGTGGCGATTAAGGGCGATACCTTAACGCTCTCCAATGGTCTGGTGGATACCGGGTTTGGCCGACTGACGACCGATGGCGTCTGGGTCAGCGCGCCGGCTGGTGTACGCACGTCGCTGAAAGGCAAACTGCATGGCAATAAAACGGATGAGTTTGCCAGTTTCTTCGGCGTTTCCACGCCGGTGAAGGATTCGCCGTTTGACATCGACTATGATCTGCACTGGCGCGCGCCGCCCTGGTCGCCCGATGTCGCATCGCTCAATGGGATCATTAAAAGCCACCTCGGCAAGGGACAGTTTACCGACCTGAGTACCGGACACGCTGGCCAACTGCTGCGTTTGCTGAGCGTTGATGCCCTGCTGCGTAAGCTGCGCTTCGACTTTAGCGATACCTTCAGCGAGGGCTTTTACTTCGACTCGATTAACAGTACGGCATGGATCAAGGATGGCGTGCTGCATACCGACGATACGCTGGTGGATGGCCTGGAAGCGGATATTGCCATGAAAGGTTCGGTCGATTTGGTGCGTCGCCGGCTGGATCTGCAGGCGGTGGTGGCGCCGGAGATCTCTGCGACCGTCGGCGTGGCGGCGGCTTTTGCCGTCAACCCTATCGTCGGCGCGGCGGTGTTTGCCGCCAGCAAGGTGCTGGGCCCGCTGTGGAACAAAGTCTCGATTCTGCGCTATCGCATTACTGGTCCGATTGACCAGCCGCAGATCAATGAGGTGCTGCGCCAGGCGCGTAGCAACAAAAAGCAATGATTTGACGATTGCCGGGAATTGCCGCAATCTCAATAGATCGCCTTCTGTATTTCCGCCTGTCAGGCGGCAACAAACGAGTAGCATAACGATGAGTCTGAACCTGGTAAGTGAACAATTACTGTCGGCAAATGGCCTGAATCATCAGGATCTGTTTGCCATTCTTGGTCAACTGACCGAGCGCCGCCTCGATTACGGCGATCTCTATTTTCAGTCGAGCTATCACGAATCCTGGGTTCTGGAAGACAGCATCATTAAAGATGGGTCGTACAACATTGACCAGGGCGTAGGCGTGCGCGCCGTCAGCGGCGAAAAAACGGGCTTTGCCTATGCGGACCAGATTAGCAAGCTGGCGCTGGAGCAGAGCGCCCAGGCGGCGCGGACGATTGTGCGTGATACCGGTAATGGCAAAGTGCAGACCCTGGGAGCCGTTGAGTACAGCCCTTTGTACACCAGCATCGACCCGCTGCAGAGCATGAGTCGGGAAGAGAAGCTGGATATTCTGCGCCGGGTGGACAAAGTCGCCCGGGCGGCGGACAAGCGCGTGCAGGAAGTTTCGGCCAGCCTGAGCGGCGTTTATGAGCTGATTCTGGTGGCCGCCACCGACGGCACCCTCGCCGCGGATGTTCGCCCGCTGGTGCGCCTTTCGGTCAGCGTGCTGGTGGAAGAGGATGGCAAGCGTGAGCGCGGCAGCAGCGGCGGCGGTGGACGCTTTGGCTATGACTATTTCCTCGCCTCCCAGGAGGGCGACGTGCGGGCTGATGCCTGGGCGAAAGAAGCCGTGCGCATGGCGCTGGTGAACCTTTCGGCAGTCGCCGCCCCGGCGGGGATGCTGCCGGTGGTGCTCGGCGCCGGCTGGCCTGGCGTCCTGCTGCACGAAGCGGTCGGCCATGGGCTGGAAGGTGATTTCAACCGTCGCGGCACCTCGGTCTTTAGCGGCCATATGGGGGAATTAGTTGCCTCTGAGCTGTGCACCGTGGTGGATGATGGCACCATCGTCGATCGTCGCGGGTCGGTTGCCATCGATGACGAAGGCACGCCGGGGCAATACAACGTGCTGATCGAAAACGGCATCCTGAAAGGCTATATGCAGGATAAGCTCAATGCGCGTCTGATGGGCGTCGCGCCGACCGGTAACGGCCGTCGCGAGTCGTATGCTCATCTGCCGATGCCGCGTATGACCAATACCTATATGCTGGCGGGCCAGTCGACGCCGCAGGAGATTATCGAGTCGGTCGATTACGGTATCTTCGCGCCTAACTTTGGCGGCGGGCAGGTGGATATCACCTCCGGTAAGTTTGTCTTCTCTACCTCCGAAGCCTATCTGATCGAAAAAGGGAAGGTCACGAAGGCGGTGAAAGGGGCCACGCTGATCGGCTCCGGGATTGAAACCATGCAGCAGATTTCGATGGTAGGGAATGACCTGCGGCTGGATAACGGCGTTGGCGTTTGTGGCAAAGAGGGCCAGAGCGTGCCGGTGGGCGTCGGCCAGCCGACCCTGAAGGTCGATAATCTTACCGTCGGCGGTACCGCCTGATCCTGACCAGGTTCCCGGCCCTGCCGGGAACCGCTTCACCGGGCGATCCCGCGCCCGTGCATGCCCTGATAGATCTTCGCCACGTCGACAAAATACTCTGTCAGATAGTTGATACAGACCTGCACTTTCAGCGGCAGTTTATCCTTTTCCGTATACAGCGCGTAGACCGGCCGCGGATCGGACTGGTAGCTGGGCAACAGGATCTCAAGCTCGCCGCGGTTGATCTCTTCGATCGCCCACATCAATGGTACATAAGCGATACCCACCCCGGCTGTCAGCCAGCGTATCAGCGTCATGGGATCGTTGGTCACAAAGCGCCCCTGCGGGATCAGGCGGGTTGAGATCCCTTCCGGGGCGATAATTTCAAATTCGTTATCCGGACGTACGCTATATTCGAGCCATGAATGGCTGGCGAGGTCGGCCGGTTTCTCCGGATTGCCTGCCTGCGCCAGATAGCTTTTGGCGGCGCATAATACCATCGGCATTGAGCCCAGGCGGCGGGAAAAAAGGCTGGAATCCTGCAGGGCCCCCACGCGGATCACCACGTCAAGGCCGTCGGCGATCAGGTCAGGGGCTGGTATGCCGGTGACCAGATTGACGGAGAGTCCGGGGTATTCTTTCAGCATTTCCGCCGTTATGCGCGCCAGAACATTTTGTGCCATAGTTGAAGAGCAACCGATGCGCAGCGTCCCGATGGGGGTGTTATTAAATGCGTATAATTGCTCATGGACATCCTGCGCTTCAAACAGCATCCTACGGCAGCCCTGGTAATAGATTTTACCTGCTTCAGTTAAGCCAAGGCTGCGGGTGCTGCGGTTGAGCAGCTTTACCTGCAGCTCATCTTCCAGTTTGGCTACGGTCTGACTGATCGAAGAAACGCTCATCTGAAGCTGGCGGGCCGCCGCGGTGAATGAACCTAATTCGACCACTTTGGCGAAAACGGACATGCGTTTTAATCGTTCCATTATTCACTCTGGCTTAAAAGTGATTTAGATCACACATTGTAGATAATGCGGCAATCGTTACGTTAATATATTGTTAGCTACATAATAAACGCATCTGCTCACTACCTGTACGCTTCTTATTCAAGGTCATCATGAGTCTGTTTCCTGTCATCGTGATTTTCGGCTTATCGTTTCCGCCGATCTTCTTCGAGTTGCTTTTGTCGCTGGCCATCTTTTGGCTGGTGCATCGACTGCTGGTTCCGACCGGCATTTACGATTTTGTCTGGCACCCTGCACTGTTTAATACGGCGCTATATTGCTGCCTTTTTTATTTGATATCGCGCTTGTTCGTTTGAGGTTGATGTGAAAACACTAACAAGAAATATCCTCCGTACCGCTATTACCGTGATACTGGTCATTTTGGCTTTCGTGGCGATTTTCCGCGCCTGGGTCTATTACACCGCTTCGCCGTGGACGCGGGATGCGCGCTTTAGTGCTGACATTGTGGCGATTGCCCCTGACGTCTCCGGGCTGATTTCCCAGGTAAACGTCAAGGATAACCAACTGGTTAAGAAAGACCAGGTATTGTTCGTTATTGACCAACCTCGTTACCAAAAAGCGCTGGCGGAGGCGGAAGCCGATGTCGCCTACTACCAGACCTTAGCGCAGGAGAAGCGCGTTGAAGCGGGTCGGCGTAATAAGCTGGGCATACAGGCGATGTCGCGGGAAGAAATAGACCAGGCGAACAACGTGCTGCAAACCGTTGAGCATCAGTTGGCGAAAGCGGTAGCCAGCCGCGATCTGGCCAGGCTGGACCTCGAGCGCACAGAAATTCGCGCCCCCGCGGATGGCTGGGTGACCAACCTTAACGTCTATACCGGGGAGTTTATTACCCGTGGCTCCACGGCGGTGGCGCTGGTGAAAGAGAATACGTTTTACGTCATGGCCTATCTGGAAGAGACCAAGCTGGAAGGCGTCCGCCCTGGCTACCGTGCGGAGATTACCCCGCTTGGCAGCAGCAAAACCATTAAAGGGACAGTGGACAGTATCGCTGCAGGGGTGACCAACGCCAGCAGCAGCAGCGACTCGAAAGGGATGGCCTCGGTCGACTCCAACCTTGAGTGGGTGCGTCTGGCGCAGCGTGTGCCGGTGCGTATTCGCCTCGACCAGCAGCAGGGCAATCTGTGGCCATCGGGCACCACGGCGACGGTGGTGATCACCGGTAAAGAAGACCGCGATACCAGCCGGGCCAACTTCTTCCAGAAACTGGCTATGCGCCTGCGCGAATTCGGTTAATCGCTATGGGGACATATACCATTGCTCCCCGGCATCTCCGCTTTGCCATTAAGCTTGCATGCGCGGTGGTGCTGGCGCTGTTCGTCGGTTTCCATTTTCAGCTCGAAACACCGCGCTGGGCAGTACTGACGGCAGCGATCGTCGCCGCCGGGCCGGCCTTTGCTGCCGGCGGCGAACCTTACTCGGGCGCGATCCGCTATCGTGGGATGTTGCGAATTGCCGGGACCTTTATTGGCTGTATTGCGGCGCTGATTATCATCATCCTGATGATCCGTGCGCCTCTGCTGATGATGCTGGTTTGCTGCCTGTGGGCCGGGTTTTGTACCTGGATTTCGTCGCTGGTTAAGGTCGAGAACTCCTATGCCTGGGGACTGGCCGGGTACACTGCGCTGATTATCATTATCACCATCCATACCAATCCGATGCTGGCGCCGCAGTTTGCTGTCGAACGCTGTAGCGAAATTGTCATCGGTATTGTCAGCGCTATCGTCGCCGACCTGTTGTTCTCTCCACGTTCGATTAAAAAAGAGATCGACCTTGAGCTGGATAACCTGCTGATTGCGCAATATAAGCTGATGCAGTTATGCGTCGCCCACGGTGAAAAAGAGGAAGTGGATCAGGCGTGGGGCGCGCTGGTGCGTCGCACTACGGCGCTGGAAGGTATGCGCAGTAATCTGATCATGGAATCCTCTCGCTGGGCTAAGGCGAATCAGCGTCTGAAGGCGATCAATACCCTCTCATTAACGCTTATCACCCAGGCTTGCGAGACCTACCTGATTCAGAACTCGCGCCCGGAAATGGTGACGGATGACTACCGTGAGCTGTTCGCCGAGCCGGTGGAGACAGTGCAGGACGTCCACCAGCAGCTGAAGCGTATGCGCCGTTTTCTGACCTGGAAAGGCGAGCATAATACGCCCGTCACCATCTACAGCTGGGTGGGTGCCGCTACGCGCTACTTATTGCTTAAGCGCGGCGTGGTGGGTAACACCAAAATCAGTCGCATTGAAGATAGTGTGCTGCGCGGCGAAGCGGTGGTCAAAGTGGAATCTGCTGAGCGCCACCATGCGATGGTGAACTTCTGGCGTACCTCCGTCTCCTGTATCCTCGGGACGCTGTTCTGGTTGTGGACAGGCTGGACCTCAGGCAGCGGCGCGATGGTGATGATTGCCGTCGTTACCGCGCTGGCGATGCGCCTGCCTAACCCCCGAATGGTGGCGATGGACTTCCTTTATGGCACCCTGGCGGCGTTACCGCTGGGTACCCTGTACTTCCTGGTGATCATGCCGGCGACGCAGCAGAGTATGCTGCTGCTCTGTATCAGCCTGGCGGCGATGGCGTTCTTTATCGGTATCGAAGTGCAGAAAAGGCGTCTCGGATCGCTGGGAGCGCTGGCGAGCACCATTAACATTCTGGTGCTGGATAACCCGATGCAGTTTCAGTTCAGTCAGTTCCTCGACAGTGCGCTGGGGCAGATCGTCGGCTGTTTCCTTGCCCTGATGGTCATTCTCATTGTCAGGGATAATTCTCGGGCCAGAACCGGTCGGGTGCTGTTGAATCAGTTTGTCTCTGCGGCGGTCTCTTCGCTGACAACGAACTCGGCGCGTCGTAAAGAGAACCATCTGCCCGCGCTCTATCAGCAGTTGTTTTTATTGCTCAATAAGTTCCCCGGCGATGTCGCCCGCTTCCGTCTGGCATTGACGTTGATTATTGCCCATCAGCGCCTGCGTGATGCGCCCGTGCCGGTGAACGACGATCTGTCGGCCTTCCATCGACAGCTGCGACGTACCGCAGATCATGTGATCTCCGCCGGGAGTGATGATAAGCGTCGGCGCTACTTTACCCAGCTGCTGGCTGAGCTTGATGTCTATCAGGAGAAGTTGCGGGTCTGGGAGGCTTCGCCGCAGGTGACCGAGCCCGTGCGGCGGCTGGTTGAGATGTTGCACAAGTACCAGCATGTGCTGACCAGCAGTTAACCCCTAAACCGACGCCCAGGCGTCGGTTTTTTTATCGCTATACTTAACGGCGACAGGAAGAGAAGCGGGAGGGGCTGCCATGACCACCTATACGTTTGATTTTGACGAAATCGCCGAACAACAGGATTTCTACCGGGAGTTTTCCCGAACCTTTGAGCTGGCTCAGGATAAGGTCAACAACCTCGATTCACTGTGGGACGCGGTGACTGGTGGGCTGCTGCCATTGCCGCTGGATATTGAGTTTATTCATTTAAACGACAAGCAGCGTCGGCGCTTCGGCGCGCTGATTTTATTATTTGATGAAGCAGAAGAGGAGCTGGAGGGGGAGTTGCGCTTTAACGCCCGGCATGGCTAAACGTTCATTTCTAATCTGTTGAATATTGGTGAAGGCTTCCCTCCAGAGGTTGCGCGCCTCGCCGACCGTGACGGACGTGTTTCTGAACCAGGGGAGCGTATTTAGACATCGCTGTTCCGGACGGGTCTGGCGATGAACCAAAAAAAAGCCCCCGGCAGGCGGGGGCAAGTCGTCGAAATAAGACGACGAGGGTTTATTTGTACAGCTCAGCGGTGGCGTGCCAGCTATCGCCGGTACGTGCTTCAATAATACGGTAGCTGCTGGCGCCTTCTTTCTCGGCTTTAGCGGCCAGCTCCTGACGCATGTCCATTGGCGCACTACCTACCTGGGATACGGAGATGGTGCCCATGGACTGCAGGTTTTGTGCTTGTTCAGCGTTAACTTGCTGAACGGCCGCGCTTGCGCCGAAAGAGAGAACGGAAGCCAGGCCAAGGGATGCGATGATCATTGCGCGTTTCATAATCTTTACTCCAGTCTTTGTTTTGCCGCGGCGGGGGATGTATGCGCCCAGGCCGCGGTAGAGAATCTGTGTCGGGTTAGTCGTTGACGAACTACAACTTATTTATAAAGCTCAGCGGTGGCATGCCAGTGGTCGCCAGTGCGGGCTTCGATAATGCGATAAGAAGAAGCCCCTTCTTCCTGCGCTTTCTTGTTCAGCATTTCATGCATATCCATCGGGGAAGAGGCTACCGCGCCGACGGAAACTGTGCCGATGGCCTCGCGGCCCTGGGCTTGCTCGCTGTTGATAACGTCAGCGGCAAAAGCGCCAAACGACACGACGGACAGGATGCTGAGTGCTGCTACAGTGGTTTTGATTTTCATGATGTTCACCTCGTCGAATCTTTTTGTTGAGGGTCTTTGTTTCGTGACCCTCATCACAAAACCAAGTATACACTAATCACCAAAAATATTAATACCATGCTAATTGTTTTGCGCGTTAATAGTTACAATGAATTGCGCTTTTTATAACCTATAAGAATTAAAAATGACAACTTATCCGCAGTGATAAGATTTATTTCTAATAAAATCATAAAGGTATGCGAATTTGATCTTTTGTGCGTTTTAGGCGTTTCCCTTAAGTAAAAGAACGTATAGACGCGTTAAATCACACAAAATGTTAAATAATTGTTGGATTGAGGGGCGTGAGAGAGAAAGAAAGGGTAGTCGCCCTCTGACGATTGCCAGAGGGGAATACTCAGAGTTCCTGTTCGAACAGGACCAGGATGGCGTCGTGCAGATCTTTCACCGTAAAGCCGCGCGCAGGGGTGGTGAAGATGGTGTCATCCCCGGCGATGCTGCCGAGAATACCTTCCGCCTTGCCCAGCGAGTCGAGAAGACGGGCAATCAGCTGCGCCGCGCCGGGGCTGGTGTGAATCACCACGACGGCATCGTTATAGTCGATATCCAGCACCAGATTTTTCAGCGGGCTGGAGGTGGTCGGCACGCCAAGCTCAGCAGGCAGGCAATAGACCATTTCCATTTTGGCGTTACGGGTACGAACCGCGCCAAATTTGGTGAGCATGCGGGAGACCTTCGATTGGTTGATATTCTCGAAGCCTTCTTCCTGCAGCGCCTGGACGATCTCACCCTGCGAGCTGAATTTTTCTTCTTTAAGCAGCGCTTTAAACGCTTTAACCAGTTCTTCTTGTTTTGCCGAACTTCGCATAAGTCACCCAGATTATGGTGGTAAAAACAACATCATTATGCATAACCGTGAATTTTTATGCAAATAATCCGCAACGGGATAGGTCAATAATGTTATGAAGGGGGCATATTTTAGCAAAAAAACCATATAAGGAACATGTTCACATCACAACGCTTAAAGCCATGTAAAAGTAAATGAAATGTTATTGAGTTGGTGTTGTTTTGCGCAACTGGCTGGGTGTATTGTAACCAACAGTCGATCCGGTACTTCGCTTTGCTGGATGGTCAGTCAGGAAGCATAAAGTGCGCCGCTGTTCTATTGCTACGCACAATAATGCATTCTTCAGCCATAATCATTGTAATTGTTCATCTTGTGAATTAAGGTCCAGGCGACGGAATAACGAAAGACTAAATTAACCATAATAAGGAGTTTAGGATGAAAGTTGCAGTCCTTGGCGCCGCCGGTGGTATCGGCCAGGCGCTTGCCCTACTACTTAAGACCCAACTGCCTTCAGGTTCAGAGCTCTCGTTGTACGACATCGCTCCGGTTACGCCGGGCGTGGCGGTAGATCTAAGTCATATCCCCACAGATGTAAAAATTAAAGGATTTTCCGGTGAAGATGCTACCCCGGCGCTGGAAGGCGCTGATGTGGTGCTGATCTCCGCGGGCGTAGCGCGTAAGCCCGGCATGGATCGTTCCGACCTGTTTAATGTGAATGCCGGCATCGTTAAGAACCTGGTGCAGCAGATTGCCAAAACCTGCCCACAGGCCTGCATCGGTGTTATCACCAACCCGGTGAATACCACCGTGGCTATCGCCGCCGAAGTGCTGAAAAAAGCCGGCGTGTACGATAAAAACAAGCTGTTCGGCGTCACCACGCTGGACATTATCCGCTCCAATACCTTTGTCGCTGAGCTGAAAGGTAAATCGGCAACCGAGGTGGAAGTCCCGGTCATTGGTGGTCACTCCGGCGTCACCATTCTGCCATTATTGTCGCAGATCCCGGGCGTCAGCTTCAGCGATCAGGAAGTGGCCGATCTGACTAAACGCATTCAAAATGCCGGTACCGAAGTCGTGGAAGCGAAAGCGGGCGGTGGGTCGGCGACGTTGTCGATGGGTCAGGCGGCTGCGCGCTTTGGTCTCTCTCTGGTTCGCGCGATGCAGGGAGAGAAAGGTGTGGTGGAGTGCGCCTACGTGGAAGGCGACGGCCACTATGCGCGTTTCTTCTCCCAGCCGCTGCTGCTGGGGAAAAACGGCGTGGAAGAGCGACAGTCTATCGGCAAACTCAGCGCCTTTGAGCAGCAGGCGCTGGAAGGCATGCTGGACACCCTGAAGAAAGATATCGCGCTCGGCGAAGACTTCGTCAACAAGTAACCTCGCACGTGCAAAAAAGCCGGAACCGTTGTTCCGGCTTTTTATTGCCTCACTTTTCGCCTCCATGCGCCAGCGGTCGGGCAAATCTGCTAAAATCCCCCGCGTTTTAAGCCACCAGCCATGAGGACAGCGTGAAAAAGATCGAAAGAAAACAGACCCGGGACCAAATCGCGCAGATGATTCGTTATCAGATCCTCTCCGGCGCCATGAAACCCGGGGAGGAACTGACTCAGGAGAACATCGCGGAACAATTGGGACTTTCACGTATGCCGGTTAGGGAAGCGCTACAGTCCCTTGAACAGGAAGGATTTCTGGTGCGCTTGCCTAACCGACATATGCAGGTCTCCACGCTGGCCGTCGAGGATGTGAGCCATATTTTTCGCGTTATCGCGGTGATGGCTGCTGAACTGTTTGCCCTCGTGCCGGCAAATCAGGGGGAATTACTTCGCGCGCGCGTGCAGGAGCTGGCGCGTGCTGGCGATAATGCCGGTGAACTGGCGTTTCATCAGTTGCTGATTTCCTATCTTGATAACCGCTATCTGGCAAAGGCGTATCAGCAATTTTTGGACGGTTATATTTCCTATGTCATTCTGTACCTGAAAGAGGATGGCCAGGAGTCGGCGCAGATCCTGAACGAACTGGCGAGCGCCATTGGCCATGGCGAAGGCGAAAAAATTGCTCAGGCAACACAGCGTTATTTCCTTATGCTTGCGGAGATAATGCGTCAACATATGAAGGATTGGGAAAGTGCAGAAGCCTAAATTAGGGAAAATTAAGCTTCTTTCCGCGAAGGAGCAGGTGGCGGCGGTTTTGCGTAAAGCGATCCTTTCGCGGGATTTAGTGGAAGGGCAGGAAATTACCCTTGAAGGGATTGCCAAAATGGTTGGCGTTTCCAGCATGCCGGTACGTGAAGCGTTTCAGATTTTAGCCGCCGATGGTCTGATTCAAGTGCGGCCGAATAAAGGTGCGGTGGTGCTGGGGATTAATGAGCAGACTATCCGCGAGCATTACGAAATTCGCGCTGTACTGGAAAGTGAAGCGGTGGCGAAAGCTTCTCGTCCAGGGACCGATATTTCACGCATCGCTCAGGTTCACTATGCCGCAGAGAAGGCGCTGGCAGACAATAATTCTGCTGAATATTCCGACCTGAACCAGGCCTTCCACATGGAGATCTGGAACGCGGCGGGAAATGAAAAAATGAAGATGCTGCTCTGCAACATGTGGAACGGACTGTCGATGGGGCACAAGGTGACCGAAGAAGAGTACGCCGTCATTTCCCTCCGTGAACATAAAGCGATCTTACAAGCGCTTGAGCAGCATAACGAAGCGCTGGCCCGTCAGCGAATGCATGAGCATATCATCCGCTCGATGGAGAATATGCTCACGCGTTACCTGCCCGATCCTGCTCCCTGACCGGATCGATCGCCAGCGAATAGCTGGCGTTTGTTATATTTATCAACGTTATTAATTCCTCAACGTGACGATCTGCGCAGGATCTTGATGTAGATCTCATTGCGCGATCATTCCACAAAAACGCATTGACTTACTTTTTGCATGGGAATAATTTCTCCCTCGTCAATATTGGATACAATATCATATATCATTGATAGGAAGAATTATAAGTATGGAACCGATTACCATCACCCTATGTTTGCTGGTGTTCGCTATCGTCATGTTCGTCTGGGAGAAAGTGCCGCTGGCAGTGACTTCCATGGTGGTTTGTGTGGCGTTAGTGGTCACTGGCGTATTGGATCTGAAGCAGGCCTTTGCCGGTTTTATCGACAGCAATGTCATTCTTTTTGTCGCCATGTTCGTCGTCGGCGGGGCGTTATTTGAAACCGGGATGGCCAATAAAGTCGGCGGGGTGATCACTCACTTCGCCAAAACCGAAAAACAGCTGATTTTCACCATCATGGTGGTGGTCGGCGTGATGTCGGGCTTTCTTTCCAACACCGGTACGGCGGCGGTGCTGATCCCGGTCGTCATTGGCGTGGCCGCCAAATCGGGGTTTTCCCGCTCGCGTCTGCTGATGCCGCTGGTGTTTGCTGCCGCGTTGGGCGGCAACCTGTCGCTGATTGGCGCCCCGGGCAACCTGATCGCGCAATCGGCCTTACAGAACATCGGCAGCGGCTTCGGTTTCTTTGAGTATGCGAAAGTGGGTCTACCGATGCTGGTCTGCGGCATCCTCTATTTCCTGACCATCGGCTATAAGTTTTTGCCCAATAATCCAAACAGCGGGGAAGTGGGCAGCGTCGGCGAACAGCGGGATTACAGCCACGTTCCACGCTGGAAGCAGATCCTGTCCCTGGTGGTGTTGATCGCCACGATCCTCGGCATGATTTTCGAAAAACAGACCGGCATTAGCCTGGCGGTGGCCGGCTGTATCGGTGCCCTGGTGCTGGTGGTTACCGGGGTGCTGACGGAAAAGCAAGCTTACAAAGCTATTGATTCACAGACTATTTTTATTTTCGGCGGCACCCTGGCGCTGGCAAAGGCGCTGGAAATGACCGGGGCGGGCAAGCTGGTGGCTGACCAGGTTATCGGTCTGCTGGGCAACAACTCCTCGCCGTTCATGCTGCTGGTGGTGGTCTTTGCCCTCTCCGTGGTGATGACCAACTTTATGTCCAATACCGCCACCGTCGCGCTGTTGGTGCCGGTGAGCCTGTCGATTGCCGCCGGTATGGGCGCCGATCCGCGTGCGGTGCTGATGGCGACGGTGATTGGAAGCTCCTGCGCCTATGCGACGCCGATCGGGATGCCCGCCAATATGATGGTGCTGTCGGCCGGGGGCTATAAGTTCGTCGATTACGCCAAATCCGGCATCCCTCTGATTATCGTTTCCACCATTGTCAGCCTGATCCTGCTGCCAATCCTTTTCCCTTTTCATCCGTAACTTACGGACGCTGTTCTGACTAAGGAGCCTTTATGAGCAAAAGCGAACAGATATCCCGCATGACCGACATCATGGCCAGATTTGTGGGATATACCGGCAAAGTATTGCCTGATGACGTCACGGCAATACTAAAAGAGTTGCATAAGAAAGAGACCAGCCAGCTGGCGGACGTCATCTTTACCACCATGATTGAAAACCAGCGTCTGGCGAAAGAGCTGGATCGTCCCTCCTGCCAGGATACCGGCGTGATCCAGTTTCTGGTGGAGTGCGGCGCCAACTTTCCGCTGATCGGCGAACTGGAAGCGCTGCTGCGCGAATCGGTGATCAAAGCCACCGTCGACTCCCCGCTGCGTCATAACAGCGTCGAGACCTTTGATGAATACAACACCGGCAAAAACGTTGGCAAAGGGACACCCACCGTTTTCTGGGAGATCGTCCCGGATTCCGATCAGTGCAGCATCTACACCTATATGGCTGGCGGCGGCTGCTCGCTGCCGGGTAAAGCGATGGTGTTAATGCCTGGCGCTGGCTATGAAGGGGTGACCCGCTTTGTGCTGGATGTGATGACCAGCTATGGCCTGAACGCCTGTCCGCCATTGCTGGTTGGCGTTGGGGTGGCAACGTCGGTGGAAACCGCGGCGCTGCTGTCGAAGAAAGCGCTGATGCGCCCGATTGGCTCGCACAATGATAACGAACGGGCGGCATCGCTGGAAAAAATGCTCGAAGACGGCATCAACAAAATCGGTCTGGGCCCGCAGGGGATGTCCGGCAATACCTCCGTGATGGGCGTCAATATCGAAAATACCGCACGCCATCCTTCCACCATTGGCGTGGCGGTCAACGTCGGCTGCTGGTCGCACCGCAAAGGACATATCGTTTTCGATAAAGACCTGAACTACACCATTACGTCTCACACAGGAGTGGCATTCTGATGGCTAAAAAAATACTCACTACGCCCATTAAAGATGAAGATTTAGCTGATATTAAAGCGGGCGATATCATTTATCTCAACGGCCATATTGTGACCTGTCGCGATGTGGCTCATCGTCGCTTAATTGAGGGCGGGCGTGAATTACCGGTCAATGTTGCCGGTGGCGCGATATTGCATGCCGGGCCGATTGTGCGACCGATTAAAGGTTCGGAAGATAAATTTGAAATGGTCTCCGTTGGGCCGACCACCAGTATGCGCATGGAGAAATTTGAAAAAGAGTTTATTGCCAGGACTGGCGTGAAATTAATCGTTGGTAAAGGCGGTATGGGGAAGGGAACCGAAGAGGGTTGCGCCGAGCATAAAGCCTTGCACTGCGTGTTCCCGGCCGGCTGCGCGGTCGTCGCCGCGGTCTGCGTGGAAGAAATCGAAGATGCGCAGTGGCGTGATTTAGGGATGCCGGAAACCTTATGGGTATGTCGTGTGAAAGAGTTCGGGCCGTTAATTGTCTCAATCGATACCCACGGCAATAACCTGTTTGAGCAGAATAAAGTGATCTTTAATCAGCGCAAAGACATTGTCGCCGATGAAATCTGCAAACATGTGAGCTTCATTAAATAACCCCGATTGAATATATAGCGCAGTAATGGCAGCGGCAGCTGACTGCTAAACAGAGGCTTCTGACCAGGCGGTCCGGGGAAATCCACTCGGCTAACGCGGTCTGCTGTTAGCCATTATTGCGCCCCCTCCCAAAGGCTATTTTATGACTAACAATGCCGTCCTGTTAGGCGAAGGCTTCACC
>NZ_KV789858.1:0-18980 GCF_001807705.1 Klebsiella sp. HMSC25G12 | reverse complement strand
AGCCGGGCTACGACTGAGGAGGCCTGCGGGATCCCCCCGTAGGTCCGGCAAGCGCAGCGCCACCGGGCAGCTGGCCCTGGTTCCCTTAGTTCACCGTCAGGCGCAGGGCCAGATCCTGCGGGTAGGGGTCAAAATAGTTCTGCGCCTGCAGGTAGCGATCCGGATACTCGGCCAGATAGTGCTTAAGCAGCGTCAGCGGGGCGAGGATCGGCAGCAGCCCGGCGCGATAGTTGAGGATCACCTCCCGCAGCTCGCCGCGCTGGCGGCTGTTCAGCTGGTCGCGGAAATAACCCTGAATATGCATCAGCACGTTGGTGTGGTTTTTACGCGAGGCGGGCTGCTTGAGGATCGCCATCAGCTTTTCGCGGTAGACCTCGAAGAAAGCCTCCAGATCCTCCCATTCATGCAGCGAGGCGACGAACGGACCGATCTCCCGGTAGCCCGCCTGGTGGTGAGCCAGCAGCTGCAGCTTGTAGCGGCTGTGAAAGGCCAGCAGGCCGTGACGGGTCAGGCCGCGGGCGCGCAGGGCGTTAAGTTCATGCAGGGCGAAAACGCGCTCGACAAAATTCTCCCGCAGCAGCGGATCGTGCAGCCGGCCATCCTCTTCCACCGGCAGCCACGGGTAGCGCGCCATCAGGGCGCCGGTAAACAGCCCCACGCCTTCCTTACGCCCGCGATTGCCTTTTTCATCATACAGCCGCACGCGCTCCATCCCGCAGCTCGGCGATTTGGCGCAGACGATAAAGCCCGACAGCTCGCCCAGGGTTGCCAGGTGGGCGCTGGCGAAATCAGCCATCTTCTCCGTCACATCCTCGTGCGGGGCGTGGCTGAAGCGCATGCGGATCTCCCCGACCGGGGTCTGCACCAGGCGGAGCGCCGGACGGGGAACGGGCAGGCCGATCGCCATCTCCGGGCAGACGGGTTTAAACGCCACCCACTGCGCGAGCTCATCCATCACAAAGCCCATACGCTTATGCCCGCCGTCGAATCGCACGGCTGAGCCGGTTAAACATCCGCTGATCCCAATGACAGGTTGCGTGTTCATGGCGCTGTCCTCTCTTCTGCTGTGGTTCGGGTAAAGAAAAGGGTCACGGTGGCGACCGTAATGCCGAATTTCTTCATCTCGGTTTTGTTAAACAAATGGCTGCCGTCCTGCAGGAACATCCAGTCGTCAAAGTGCAGCAGCCACCGGCTGCCGCTGGCCTCGACGTTCATGCTGTAGCGCCAGTGAAAGGCATTGCCTGCCGCCTGGCCGCTGGCCACCCCTTCGATATCCCCGGCGGTGCCCTGATAACGGTTATCGCCGGTGCGGCGAATGCGCCACACCCGCTGTTGCTTCTCGCCATCGTCATAGATAAAGCGCTCATGGAGTGTCAGGGTGTCGCCGACGACGTCGCCATCGATCTCTACATGGAAGCGGCGCAGCTGCTTGCCGCTACGATCCTGCTCCATCCCCCACGCCTCGGTTCGCCCCTGAAAATAGTGAAAGATGTCGAGGGCGGGCTGCTGCTGCCGGTACTCCGTGACCTCGGTGCTGCAGCCGGCGAGGATCAGCATCAGCAGCGCCAGGCCAAGGGTCAGAATGCGTTTCATGGTGTACCTCCGATCAACTGCTGACGCAGTTCGGGATAAGTGGTGCGCGGATCGAGCCAGATGGCGAGAAAGCGGGTGCTGAACGCCGCCGACTGGCGCGGGCCGAGCGGGGTAAAGGCGGTCTGCGCGGCGCTGGCGCGGTACCAGAACTGCCCCTCGCCGCCGCTGACCACGAACGCCAGCTGGCTGCCCGGCGCGACGTCCGGCCAGATCCCCTGCAGCATGCGCAGCCAGGCTTCGCTGCGCGGCTCCTGCTGCAGAATGCCCTGCGCCTGCCACTGGTCGCGGGTGGCGTCCACCAGCGCGTCGCGATCGATGTCGCGCCGGTAGGTGATGATCAGCGCCCGATCCTGCTGCGGGCCGTCATACCGGCCATTGGGTGTGCGCAGCTGCGAGTGATAGACGGTGAACGGCCCCCAGGTGAGGGTCGCCTCGCCGACGCGGCGCCACGTCAGCCAGTCGGCGGCGTGGGCCGCCGGGGCGAGGGTGGTCAGCCACAGCAGTAACAGCGCGAATCTCATTTTCGCCTCCCCATCCCCAGATGGAATAACAGCATGAGCACCAGCCAGCCGCAGGCCATGGCGGCCACGGCAAGCGCCATCGGCACCAGCAGGCTCATGGCTCCGAGGCGAGCGCCGATCAGGTAGGCCACCGGGCCGCCGACGGTGGCGGCCGTGGCCAGCACCCAGCCGGGAAGCGTCGTGGCGCGGGTCAGTCGGGTCCAGACGACGGCGAACATCAGCCACAGGGCCACCATCCACAGGGGCAGCAGGCTGTCGCCGCGAAAATCGATCAGTCCCGCCAGCGCCCAGCAGGCGTCCAGGCCGCAGCCCGCCGCGGCCAACAGCAGGGCGGACGGACGACTGGCCGCCGGCAACCGCAGCCAGGCGAAGATCGCCAGCGTCAGCCAGATCAGCAGGCCGCGCTCGCGCAACATCACCACCAGCGTCCAGTAAACATCGAACGCGAGGGCCATCAGCAGATGCTGCGCCGGGCGTGTCATACCCGCTCCGCGGTGAGCTGCACCACGCTGATGGTGCGGGCGTTAAATCCGGCTTCGCAGTAGCCGAAGTAGTAGAGCCACATCCGGCGGAAGCGCTCATCAAAGCCGAGCTTTTCAATATCCTGCCAGGCGTGGGTAAAACGCTGCCGCCAGTGCGCCAGGGTGCGGGCGTAATCCGGGCCCATGTCGAACAGGTTGCGCACCACAAAATCGGTATGGCGGGTCATCAGCTCGCTCATTGCGGTGATGCTGGGCAAAAAGCCGCCGGGGAAGATGTAGCGCTGGATAAAATCGACGCTTTTGCTGTAGTCGCGGTAACGCTGATCCTGGATGGTGATCGCCTGCAGGGCCATTCTGCCGCCCGGGCGCAGGCGCGCCTGGCAGGTGCGGAAGAAGGCCGGGAGGTAGCGCTGGCCCACCGCCTCAATCATCTCCACCGACACCAGTTT
This sequence comes from Klebsiella sp. HMSC25G12, assembly GCF_001807705.1. Taxonomy (NCBI): domain Bacteria; kingdom Pseudomonadati; phylum Pseudomonadota; class Gammaproteobacteria; order Enterobacterales; family Enterobacteriaceae; genus Klebsiella; species Klebsiella sp. HMSC25G12. The sequence goes on along the minus strand of NZ_KV789858.1, from coordinate 15,935 downwards.
GTCGTACTCGCCGCGCAGATCGCGGTAGTCGCAGAGCAGCACCTCGACGCGATCCTGCAGCCCGGCGCGGGCCATGCGCTCGGTAGCCCAGCGGTGCTGCTCCCGGGAAAGGGTGGTGGTGGTGACCCGGCAGCCGTAATGGCGGGCGGCGTACTCGGCCAGCGCCCCCCAGCCGGTGCCAATCTCCAGCAGATGATCGCCGGGAGTGAGCGCCAGCTGGTCGCACAGGCGCGCCATCTTGGCCCGCTGGGCCTGGGTCAGATCCTGCTGGTCATCGGTAAACAGCGCGCTGGAGTAGAGCAGGTCGTCATCCAGAAAGTGGGCATAAAATTCGTTGCCGAGGTCGTAATGGGCGGCGATGTTCTCCCGCGCCTGGGCGCGGGTGTTGCGGCGGGTCCAGTGGTGCAGGCGGGCGACGGGCTTGCCCAGCAGACGAAAGCCGCGCTCCAGACGCCCCAGCACCTCGCCGTTGCGCGCGAGGATCTGCAGCAGCGCCGTCAGCTGGTGGCTCTCCCAGTCGCCGTCCATCCAGGCCTCGGCCGCCGCCAGGCTGCCGCCGGTCAGCAGACGCCAGTACACCTCCGGTGTGCAGACCCGCGCCTCGGCGCGCAGTGCGGCGGCGGGGTCGCCAAAATGAAACGTCTGCGCCCCTTCGCGCACGGTGAGCGAGCCTTCGCGGAGGCCGCTCAACAGACGAAAGAGCAGCCAGCGCGCGAGCCGCACGTTGCGCGGCACATCGGGTTCAAGCGCAAAGACGGGATCGGTCATGAGCGTTCACTCCTGCTGACAGGATGGTTGTACAGCGGCACGCGCTTCAGCCACAGCCGCAGCGCCTGCCAGTAGATGGCGAGGACGGTTTTCAGGGTCATCAGCGGCAGACGCAGCAGCAGCCCGCGCAGGTTGGCGCGGGTCAATGGCACGCGGCTCAGGGCCAGGGTGGCGTCAAACACCTTGCTGGCCTGATGGTTTTCAATATGCATGTGCAGCGTTTTGCCGGGCGCGTTGAAGCGCCAGTGATAGACCATGTCCATCGGGTTAAACGGCGAAACGTGAAAGGCTTTCTCCAGCGGGCGCGCCTGCTGGCCGTCCACCGCGTAGTAATGACGCTCATTCCACGGCGTGTTACGCACTTCGGCCAGCACCCAGCGCAGGGTGTCGGCCTCGTCATAGCAGTAGTAAAAGTTGACCGGATTAAAATGGAAGCCGAAGTAGCGCAGCTGGGTCAGGAGCATCACGCGTCCCGCCGGGCGGCAGCCGGTCAGGCTCTCCAGCCGGTTCAGCACCTGGGCCTTCAGCGGCGCGCCCAGCGGATAATCGGCGTCGTACCAGGCAGCGGCGGCCAGGCGGTTGCGGCGGATGCCCGCCTCAGGCAGCCTGTCCAGTTCGTCGAGGTCGAGCCAGGCCATAAACAGGCGGTAGACGAAGTGGTGCGCCTTCGGCTGCAGGCGACGGTGGCGCAGGACGCCCTGATAGAGGCAGCTGTTCATCTCAGTTGCCCTCCGCCGCGGCGATGCCCTGCACCACGTCGAGCGCGCTGCGCACCCCGTCCTCATGAAAGCCGTTGTACCAGTAGGCCCCGCAGTACCAGCTCCGCTGCTGGCCGTTAATCTCTTCGCGCCGCAGCTGGGCCGACCAGCTTTGCGGGTTAAACAGCGGATGCTCATAGACGAAGCGCTGCCAGACGTAGCGGTCATCCACCGGCGCGTCCGGGTTCAGGGTGACGCAGAACAGCGGCGCGTCCGCGGGCAGCCCCTGGAGAATATTCATGTTGTAGGTGACGCAGGCCCGGGCCCGATCCCCGTCGCTCAGGCGATAGTTCCAGCTGGCCCAGGCGCGCTGGCGCTCCGGCAGCCAGCGCGGATCGCTGTGCAGCACCACCTCGTTGCGCTGCCAGCCGATATCCCCGAGGACTTCGCGTTCGGAATCGGTGGGCGCCGCCAGCATCGCCAGGGCCTGCGCGGAGTGGCAGGCGAAGATCACCTGGTCAAAATGCACCTCCCCGGACGCCAGTCGCAGGGTGACCCCCGTCGGGTGACGGTCCACCTGCTGTACCGGCGCGTTGAGCCGCAGGTCCAGACGATCGCCGAGCCTGGCGAGCAGGGCGCGAACGTATTCCCGGGAACCGCCGGGCACCACGTACCATTGCGGGCGATCGCGAATATCCAGCAGACCGTGGTTTTCAAAGAAGCGCAAAAACAGCGGCAGCGGGAAGCGGCGCATCTCCTGTAGCGACGACGACCAGATGGCCGCCCCCATCGGCAGAATATAGTGGCGGGCGAAGAAGGGGCTGAAGCGGTGGCGGGCGAGGAAGCTCTCCAGCGTCGCCCCCGGATCCAGCGCCTCGGTCAGCGCCAGTTTCGCCAGCCGGTTAAAGCGGACGATCTCGCTCAGCAGCCCCCAGAAGGCCGGCTTCAGCAGATTGCGCCGCTGGGCGAAAAGCGAGGTCAGGCTGTGACCGTTGTACTCCAGGCCGCTGGTCGGGTTGTGAACCGAGAAACTCATCTGCGTTTTTTGCCCGTCGATCCCCAGCTCGCTGAGCAGGCCCATAAAGCGCGGATAGGTGCGATCGTTGTAGACGATAAATCCGGTATCGATGGCCCAGGTGCCCTGCGGCGTGGCGACATCCACGGTGGCGGTGTGGCCGCCCGGCGTGGCGTCCGCTTCGAACAGCGTCACCTGATGGTGTCCGGCCAGCCGCCAGGCGCAGGTCAGCCCGGCGATGCCGCTGCCGATGATGGCGATGTTCATGAGCGCACCATCCTGCGCAACAGCAGGCGCTGGATACCCGATGGCAGGCTGGCCAGCAGCCGCAGGGCCAGGCTGAAACCGGTGGGGAAGGCGATGTGGTTTTTGCCTTTCGCCAGGCCGTGGCGGATCTCCGCCACCGCCCGATCCACGCTCACCCGGCCGGGCATGGCGAAGTCGTTTTTGCGCGTCAGCGGGGTGTCGACGAAGCCCGGAGAGACCACCGTGACGGCCACCCCTTTCGGCTCCCAGTCCAGACGCAGGCTGTTGGCAAACCAGGTCAGCGCCGCCTTGGAGGCGCCATAGGCTTCCGCGCGCGGGAAGGGTAGCCAGTGCGCCATCGAGCTGACCAGCACCACCCGATCGCCTGCCTCCAGCTGCGTCTGCAGCGCCGCCAGGCAGTTCACCGGCCCGAGGAAGTTGGTGGCCATCACTCGCTCCACGAGGGCGGCATCCACCTGCCCGTGGTCGAGGTATTCGCAGGTCCCGGCGCAGAGAATGATCAGGTCGGCAAAACGGCCTGTCAGCGCCTGGCGACAGGCGTCCCTGTCTGTCATATCGAACAGGCGCACACTGATGTTGGGGCTGAACTGCTGTAGCGCCGTCAGGCGCGAAGCATCGCGCCCGCAGGCGATAACCAGATGGCCATCCGCCGCGAAGGATTTCGCCAGGCCGGCACCGATCCCGGAGCTGGCGCCGGTGATGAGCACCGTCATCATGAGCGCACCCTCCGCTTCACGCCGCGTACCGCCCAGCCCAGCAGGGGAAGATGCTCGTAGATCATCTCCCCGGCGTCGTAGTAGTCGCGCTGATGGAGAACCTGCTCCCCGGCGATGTCCACCACCGAGCACCCCGGCAGGGCCAGGGTTTCTCCACCGGCAATGCGCGGATGCGACCAGTGCATGGTCCAGGTCACGGCGAACCGTTGGCCGTCGCAAAGCGGCGTGTCGATGGTGAACCGGCACTGCTCCACGTTGGCCAGCAGATGGGTAAAGTAGCGCTGGATGGCGAACAGCCCCTGATGCTGACCAAAAGGATCGCTCAGCGTCGCGTCCGGATGGTACAGCGCGGCCAGCGCCGCGGGCGGCTGCGCATCCAGCCCGGCGTAGTACTCAACGAAACGACGAATCACAGACGGCGAGGTGCTCATGGATCACATCCTGGCTAGATACGGTAGCGTAATGGCATACTTAAAACTTACACAAATAAAATTATTTGTCCAAGTTTGTAGAAAAATATATTTTATTTGTGTTAAAAATCATGTTGTTATGATTGGTGTTTTAAGGGGTGAAAATCGCGTGTGTTGCAAAAGGCAAGCGTGCGCCCGCCGCGCCACCGGGCGCTGGCGGAACAGAGAGTGGGGTAAGTTAAAACAGGGAGTTAGAGCGGAATTACCTCGAGGGAGACGACCTGCTGCTGCCAGAGTTCGACCTGCCTCTGGCGGGCGGCGGAAAGTTTGCCGCTGGTGACCAGCAGCCAGTTGCGCTGGGGGAAAATCTCCGGCGCCAGGGCGGCGGGAGGCACCGGCAGGACGTCGATGCGATGACCCTGGCCGGTACGTTTGAGCGCCTCAAGCCAGATTTCGCAGGCGTCGGTCAGGTGCCAGCCGGTGATCAGAAAGTTATCCCCGGGCGCCTTCTTATCGCCTTCAAGGCAAAATGAGGTATAGGCGATGATGATGCCGTCGAGGATTTCGCGCAGCGTCATGATGGCCGGCACGTTGGCGGAGACCTGGCTGCGCAGCGGACGCAGCACTTCGGTTACCAGCTCCTGGCGCGGATATTCGCGCCCGGCGTCGTAGATCAGCTGGCGCAGGGACTCGATTTTTCCCTCTTTCAGCCGCTGCAGCATGGTCTCCTGCAACGTCAGCCAGTTGTTGGTGCGCCGTGCGCCGGGGCGCGACAACAGGGGCTTCACCTGGCTGACCGGCACCCCTTTTTTCACCCAGTCGAGGATCTTCAGCGCCTGCTGGACGTCGTCATCGCTGTACTGACGGTGACCACCATCGGTGCGCAGCGGCTTGAGCAGGCCATAGCGGCGCTGCCAGGCGCGAAGCGTGGTCGCATTTATCCCGCATAGTCGGGCAAATTCGCCGATGGAGTAAGGCATGGAGGCCACCTGTTAACAAAGAATATTCTCAATATACTACGAATCACGTCGGCTGGCGTGAAGTGTAGTGGCTTTGCACTACACTTTCCCCTACCGCGTAAATGAAAGGAGTTCTCATGAAGCTATGGCCTGTTGTCACTGGCGTTGCTATCGCGTTAACCCTGGTGGCCTGCAAATCGCCCACGCCGCCGAAGGGCGTTCAGCCGATTAGCGGGTTTGACGCCAGCCGTTACCTCGGAAAATGGTATGAGGTCGCCCGCCTGGAAAATCGCTTCGAGCGAGGCCTGGAGCAGGTGACCGCCACCTACGGCACCCGCAGCGACGGGGGGATCAGCGTCGTCAATCGCGGTTATGACCCGGTCAAAAAACGCTGGAATGAGAGCGACGGAAAAGCCTACTTCACCGGCGCCCCCACCACCGCGGCGCTGAAGGTGTCGTTCTTCGGGCCATTCTACGGCGGCTATAACGTGATCCGTCTGGACGACGACTACCAGTACGCGCTGGTCAGCGGCCCCAACCGCGACTATCTGTGGATCTTGTCGCGCACTCCCACCATTCCGGCGGCGGTGAAGCAGGATTACCTGAATACCGCGCGCGAGCTGGGCTTTGACGTCGATCGCCTGGTGTGGATCCGCCAGACGCCGCGCTAACCTCGCCGCTTAGCGGCTGAGCAGGTGGGTATAAACCACGTACAGCCCGGTCAGCGCCGCCACGTTCAGCGCCACGCTGACGAAAAACCACCGCCGGAAGGGCTGCTTTTGCGTTTTATGACGAAAGCACTGCTGGGCGAGGATGGCCCCCGGCCAGCCTCCCGCCAGGCCCAGCACCAGCAGCGTGGTTTCCGGCACCCGTCGCCAGGCTTTACGCGCCGCCAGCTTGTCGGCGCCATAGATAAGCCATGTCAGAAGGCTGCTCAGTAAAAACCACATCGCCAGCGGGTAGGGCAGCAGGGCGCTGCCCACGGCGGTGAGCAGCAGCAGGGAATAACACACCAGGTTCAGATTCATAGGGACGTTCACGCCGGCCAGAAGAATGGCGCCACTATAGCCAATTTCCCGGACCGGCGTAAACGCGGCGGGTTATTCGCTACGCTTGCCCCGATGCCGGGACAGCCACATCAGCTTATATGCCGCCGGAATGATAAACAGCGACAGCAGCGGGGCGGTGATCATCCCGCCAATCATCGGCGCGGCGATGCGACTCATCACTTCCGACCCGGCGCCGGTGCCCCATAAAATCGGCAGCAGGCCGGCGATAATCACCGCCACGGTCATCGCCTTCGGTCGCACGCGCAGCACCGCGCCCTGGTACAGCGCCTCGTCGAGCTTATCGACGCTGAAAGTCTGCGGATTCTTCAGCGACGGTTCCGCCTCGATGGCGTGGCGCAGGTACATCAGCATCACCACGCCAAACTCCGCCGCCACCCCGGCCAGGGCGATAAAGCCGGTCCCGGTGGCTACCGATAAATGGAACCCCATCCAGTAGAGAAACCAGATCCCGCCGACGAGGGCGAACGGCACGCTGGTGATAATCAGCAGCGCCTCGCCGACGCGGCGGAACGCCAGATACAGCAGCACGAAGATAATCATCAGCGTCATCGGCACCATCAGCTTCAGCTTCTGATTGGCGCGCTCCAGCAGCTCAAACTGCCCGGAGTAGGACACACTGATGCCCGGCTTCAGCTTCACCTCCTTGCCGATGGCCTGCTGCAGATCGTGCACTACCGACACCATGTCGCGGTCGCGGGCGTCGATGTAGATCCAACTGGTCGGGCGGGCGTTCTCGGTCTTCAGCATGGATGGTCCGGTGACCACCTTCACCTCAGCCACGTCGCCGAGGACGATCTGCTGCTTCAGCGGCGTGAGGATCGGCAGCTGGCGGAGGGTCTCCGGGCTGTCGCGATAGCTCTGCGGGTAGCGGATGTTGATCGGGTAGCGCTCGACGCCCTCTACCGTTTCGCCAACCATCGCGCCGCCGATGGCGGACGAGACGAACAGCTGCACGTCGCCGACGGTCATCCCGTAGCGGGCCGCCTTCTCACGCTGAATATCAATATTGAGGTAGCGCCCGCCGACCAGCCGCTCGGCTAATGCCGACGTGACTCCCGGCACGGTGCGCGCCACCCCTTCAATTTGTTCGGCGATGGCGTCGATATCGGCCAGATTAGTGCCGGAAACTTTAATGCCAATCGGGCTCTTGATGCCGGTGGAGAGCATGTCGATGCGGTTGCGGATCGGCGGCACCCACAGGTTCGCCAGCCCCGGCAGGCGCACGGTCTTGTCCAGCTCCTCGACGATCTTTTCCATGGTCATCCCCGGTCGCCACTGATCCTGCGGCTTAAGCTGAATGGTGGTCTCTACCATCTCCAGCGGCGCCGAGTCGGTAGCGGTTTCGGCCTTGCCGGTTTTGCCGAACACCCGGGCCACTTCCGGCACCGTCATAATCAGCTTATCGGTTTTCTGCAGCATATCCGCCGCCTGCGCAGCGGAGATCCCCGGCAGCGTTGACGGCATATACAGCAGATCGCCTTCGTTAATCTGCGGCAGAAACTCGCCGCCGACCCGGTTAAGCGGCCAGATAACCGTCAGGATCGACAGGAGCGCAATCAACAGGGTGGTCTTCGGCCAGTGCAGCACCTTCAGCAGCAGCGGGTGATAAATGCGGATCAAAAAGCGGTTCAGCGGGTTGCTGTTCTCCGCTGGGATCTTGCCGCGGATCCAGAAGCCCATCAGGATCGGGATCACCACGATCGCCAGCAGCGCCGCCCCGGCCATCGACCAGGTTTTGGTGAAGGCCAGCGGGCCGAACAGTTTGCCCTCCTGGCCTTCGAGGGTGAAAATCGGGATAAACGACAGGGTAATGATCAGCAGGCTGATAAACAGCGCCGGGCCGACCTCCACCGACGCCTCGGTAATGATTTTCCAGCGGATGTCGTTGCTGAGCTTCTCTCCCGGGTGCTGATGTTCCCACTCCTCCAGCCGCTTGTGGGCGTTCTCAATCATCACGATGGCGGCATCGACCATCGCCCCTACCGCAATGGCGATTCCGCCCAGCGACATGATGTTGGCGTTAAGCCCCTGGAAATGCATCATGATAAAGGCGAAGCACAGGCCGAGCGGCAGCGAAATAATCGCCACCAGCGCCGAGCGTACGTGCCACAGGAACAGGGCACAGACCAGCGCGACGACGATAAACTCTTCCAGCAGCTTATGGCTGAGGTTGTCGATGGCGCGGTCGATAAGCTGGCTGCGGTCGTAGGTGGTGACCACTTCAACCCCTTCCGGCAGGCTGCTTTGCAGCGACGCCAGCTTCGCTTTGACCGCCGAGATCACTTCGCGGGCGTTCTTGCCGGAGCGCAGGATCACCACGCCGCCGGCCACTTCGCCTTCGCCGTTAAGCTCGGCGATACCGCGGCGCATCTCCGGGCCGATCTGCACCCGCGCGACGTCGCCGAGATAGACCGGCACGCCGTTGTCACCGGTTTTCAGTACGATATTTTTGAAATCGTCGAGCGTCTGCAGGTAGCCGCTGGCGCGCACCATATATTCGGCTTCCGCCAGTTCGACGGAAGAGCCGCCCGCCTCCTGGTTAGAGACGTCCAGCGCCGATTTCACCTCGTCGAGGCTGATGCCGTACTGGGTCAGCTTCATCGGGTCGACGACAATCTGGTACTCCTTGACCACGCCGCCCACTGACGCCACTTCCGAGACGTTAGGGATGGTTTTCAGCTCATATTTTAAGAACCAGTCCTGCAGGGAGCGCAGTTCGGCGAGGTCGTGCTTGCCGCTGCGGTCGACCAGCGCGTACTCGAAGACCCAGCCGACGCCGGTGGCGTCCGGGCCCATTTCGGCGCTGACCCCGGCGGGAAGTTTGCCCTGCACCTGGTTGAGATACTCCAGCACCCGCGAGCGCGCCCAGTAAGGATCGGTGCCGTCTTCAAAAATCACGTATACGTAGGAGTCGCCAAACTGCGAGAAGCCGCGAACCGTTTTGGCGCCGGGCACCGACAGCATGGTGGTGGTCAGCGGCCAGGTGACCTGGTTTTCGACGATCTGCGGCGCCTGCCCCGGATAGCTGGTTTTGACGATCACCTGTACGTCGGAGAGGTCCGGCAGAGCGTCCACCGGGGTATGGACGATGGTCCAGGTCCCCCAGATGCTGAGAAACAGCGCCGCCATCATCACCAGGAAACGGTTGGCCACCGAGCGGCGGATAATCCATTCAATCATGGTTCCGTTCCTCAGTGCGCGTGGGCGGCAGGAGCCGTGACATCAGGAGCCTGCGCGCGCATGCGCTCCAGCGCGCCGGAGATATTGGCTTCCGAGTCGATCAGGAACAGGCCGCTGGCGACGACTTTCTCACCCTCCTGCAGCCCGCTGCGAATGGCCGTGACGCCAGCGGATTCATGGAATACCTGCACGAGTTTCGGCACGAAGCGGCCCTCATTATCCACGGTAATCACTCGCTGCTCGCTGCCGCTGTCGATCAGCGCTTTGGAGGGGATCAGCAGCATCGGTTCGCTTTCACTGGTCAGTTGCAGATAGGCATTCATCCCCGGCTTCAGCGCTTCATCCGGGTTGTTGACTTGCAGGCGCAGCTGCAGGGTACGGGTGGCGCTATCGACGCTGGGGAGAAGGGTCCATTTGTTGATGCTGAAGGTTTTTCCCGGCCAGGCGGGAACCTGAATGGCGAACTGCGAGGCGTCTTTAATTAGCCAGACGATGGATTCCGGCACCGCCACGCTGACCCACACCGGGTCCATGCCCTGAATTTTCGCCACCACATTATCTTTGGCGATATTCATTCCGGCACGCAGATCGAAGGCGGTAATCACGCCATCGATCGGCGCTTTGAGGGTAAAGCGGGTCTGGATTTTACGCGTGGTTTTCAGGCGGCGGATATCGTCATCCGGCATTCCGGCGAGGCGCAGGCGCTCGAGGATCCCCTCGACCTGGGTGGCGGTGCCCCCGGTCTCCTGCAACAACAGATATTCGCTCTGCGCTTCCACCCAGTCAGGGATGGTCAGCTCGAGGAGCGGCGTGCCTTGTTTCACCTTGTCGCCGACGGTCAACGGATAGACTTTATTGATAAAGCCCGCCGCCCGCGCCTGCATAATCACATACTGGTACTCGTTATAGCTAATGTTGGCCGGGAAGGTCTGAGCGTAGCGCAGCGGCCCGCGGGTGACCGCGGCGGTTTTTACGCCGAGATTCTGGGTCTGCGTCGGGTCGATACGCACCCCCGGCGCACCGGCGGCGGTACTTTCCTCATCGGCGTATTTCGGCACCAGATCCATATCCATAAACGGCGATTTACCCGGTTTATCGAAGCGGGTGTTCGGGTACATCGGATCGTACCAGAACAGCACTTTACGCTGCTGCTCGGCCGCCGGAGCGGCAGAGTGGGTCGGCGTCAGTCGGGTATACAGCGCCGCGGTAAGCGCGCCGCCAATCACCATGCTGCCGAGGATCAGCGCCGTATTTTTCAGTGTCAGGGATGCCATGTGTCGTCCATTTAGTCGTTGAGGGGCTTACCGTCGCCGGGCCATTAGTTGGCGCGAATATCCTGCAGCAGCGACAGGTTGCCCTGCTGAACGAAGGTGAAGTCCACGCTGTCGCCATCCTTCACATTGTTGAGCTGCGTCTGCGGGGTGATGGTGAAGCGCATGGTCATCGGCGGCCAGTTCACCGCCGGGATGGCCTCGTGGGCGATGGTGATTTTTTTGCTATCCATATCAATAGCTTTAATGACGCCTTTGCCGCTGATGCTTTGCGCCTGCGCGGCGGCGGGCTGTTCATGCATCGCCATGCCGGCGTGCGGGTCGGCGGCCTGGACGGCGAACACCGCGCCAGAAATCAGAGTGAACAGGGCGACTTTAGAGAGTGAATTCATGATCGGGACTCCTTGGGTTATTCCATCCAGCCGCCGCCGAGGGCGGTGAACAGGGTGATTTCATTTGCCTGACGGGAATAGTTGAGTTCCAGCAGGGTTTGTCGGGTGGTAAAAATGTCGCGCTGGGCGCTCAGGACTTCGATGTAGCTGACCGCGCCGTGACGATAGAGCGCAGTAGCGCGCTGCAGGGTGATATTTAGTGAAGCGAGATAGCGCTCCTGGGCGGCAATCTGATCGGCCAGGCTTTGGCGCAGGGCCAGCGCGTCGGCCACCTCTTTAAAGGCGGACTGTATTTTTTGTTCATAGTTGACCACCTGCTGCTGCTGGCGGATCTCCGCCAGATCGAGGTTGGCCTGATTACGCCCGGCGTTGAAAATCGGCAGTTCGATTTTTGGGATAAAGTTCCACATCGCGCTGCCGGCGTTAAACAGGCTGGAGAGCTCGCTGCTGCTGCCGGAGAGCGAGCTGGTCAGGGTGATCGCCGGGAAGAAGGCCGCCCGCGCGGCGCCGATATTGGCGTTGGCCGCCAACAGGCTGTGTTCGGCCTCTAAAATATCCGGCCGCTGCAACAGGATCGCTGAGGAGAGCGATGGCGGCAGGGTTACGCCTTTCAGGTCCACCGCGCTGCTGGCGCTATCGTCCGGCAGATGCTGGTAGCTGCCGAGCAGCAGTTGCAGGGCGTTATTGGCCTGCGCCAGCTGGCCCTGACGTTTGGCGATATCGGCGCGGGTGCTTTCGATCATCCCGCGCGCCTGCTCCAGCGCCAGCACGGTGGTGCTTCCGGTCAGCAGCTGTTTTTCAACGAAGGCGTAAGACTGCTGATAGTTCTGTAAGGTGTCGTTGGCCACCTGCAACTGCGCTGCCGCCAGCCGCTGGTTGAAGTAGCTTTGTGAAACGTTAGCAATCAACAGGATATGCACCGCACGCCGCGCCTCTTCGCTGGCGAAGAAGTTCTGCCGGTCGGCCTCGCTGAGGTTTTTCAACCGGCCAAAGAAGTCGAGGTCATAGCTGAGATTCAGGCCGGCGGCATAATCGCTGCTGGTGGTGGTGTCGCCTTTAAGCTTGCCGCCATAGGTGGTGCTGCCGTCACCGTTCAATTGCGGGTAGCGGTCGGCGTCGGTAACCCGGTACTGGGCGCGGGCTTCCTGCACTTTCAGCGTCGCCATCCGCAGATCGCGGTTGTTGGCCAGCGCGGTGCTAATCAGGCTTTTCACCTGCGGGTCGACGAAAAAGGTGCGCCAGCCGGTCTCCTGATAGCCCGCTGTCGCAGTAACCAGCTTGTTCTGGCTGAGAGAGAACTGCTGCGGCACCGGCGCGGCGGGGCGCTGGTAGTCCGGAGCGAGCGACAGACAGCCGGTTAAGGCAAATATCACGCTGAGGGTAAGTAGCTGTATAGAACGCATGGCGGCAGACGCTTTCGACGATTTATCCATGGCAGCTACTTTACGTAGCGGGCTCTGTTCAACGCGTGACAGGAAAATGACAAAGCTGTCATTTTCCTGATATTTCATTGCTATCCGGAGGCGCTCCTCTAAAATTGAATACCCGCACAGAACGCGCGTGAAGGAGCCTGCCGTGAAGATTTTGATTGTCGAAGATGAGAAGAAAACCGGAGAGTACCTGACCAAAGGGCTCACCGAGGCCGGCTTCGTCGTCGACCTGGCCGATAACGGCCTTAACGGCTATCACCTGGCAATGACCAGCGATTACGATCTGCTAATCCTCGACATCATGCTGCCGGATGTGAACGGCTGGGATATCGTGCGCATGCTGCGCGCCGCCAATAAAGGCATGCCGATCCTGCTGCTCACCGCGCTTGGCACTATCGAGCATCGGGTGAAGGGCCTGGAGCTGGGCGCCGACGACTATCTGGTGAAGCCATTTGCTTTTGCGGAGCTGCTGGCGCGAGTGCGGACCCTGCTGCGCCGTGGAGCGGCGGTCATCGTCGAAAGCCAGTTTCAGGCGGCGGATCTCAGCGTCGATTTGGTCAGCCGCAAGGTGACGCGCGGCGCGACGCGTATCACCCTGACCAGTAAGGAATTCACTCTGCTGGAGTTCTTCCTGCGCCATCAGGGCGAGGTGCTGCCGCGTTCGCTGATTGCCTCGCAGGTCTGGGATATGAATTTCGACAGCGACACTAACGCCATTGACGTGGCGGTGAAGCGGCTGCGCGCCAAAATTGATAACGACTTCGAGCCGAAGCTTATCCAGACCGTGCGCGGCGTCGGCTATATGCTTGAGGTGCCGGATGGCCGCTAAGCGCCCCTTTTCCCTGGCAACCCGGCTGACCTTCTTTATTAGCCTCGCCACCATCATTGCCTTCTTTGCTTTCACCTGGATCATGATCCATTCGGTGAAGGCCCACTTTGAAGAGCGCGACGTGCACGATCTCAGGCAGCTCAGCACCACCCTGGAGACGGTGCTCAACCACGCCGACTACCCGCAGGCGCGGCGACTGGAGATCGTGAGGAATATCATTGCGGGTTACGCCAACGTCTTTATCTGTCTGGACGACGGCCAGGGCAATATTTTGTTTCAGTCGCCAGACGGGCCGGATCTCAGCCATATGCTGAGTACGCCGGGGCTGGCGATGCAGCTGCGCGACGGGAATGTGATTTCATGGACTGACCCGCAGCCGCGGAAGATGGTTCATGATAATCATCCAATGGAGACCCGCGCCTGGCGGCTGATCATGCTGCCGCTGGGCAAGCAGGCGGACGGCAAACCAGCGTACCACCTGCTGATGGCCTTATCCATCGATTTTCACCTGCACTATATTAACGAGCTGAAAGCGAAGCTGATTTCCGCGGCGACGATAATCAGTTTGCTGATCATCGCCATCGTGCTGTTTGTGGTCTATCAGGGGCATAAGCCCATCCGCCAGATCAGTCGCCAGATCCAGAATATTACCTCGCGGGATCTCGACGTGCGCCTTGACCCGCAGGCCGTGCCTATCGAGCTGGAACGGCTGGCGCTGTCGTTTAACCATATGCTGGAGCGCATAGAGGATGTCTTTACCCGCCAGTCCAACTTCTCCGCCGATATCGCCCATGAAATCCGCACGCCGATTACCAACCTGGTGACGCAAACTGAAATCGCCTTAAGCCAGAGCCGCAGCCAGCAGGAGCTGGAAGAGGTGTTGTATTCCAATCTCGAAGAGTTCTCGCGGATGTCGCGGATGGTCAGCGATATGCTGTTCCTCGCCCAGGCGGATAATAACCAGCTGATCCCTGAGCAACAGGCGCTGGATCTGGCCGAGGAAGTGCATAAGGTGTTTGAGTTCTTTGAAGCGTGGGCGGAAGAGAAGGCGGTGGCGCTGCGCTTTGTCGGCAGCCACTGCCGGGTGATGGGCGATCCGCTGATGCTGCGGCGGGCGATCAGCAACCTGCTGTCGAACGCGATCCGCTACACGCCGGCCGGCCAGGCGGTGACCATCCAGTTGAGCGAAAGCGCCGAGACGATCCGTCTGGTGGTGGAGAATCCCGGTACGCCGATTGCCGCCGAGCATCTGCCGCGGCTGTTTGACCGTTTCTATCGCGTCGACCCCTCGCGTCAGCGCAAAGGCGAGGGCAGCGGTATCGGCCTGGCGATTGTGAAATCCATCGTCAGCGCCCACCACGGCAGCGTAGCGGTGCAGTCCGATCTGCGCTCTACGCGTTTTATTATCGTGCTGCCGAAATAGACGCAATAACGGCTGAAAGTCAGCGGGCAGCGCCAGGCGGCCGCCCGCAGTATTGCCGCTCTCTTACTCTTCGAAGTACCAGTAGCCCTGATTAATCAGCCGCGTCAGTTCGCTCACGAACGCCGGATTCTGCAGGCCGCTGCCGAGCTCCTCCTGACCTAATGAGGTATAGCGGCACAGCGCATCCAGCGCTTCGGCATCGGTGGTGTCCAGCTGTTCGCTATGCACGAAGAAGCTGTCGCCGATATGCAGAACGCGCAGGCCGCTCAGACGAGAAAGCTTTTCGCCGCCCAGCAGCGCATCGACCACTTCCTCTTCTTCATACGGTGGTTCCGCCGGCGCAATATCCAGCTCGTGACGCGGGGTGGTCACGAAACTGCCGAACCACTGCTTGAAGTCTTCCGGCTGGCGAATCATGTCGATCATCATGGTGCGCAGACGTTCGAGTTCATACTCCTCAACCCGGCCCGGATGCTCGCGGCAGGTGAGGTCCGGATCGCTGTAGTGTTCGCCGCCAAGATCGTTCTCCAGCACATAGTCGGCGAAGCTGCTGATCAGGTCGCGACCGTTTGGCCCGCGGAAGCCGACGGAGTAGTTCAGCGCGGTTTCGTGGGTCACGCCATCGTGCGGGAATCCTGGTGGAATATAGAGGATATCGCCCGGCTGCAGATCTTCATCAATGATCGGCGGGAACGGATCGACGTGCAGCAGTGCCGGATGCGGGCAGAACTGACGCATCGGCAGCTTATCGCCCACGCGCCAGCGGCGGCTGCCCATGCCCTGAATAATAAAGACGTCATACTGATCGATATGCGGGCCGACGCCGCCGCCGGGGACGGAGAAGGAGATCATCAGGTCGTCCAGACGCCAGTCCGGCAGTACGCGGAACGGGCGCACCAGCTCGGCGGCGGGCATATGCCAGTGGTTTACCGCCTGGGCCAGCAGCGACCAGCCGGTTTCGCCCAGCCCGTCGAAATGTTCAAAAGGACCATTGCTGGCCTGCCATTTGCCGTTGGTCAGGCTGACCAGCCGGCTGTCGACTTCCGGCTCCATGGCTAATCCGGCCAGCTCGTCCGGAGTAATCGGGTCGACGAAGTCCGGAAACGCGTTTTTTAATACCACCGGCTGTTTTTGCCAGTACTTCTCTAAAAACTCGGGCCAGTTAATGTTGAGTTGATAAGCCATCGATTATTACCAGTAAGAAGAAACGGGCCTGATTATAGAAACGGGGGCCAGGTGGGCGCTTTGTCGTGGGTCAAGAGTGGTGCTTAATTCACCATCGGCGCGATAATGGCGTTGGGTAAGAGAGAAAAATCACATTTTTGCCAAAAAACGATCTTAGCGTAAACTGCGCTGCAGGCCGCATGAACACTGGGATGGCGCCTTGAATGGTAAGAAGATGAATAAGCGAAAAGTTCAAATAATGAGCGGTCGATAAGATTTTTCTATTTTAACGCTTGCTACTTCCGGCGAACTCCCTATAATGCGCTCCCACTGACACGGCAGA
>NZ_KV789857.1:0-2906 GCF_001807705.1 Klebsiella sp. HMSC25G12 | reverse complement strand
CAGCAAAAGTTCGATTTATTCAACAAAGCCCCGGTAACGCAATAAAAAGGGTTTCCTGGCATGAGTTTCAATAACCCGCCGGACTTCCCGAACGACCTCCAGCGGAAAACGCATCCGGTTTGCTAATGAACCACCCCATTCGTCAGTACGCTGGTTAAACCAGGGGGAGAAGAAGTTCTGGATAAGAAAACCATGCGCGCCGTGCAATTCAACACCATCAAAACCGGCCTCAATTGCGCGGCGAGTGGCTTCGCCGAAGTCATGGATCACACCAGAAATTTCGTCATGACCCAACGCCCGGCTGGCTTGTTCCCCGCGATTAAAAGGGCCAGCCGGAGCGGCCAGGGCACTGGCGCTGACGAGCTCTCCATCTGGGATGAGTTCGGGAACCGCTTTATTACCGGCGTGAAACAGTTGCAGGATTGCCAGCGCCCCCCCGCTTTTTGCCGCATCAGCCAGTTTCCTCAGACTCGGGATAAAACGATCATCGTAGGCTGCGAATTCATTGGTGAAACCCACTCCGTTTCTCTGGGGGCAGTTTGGATATCGAAAATTATTGTACGCTAAGGCTATTTTTTGACCTTTCGACTTTAGCTGGCCTCAGCCGACGAAACTTACCGGAAGCCGGTTGCTTATCCAGATATAATCGCCTGTCATATTGATGTGCTCCCAGCCTAACGGCGACAAATGCGACAGCAGTTGCTCGTTGCTCTTCACTCCTTTACGCTTCAGGGCATCGATCGTTCTTTCCATATAGACGGTGTTCCACAGCGAGATAGCTGCCGTCAGTCCGCTGGCGCGATAGCTCTGATTTTCCGGTTTGCGGTCCCTGATTTCCCCCAGTCGGTGCAGGAATACCGCACACGCCAGTGCGTTACGGGCCTCCCCTTTATTCAATCCAGCCTGTACCCGCCGACGAAGTGCCGGATCGCGGAACCAGTCGAGCATAAACAGCTTTCGTTCTATACGGCCAATTTCCCTCAATGCTTTGGCAAGTCCGTTTTGCTTGGGGTAGCTGGCAAGATCGGTGAAAACCACGGTATTTCCGTTCGGAGGCGACGCGAGCAGTGCGCAGCCTGTCTTCTGAATGCCGCTTTGCGGCATGGAGGCGCCAGATGAATTTGAACAAGGCTCCGTCGGTAAGTGGCGCCGTCGCCCGGCGAAGCCGGTTACCGTTTTGAAAGGTTCTGCCTATCCCATCCCTTACCCTGTTAAGCCATACCCGCTAAAAATAACTCAGGAGCTTTTGTGCGCGGTCGGAGTGGTCACGACAAGGCAAGGGCCGTAGTCGTGGCGTATCTCCGCGTTAGCGGGCCGGTAGGGCCGCTTACGAGCGTGTACTCTGAACTCACCGCGTCACCTCTCACAGCGACTAATCCCCTAGTTACAACATCCATCATTAAAAGCGACACTACTCCCGGCCTTCGGCCGGGGGCGGCGGCGCTTTTCAGTGGTGGGGAGGGGCACCTGGCCGGCAAACCGGCGCCGGTTTTATGATGGATTTCCTTTTGAATGCTGTAACTAATGTGGTTATCCGGTCGGGGCCCGTCGCGAAGCGATGGGCGCTACTTTTATCTGAGCGACGCGGACGCTTGCGGCCGCTGTAAGCGAAGGCCTCACTGAGTTATTCACAGAACAGGCAAAGACAAAAGATCTCCCTGCTGCTTGCAATGCAGGGGATTAAAAAAGGGGGGGTAAGACTGTTTTGCAGGTTTGCTGTTTCCCTTTTGCTAAATTCCCTGTTTATTCATTTGCGGTTTTTTGTGGATAAGTGAAAACCTGGTGCGAACGTCACAGGGTATACGTGCTCAAACCAGCGATGGTCCGACGGCCGGAACGTCAGATGGATAAAAACCAGGCAATTTCATGAATCCGGACAAACGCCAAAAGCCCCGGGCAGGGGCATAGAAAAAATAGCTAAATGATATCCGTCAGGACGGCGGAGCCAGGGCCAGCTCCAGCTGATACAGGTTCTGAATGGCCAGCTGCTGCAGCCGCTCCGTTGTACACCAGTAAGCCTCGTCTGCCGGCATTGTCTTCAGGATATGAAGCGACATTTCGTGAATCTGGCGCTCACGAGAATATCTGGCCAGGCGGTTAGCTCGTTTACGTTCGGCTCCACGCTGCCGACGGAACCTCAGTGCATCGAGAGTTTTTTGACGGTACCAGCGCTCACGTGCTGCACGGGGGGAGATCTCCTCATCTTCACGCAGAATCCCCTCCTGGATAAGACGACGACGCTCTTCGCTTTGCCGGAGCTTTTTTTGTTGTTCCGCATCAAGTTTTTCCAGATCCACTCCCAGCATCTGAAACCCTAACGCGGTGATATAGACGTATTTAGGCAGCCAGGTACGGGATTCCCTGTCCCAGCTATTTTCTTCAGATACAGCCAGGACACCAAAACGAACCTGTTCGTCAATCAACCGGGACAGACGTGATACTGTTACCTCTGTTTCCGGAATAACTTTTCCATGACTGTCTTTCTGGCTGAGTTCTTTTGCCAGACGAGAAATACACATACCGACCGTCAGCTTGCCGGCATCACAGAAGCTGATCAGCACTGGCCAGATAGCATCCAGCAGACGTTGCTTTTCCGGCCGGAAGCCATACCGGCGGCCAGCGCGACGGCGTTCCCTGACGTACAGCGGATGAAGCGATACGTGCATACGCAGTCGCACCTCACCAGTGGTGCGATCTTTTTGAACAAGACGGTTATAGGCGTGTCCCAGCTGGCCACCCAGTTTTTTGTAATGCTCCGGTCGAAACCAGGTCGGGTTTTCACATTTGGGTTTTGTGGAGTGCTCGCCGCGCCGGCGACGGGTAGATTTCTTCTCCGGGGAAACCAGAAAAGATGCCACATGGCCGTCCTCTACCCCCTGCCAGAAACGGATCTGTTCTTCCGTATC
>NZ_KV789856.1:0-6272 GCF_001807705.1 Klebsiella sp. HMSC25G12 | reverse complement strand
ACCGGGAAGGAGGGAGTGACCATCTCATTAAAAATCGTACGCTAAGACCCAGAGAGCGGACGTAGCGGTCGGAATTTCCCCACGCCTACTTTGGAGCTACTGCGCCAGAGGTAATCGCCGGTCAGGTTGATATGCTCCCAACCCAGCGGCGACAGGTACTGCAACAGCCCTTCATCGACACCATGGCCGTGGCCGCGCAAAGCATTCGCGGCGCGCTCCAGGTAGACCGTGTTCCACAGCACGATGGCCGCCGTCACCAGGTTGAGGCCACTGGCCCGGTAGCGCTGCTGCTCGAAACTGCGGTCGCGGATTTCGCCCAGCCGGTTGAAGAACACCGCCCTGGCCAGCGCATTGCGGGCTTCGCCCTTGTTCAATCCGGCATGCACACGACGGCGTAGTTCCACGCTTTGCAGCCAGTCCAAGATGAACAGCGTGCGCTCGATGCGCCCCAGCTCGCGCAGCGCAACGGCCAGGCCGTTCTGGCGCGGGTAGCTGCCGAGCTTGCGCAACATCAGCGAGGCCGTCACCGTGCCCTGTTTGATCGAGGTAGCCAGGCGCAGGATTTCATCCCAATGGGCACGAATAGCCTTGATGTTCAACTTGTCGCTGCTAATCGTCGGTCTGAGTGCGTCGTAACTGGCTTCACCCTTAGGGATGAACAGCTTGGTGTCGCCCAGGGCGCGGATGCGCGGCGCGAAGCGGAAGCCCAGCAGATGCATGAGGGCAAAGACATGATCGGTGAAGCCCGCCGTGTCGGTGTAGTGCTCCTCGATGCGCAGGTCGGACTCGTGGTACAGCAGGCCGTCGAGCACGTAGGTCGAGTCGCGCACGCCGACGTTCACGACCTTGGTGTGGAACGGCGCGTACTGGTCGGAGATGTGCGTGTAAAACGTCCGCCCTGGGCTGCTGCCATATTTCGGGTTGATGTGCCCGGTGCTCTCGGCCTTGCTGCCGGTGCGGAAGTTCTGGCCGTCCGACGATGACGTGGTGCCGTCACCCCAATGCTCGGCGAAGGGATGCCGGAACTGCGCGTTCACCAATTCGGCCAGCGCCGTCGAATAGGTTTCATCGCGGGTATGCCAGGCTTGTAGCCAGGCGAGCTTGGCATACGTTGTGCCGGGACAGGACTCGGCCATCTTGGTCAGGCCGAGATTGATCGCGTCGGCCAGTATGGTGGTCAGCAGCAGGTTCTTGTCCTTGGCCAGGTCGCCCGATTTCAGGTGCGTAAAGTGGCGGGTGAAGCCCGTCCATTCATCCACTTCCATAAGCAGTTCGGTGATCTTGATGTGCGGCAGGATCATCGCGGTCTGGTCGATCAGCGCCTGCGCGGTGTCAGGCACCGCCGCATCCAGAGGCGTGATCTTCAGGCCAGACTCGGTGATGATGGCGTCCGGCAGGTCGTTGGCCGCCGCCATGCGGTTGACGGTCGCAAGCTGTGTTTCTAGCAGCGTCAGCCGGTCATGCAGGTACTGGTCGCAGTTGGTGACCACAGCCAGCGGCAGTTCGCTGGCCAGCTTGAGGCTGGCGAATTTCACAGGCGGTACCAGGTAGTCCTCGAAATCCTTGAACTGGCGTGAGCCTTGCACCCAGATGTCGCCGGAGCGCAGCGCGTTCTTCAGTTCCGACAGTGCGCACAACTCGTAGTAGCGCCGGTCGATGCCGGCATCGGTCATCACCAGCTTCTGCCAGCGCGGCTTGATGAAGTCGGTCGGCGCATCGGCAGGCACCTTGCGTGCGTTGTCGCTGTTCATGCCGCGCAGCACCTCGATGGCGTCCAGCACATCCTTGGCAGCGGGCGCAGCCCGCAGCTTGAGCACGGCGAGGAATTCCGGCGCGTACCGGCGTAACGTGGCGTAGCTCTCGCCGATGCGGTGCAGGAAATCGAAGTCCTCGGGCTGCGCGAGCTTCTGCGCTTCGGTGACATTTTCGGCGAAAGCATCCCAGGATAGTACGCCCTCGATGGCGGCGAACGGATCGCGGCCCGCTTGCTTGGCCTCGATCAGCGCCTGGCCGATGCGCCCGAACAGCCGCACCTTGGCGTTGATCGCCTTGCCGGATGCCTGAAACTGCTGCTGATACTTGTTCTTGGCGGCGTTGAACAGCTTGCCCAGGATGCGGTCGTGCAAGTCGATGATTTCGTCGGTGACCGTGGCCATGCCCTCGATGGCGAGCGCGACCAGGGTGGCGTAGCGCCGCTGCGCCTCGAACTTGGCCAGGTCGGCGGGTGTCATCTGGCCACCCTCGCGGGCGATCTTGAGCAGGCGATTCTGGTGCACCGACCGCTCGACGCCGGAAGGCAGGTCGAGCGCCTGCCATGCCTTGAGGCGTTCGATGTGTTCGAGCATGTGCCGCGAATTGGGCTTGACGGGTGACTGGCGCAGCCAGGCCAGCCAGGTCGTTTTGCCGTTGTCCCGGCGTTTGAGCAGATCGTCAAGGCGGCGACGATGCGCGTCCGATAGCGGTTCGGACAAGGTTTCGTAGATTTGCCGGTTGGCGCGGGTGATCGCCTCGGCACAGACGCGCTCGACAACATCCAGCGTCGGCAAGATGACGTGTCGGTGCCGCAGGTCGTCGAGAACACTGTTGGCCAGCATGATGCCCTTGTCGGTTTGCAAGGCCAACTCGGTCGCGGCATGGACAGCCTGCCGATAGTGCGCCAGGCCGAACGGCTCCATGCCCAAATATGCACGCAGCTCAAGCAGATGCTCGCGCCGGGTTTCTTCCCTCTCTGCATACTGTGGCCAGCACGATGGATCGATGCGCAGTTGCCGTCCGATCCATTGCAGCAGGGGCATCGGCACCGCAGCGTCGGGCAGCAGGCCCTGACCGGGAAAGCGCAATAAGCATAATTGCACCGCGACACCCAGGCGGTTGGCGTCACCGCGCCGCTGGCGGATTAGTGACAGGTCGGGTTCGCTGAACGTGTAGAGCCGGATGAGTTCGTCTTGGGTATCGGGCAACGCCAAGAGACTGTCGCGCTCTGCGGCGGAGAGGATTGAACGGCGGGGCATGCAGTCTCCTTCTTCTCAAAAACGTAGGTTTGTGACAAGCCCGCCAAGGCAACCGGCGCGGCACGGGAATCAAGGCATTGCGATTCTCGAAAATAGTTCTTGAAATTCTATTCTTGATTGCATATCATCTCAACGAGTTTCGATAAGAAAGGATGCGCATGCGACCGTCTGTTGTGCTTGACATGAAGCGAAGCGCAGTGCGTGAAGCGGTAGGCCGCTTTCGCGCCGCGAACCCGCGCGTCTTCGGCTCGGTGCTGCATGGCACCGACCGGGATGGCAGCGACCTCGACCTGTTGGTCGATGCGCTGCCCGGTGCCACGTTGTTGGACTTGGGCGATTTGGAAGAAGAACTGAAATCGCTGCTCGGCGTTGACGTCGATCTGCTGACTCCCGGCGACCTGCCGCCGAAGTTCCGGGCCAAGGTGCTCGCGGAGGCGCAACCGATATGAGCGAGAACCGCCTGCCCGATTACCTCGACCACATTCAGCAGGCCGCAACCGATGCGCGCAGCTTCGTGGAAGGGATGGCCAAGGACGACTTCTTGGCCGACAAGCGCACCCAGCAGGCCGTCATCATGAGCCTGATCGTCATCGGCGAGGCGGCCACAAAGGTGATGGATGGCTACGTCGAGTTCACCCAGGCGCATGCCGACGTGCCGTGGCGCAGCATGCGCAATATGCGTAATCGCATGGCTCACGGCTATTTCGACATCAACCTCGATGTGGTGTGGGAGACGGTACAGGAATGGCTGCCGGCGTTGCTCCAGCAATTGCCCGCCGTGCGTCAGGATGCCGACGATGAAGACCGTAACGACAACTGTGAAAGAGGGATCTCCGATGACTGTTGAATCGAGAATATTTTCTGTAGCCGAGTATGTTCAGCCGTCCGAAGGCGAGCCTATTCGTTCCGTTGTGCTTGAAACCCGAGACTCAATTATCGTGGTTTGGCATGTCCATCCCGGGCAGGAAATTGCGGCTCACATTCATCCTCACGGCCAAGACACGTGGACTGTTTTGTCGGGAATGGCTGATTACTTTCAGGGCAATGGGATTGTTCGTGCCCTCAGGGAAGGTGAGATAGCCGTGGCAAGACCGGGCCAAGTGCACGGGGCGCGAAATACAGGTACCGAGCCATTTGTGTTAGTCTCGGTTGTGGCATCAGCCAATGCCGGTTTCGTATTGGCTGAGCGATAGAGCCCAATCTCTGGAGTTGGTCCAATGAGCGGTCGGGGAGATAGGTAACAGACATGCAGCGGACACGGCTGCTAAACCAGGTCGCAAACCTCCTTGCGTCGCAGCGTGCCGCAAGCGACGCGATCAATCGAATGGGGTCGGCATGAGACTGAACACCATCCAGTTCCCGACCGCGTAGCCGCCTGTCCTGCCGATCAGGTCTTGACCATCGACGCCTGGGATCAGTCCTGAATGTTCTTGGAGACCACTACGTTATGAGCCGCAGCCGCCGCAAAACACCCATCGTCGGGCACACGACCTGCGGCAGCGAGCGCGAGGACAAGAAGCTCTGGCATCAGCGCTGGCGCACCCGTGAGCGCACGGCGCTGACCAGCGCGTCGCCCGAAGCCCTGAGCGCCCATCTGCCCCTGCTGGAAAACCAGGCCAGCAGCGTCTGGTCGATGGGCAAGGATGGCCGCTCCTACTGGCCCGTCAAGCGCCAGGCCGCCACGGCGGATCGCATCGCCAATCACAAGGGACGCAACCCGCAAGAACGCGCCTCCCTGAAAAAGCGCCTGCTGCGCAAGTGGATGAGCAAATGAAGCTCTCCTTCCATCAGCACATTGCGCTGTTCTGGATGATCGGTGCTCCGGGCGTCTTCGCGCCCGTGATCGAGAACGCCAAGCGGCCCGATGCCGGCGCCGTCATGGCGTGGGGTGTCGCGATCGTGGCGGTGATGATCCTCTTCACCCCTTTGCTGCTGCGCTGTCCACCATTCCGGCGCTGGTATGGCCGGACGGATGCGCTGTCGGAGCGGCAGCGCCAGGCGCTTGCCGAGCGCGGCCTGCGCCGCTACTACCAGACCGCTTTCGATGACGGCTACGTGCCCCGCGTGATGCCCTACGTGTGGCGCATCATCTGGACGGTCGGCGGGTTGATGGCTGTGACCGCCGTACTGCCTACCAACACCGGACGGCCAGCCTTCGATGCCTTGGTGGTCTTCTCGACCTGGTATCCGATAGGCGTGATGCTGCTGGTTTTCGCGTCGAGGCCCCTTGGCCGGTTGATTCGCCAAAGAGCACAGGAGCGGCGGAAATGAGCACGTCAACCATCGAGGCGCTGGCCAGCGCCTGGGCAAGGATTGCCGAGGAAGCGGAATTCCCCGCTGACTACGAGGGGACTGCCACACCACAAGCGCATCGGGCTAGCGAAGCTATTCAGGAGCAGATTCGGGAGCGCATCGTCGCCACCAACGACATGCGGCTGTTCAGCCTGCTGCACCTGCTGGGTCAGGCGTCGCTGCGCATGGAGCAAGCGCTGTGGCCGGAGGATTACGAGCGGATGACGCGCGAGGTTGAGGAAGCCCTGCGGCAAGCCACCGACGCCAACGCCAGATCGTACACCCACGAAGAAGTGATGCAGGCGATGCAGGAACGCATCGACCGGGCGCGAGACAAGCCATGTTGATTGGCTATGCGCGCGTCTCGACGCAGGATCAGAACCTGGAGCTGCAACGCGAAGCCTTGAGCAAGGCCGGATGTAAAAAGGTCTTCGAGGACAAGGTGAGTGGCACGCGGGCAGACCGGCCTGGCTTGGCCAAGACGCTCGAAATGCTGCGCGAAGGCGATACTTTGGTCGTCTGGAAGCTCGACCGGCTGGGCCGGTCGGTCAAGCAACTGGTCGATCTGGTCGGCGATCTGCACAAGCACGGTGTCCAGTTCAGGAGCCTCACCGACTCCATCGACACCGGCACACCATCCGGGCGGTTCTTCTTCCACGTCATGGCGAGCCTTGCCGAAATGGAGCGCGAGCTGACCGTCGAGCGCACCCGCGCCGGGCTGGAAGTCGCCAAGCAGCTCGGCCGCAAAGGCGGCCGCAAGCCGAAGATGACCGACAGCAAGATCGAGTCGGCCAAGAAGCTGCTGGCCAGCGGGGTGCCGCCCAAGGACGTGGCCAAGAACCTCGGCGTGTCCATTCCGACGCTGTACCGCTGGGTGCCAGCCTCCACGCACGCTTAGCGTGCTTTATTTAATGAGATGGTCACTCCCTCCTTCCCAGTACTATGCTGAGGACAGGCTTTCATTCGGAG
>NZ_KV789855.1:0-8963 GCF_001807705.1 Klebsiella sp. HMSC25G12 | reverse complement strand
AGCAAAAGTTCGATTTATTCAACAAAGCCATTGCGCAGCCGTCGATTTCGATTGCCATCAAGAATCTGGAGAGCACCTTCGACCAGCAGCTGTTTATTCGCCACCATGCGCAGGGCGTTTCGCTCACCTCCAGCGGTCGGCGGATCTACGATAAAGCGAAAGAGCTGCTGCGCCTGTCCTGGGAGTTCGAACAGAATTCGCGAGCGGATAAAGAGCTGGTTTCTGGCATGATCTCCATCGGTTGCTTCGAATCGGTGGCTCCGCTGTATATGCCGAAGCTGGTGGCCGGGTTTAAGAAATGCTATCCGGAAATCACCCTGCATCTGTACGACGGCGAACAGCATGAGCTGATGCATGGCCTGCACCGCGGCCGCTTCGACCTGGCGCTGGTTTACGATCTGGAGCTCGGCCATTCGATCAATAAAGAGCGGCTCAATGCCCCGCATAAACCCTACGCGCTGCTGCCCGCCGCGCATCCGCTGGCGCAGAAGGCGCAGGTGACGCTGCAGGAGCTGAGCCGCGAGCCGATGATCCTCCTCGATGCGGTCCCCAGTAAAAATTATTTTATCTCCATCTTTAAGGAAAAGGGTTATCACCCGGAAGTGGCTTACAGTTCCCCCTCCATTGAAATGGTGCGCTGTATGGTGGGTCAGGGGTTGGGTTTTTCGGTGCTGGTCACCCGGCCCTGCTGCGATATGACCTACGATGGCGAAAGAGTGGTGCAGCGGGATATTGCCGACGAGATGCCCGCCTCGACCTTAATTATGGCGCATCTCGCGAATAATGAGCCCACGCGGCCGACGCAACTGTTTATGGATTATTGTCGCAGCATCGAATTAACCCCAACTCACGCCTGAAATAACGCCTGTCGATCCGGCAGGCATTATTTTTTGTCGTCACTCAGCCTCGTAAAATTCTATTCAGTCGATCGTTTTATAATATTTTACCAATTCGTCACAGTTAAATAACCTGAAAGCCGTCAATTCCGGCGACGTCGTCGGCAACTGTGCTTGAAGGATAGCGAAATGACTGAACAGATTACCGAGATCGATACCCTGGTGGTGGGCGCGGGGCAGGCGGGCGTCGCCATGAGCGAGCATCTGACCCGGCTGGATATCCCCCACCTGGTGCTGGAAAAGCAGGGTATTGCCCAGGCCTGGCGCAGCGGACGCTGGGATTCGCTGGTCGCCAACGGCCCGGCCTGGCACGATCGGTTCCCGGGCATGGTGTTCCCGGACTGCCCGGCAGACAGCTTTGTCGGCAAAGAGCAGGTGGCAGACTATTTTGCCGCCTATGCCCGCAGCTTCAATGCGCCGATCCGTACCGGGGTGGAGGTTTTCAGCGCCGAACGCCTCGTCGGACGGCCGGGCTTTCGTATCGACACCTCGCAGGGGGTGATTGAAGCGCAGCGGATCGTGGCGGCCACCGGGCCGTTTCAGCGGCCAGTGATCCCGGCCATCGCCCCACAGAGTCAGGCTATTCAGCAGCTCCACTCCGCGCACTATTTTAACCCGCAGCAGCTGCCGGAGGGCGGTGTGCTGGTGATTGGCGCAGGCTCCTCCGGCGTGCAGATTGCCGATGAGCTACAGCGAGCCGGACGCGCGGTGTGGCTGTCGGTGGGAGCGCACGACCGCCCGCCGCGTCGCTATCGTCAGCGCGATTTTTGCTGGTGGCTCGGGGTGCTGGGAATGTGGGATGCCGCGGCCAATGCGCCGGGTAAAGAGCATGTCACTATCGCGGTGAGCGGCGCGCGCGGCGGCCATACCGTCGATTTTCGCCAGCTGGCGCATCAGGGGGTCACGTTAGTGGGGCAGACCCGTGGCTTTGACGGTGACAAAGCACTGTTTCACCACGACCTGGCGGAGAATATCCGCCGCGGCGATGCCTCCTACCTTGCGCTGCTCGACGCCGCGGACGCGTGGGTGGCCCGCAACGGTATGGACCTGCCCGAAGAGCCCTCCGCCCGCGAATTTCTGCCCGATCCGGCCTGCGTTACCGACCCGCTGCTCAGTCTCAATCTGGCTGAGGCCGGGATCGGCACCATCATCTGGGCGACGGGCTACACCACCGACTATCGCTGGCTGAAGGTCAACGCCTTCGATGACGCACAGCGGCCACAGCATCACCGCGGCGTATCGACGGAGCCGGGCGTCTATTTCCTCGGCCTGCCTTGGCTCTCGCGGCGCGGGTCCACCTTTATCTGGGGCGTCTGGCACGATGCCAAATATATTGCCGACCAGATCGCCATTCAGCGCCAGTACCAGCGTTACCAGCCGTCCTGTTAACCGTTTTCCTTAAGGAGTGCTTTGATGCCAACTCATACCCGTATTCGCATGTTTAACACCAAAGAGACCTACCCGAACCAGGCGCTGAACAACGATCTGTGCCAGGCGGTGCGGGCCGGCAATACCGTCTACGTTCGCGGCCAGGTTGGCACCGATTTCGCCGGCAATCTGATTGGCCTCGGCGACCCGCGGGCGCAGGCGGAGCAGGCAATGAAGAATGTTGAACAGTTGCTGAAAGAGGCGGGAAGCGACCTCTCGCATATCGTCAAGACCACCACTTATCTGATCGATCCCCGCTATCGCGAGCCGGTCTATCAGGAGGTGGGCAAATGGTTAAAAGGCGTCTTTCCCATCTCCACCGGGGTGGTGGTGTCGGCCCTCGCGCAGCCGCAGTGGCTGATGGAGATTGACGTTACGGCGGTGATCCCTGACGACTGGCAGGGGGAGGCAGCAGAATGACTCTCTCTATTAGCGCCCGCTGCCCGGAATCAGGTCAGTTGGGCATTGCCATTAGTTCGTCGAGCATGGCCGTGGGATCGCGCTGTCCGTGGCTATTGCCCGGCGTCGGCGCAGTCGCCAGTCAGAACATAACCTTACCGTCGCTGGGGCCGCATATTCTTGGTGCGCTTGAGGCGGGGGCCTCCGTTGAGCAGGCTCTGAACCTGGCCCTGGCGGAGGACCGCTTCCGCGAATATCGCCAGGTCGCGGCGATTGATGCCAACGGTGAAGTGGCGGCGTTCAGCGGAGAACATACTCTCGGGATCGGTGGCACCCTGGCGGGAGATAACTGCGTGGCGGCGGGCAACATGCTGGCCAGTCACGAGGTGATCGCCGCGATGGTGGCCGCCTTCGAGACGGCGAGCGGTGAACTGGCCAGCCGGCTGCTGGCCGGGCTGCGCGCGGGGATTGCCGCCGGGGGCGAGGCCGGCCCGGTCCACTCGGCGGCGGTGAAGGTGGTGGACGATTACCCGTGGCCGGTGGTCGATCTGCGTATTGACTGGGCGGAGACGGATCCGCTGGCGGCCCTTGAGCAACTGTGGCTGGCCTGGGAGCCGCAAATGGACGCCTATATTACCCGGGCGCTCGACCCTCGCGATGCGCCCGCCTATGGCGTCCCCGGCGATGAATAACATCCTCGCCGCGCTGCTGGCTTTTGACACCACCAGCCGCCATTCGAACCTGGCGATGATCGACTGGATCGCCGATTTTCTCGCTGCCCGCGGCGTGGCGTCCCGCCGCTTTTATGACCCGTCGGGCGGTAAGGCCAATCTCTACGCCCGGCTGGGGCCGTCCGGCGGCGGTGGGGTGATGCTCTCGGGCCACACCGACGTGGTCCCGGTGGACGGCCAGGCCTGGAGCGTTCCGCCTTTCAGCCTGACCGAGCGCGATGGCCGCTACTATGGCCGCGGCAGCGCCGATATGAAGGGGTTTCTCGCCTGCGTGCTGGCGGCAGTGGATGACTTTCTGGCGGCGCCGCTGCGCATGCCACTGCATCTGGCCTTCTCCTATGACGAAGAGGTCGGCTGTCTCGGTGTGCGCAGCCTGGTGGATTTTCTGCAGGCCTCGCCGGAGAAACCGGCGCTGTGCCTCATCGGCGAGCCGACAGAGATGCAGCCGGTGTTCGGTCATAAAGGCAAACTGGCCATGCGCTGCTGCATCGAGGGGCAGGCCTGCCATTCGGCCTATGCCCCGCAGGGGGTGAACGCCATCCGCTACGCGGCCAGGCTGATCAACCACCTGGATCGGCTGGGCGTGCGTCTGGCCCGGCAGCAGGACAGCCGCTTTTCGCCGCCCTTCAGCACGCTGCAGGTGGGCACCATTCAGGGTGGGGCCGCGCTGAATATTGTTCCGCAGTCCTGCCGCTTTGATTTTGAGATCCGCTACCTGCCGGGGATGCGTCCCGAAGCGGTCACCGAGGCGCTGGCGGCCTACGCCCGCCGCCAGCTGCTGCCGGAGATGCGCCGGGTAGGCAGCGGGAGCGACATCCAGTTCCAGCTGTTAAGCCACTATCCGCCGCTGCTCAGCGATCCGCAGTCCGACTTCGCCCGCTGGCTGTCACAGTGGTGCGGCAGCGATCGCTTCTCCACCGTGGCGTTCGGCACCGAAGGAGGGCTGTTCGATGAGATGGGCGTCGCGACCCTGGTCTGCGGACCGGGCAGCATGGCCCAGGGCCATAAGGCCGATGAGTACATCAGCATCGCGCAGACCGAGCGCTGTATGACGATGCTGAGACAGCTTTGCGCGTGGATGCGTGCCGAACCGGCGGAACCGCTCACCTGATCCCTCAACACAGGAACCCAAGCGATGCACAATCAACACTCTCCCCACATCGATCAAGCGACCATCGACCGCTGGCAGGCGGATGGCGCGGTGTTATTAAAAGGCGTCTTTACCCCCTGGGTCGATCGCCTCGCCGAGGGGGTCACGGCGCTGATGGCCAGCCCCAGCGAGTATGGTCATGCGCGCACGGTGATCCCCAAAGATGGTTCGCCGCCTTTTTTTCAGGACTACTGCAACTGGTCGCGGATCCCGGCGTTTAGCGAGTTTGTCTTTCAGTCAGCGGCCGCCGAGATCGCGGCGGCGCTGATGCAGTCGCAGACGGCGAAATTTTTCCATGAACATACGCTGGTCAAACCGGCCGGAGGCAGCACGGTGACTCCCTGGCATCATGACCAGCCTTACTATTGCGTCTCCGGCAGGCAGAACGTCAGCTTCTGGATCCCGCTGGACCCGGTGGCGGAGGCCACCTCGCTGCGTTGCATTCGCGGGTCGCATCGCTGGGAGGAGGAGTTCAGTCCTACCCGTTTCAATGGCACTAAGCTTTACGAGCACACCCGGTTCAGCACCCTGCCGGATATCGACGCCCATGAGGACGAATACGATATCGTCAGCTGGGCGCTGGAGCCGGGGGATGCGGTGGCCTTCCATTTCCGCACCGTCCATGGCGCCCGCGGCAACCCCGGCGCGCGGGCGCGACGGGTCTTCTCCGCCCGTTGGGTGGGGGATGACGCCGCGTTTGCCGATCGCGGCGGCGTGACGTCGCCACCGTTCCCCGAGCTGACCCTGCGGGACGGCGACCCGCTGGATTCCCCGCTGTTCCCCCAGGTTTGGCCGCGGGCGTGAGCCACTGGCGGCGGGATCTGCTATGATCCCGCCTTTCGCTGTCTGGAGCCTGTCGATGTTCAACGACGCCATTGTTTATGATCGCTACGGGCCGCCGGCCGCCGTGCTGACCCTGAAACGCCTGCCGCTGGCGCCGCTGGCGGGCGGACGGGTGCGGGTCAGGATGCGCTATGCCCCGGTGAATCCCTCGGATCTGATCCCCGTGACCGGCGCCTATCGCCACCGCACCCGACTGCCGGCCGTCGCCGGCTATGAAGGCCTTGGCGAGGTGGTCGCCGCGCCATACGGCAGCCGGCTGACCGCGGGCCAGCGGGTGCTGCCTCTGCGCGGGGGCGGCACCTGGCAGCGGTTTATCGATCTGGATGAGACCTGGCTGGTGCCGGTGCCGCCAGCGGTTGACGATCTGCTGGCCGCCCGCGGGTATATCAATCCGCTGACGGCTATGCTGATGCTCAAGCGCTGGCCGGTTGCCGGAAAACACCTTGTGCTGACCGCGGCATCGTCCTCCTGCGCCAGCCTGCTGGGACAGTGGGCGCTGGCGATGGGCGCCCGCT
The DNA here is from genome assembly GCF_001807705.1 of Klebsiella sp. HMSC25G12. Lineage (NCBI taxonomy): Bacteria > Pseudomonadati > Pseudomonadota > Gammaproteobacteria > Enterobacterales > Enterobacteriaceae > Klebsiella > Klebsiella sp. HMSC25G12. Next base: position 3,001 of record NZ_KV789855.1, on the reverse strand, counting down.
CGGTGAGCGGGATTATTCGCTCGCCGCAGCACCGGGCGCGCCTGGAACAGGCCGGGATCTATCCGATCCTCGATACCGACCGGGCGCTGATGGAGAAGGTCAGCCAACACAGCGATCTGGTGTTTGACGCGGTGGGCGGCGAACTGGCGAATACGCTGCTGTCGGTGCTGCCCGCATCGTCGACCCTGATCTCCTATGGTTTATTATCCGGGCGGCCGCTGACCCAGACGCGCGGTAGCGCGACGGTGCGCAAGTTTCATCTGCGGGAGGCGTTGCCGACACTCAGCGTGGCGGCGTGGCGGGCGGCGTTTGACGAGATTTGGCAGCGCTTGCCAGTGACCACCCAGCCGCCGGCCCAGCGTATAGCGTTGAACGACTGGCGGGAGGCGATTGCCGCCGCCGACCAGCCGGGAAGAGGCGGTAAAATCCTGCTCGATTTCACCGCCGGTTAAGATTACTTTTTCTTCTCGCCAAGGGTTGGGGTTTCGTCAAAGAAGTTCCACGGCTTCAGCAGGGCGTGCGCCCATTCGGTCGGCATGATCGGCCACTCTTCGGCGCGCGCCACGTGGGTGGTGCCGGTGGTGATCCACACGACGTCGTCGTGGTTTGTCAGCGACTCATCATCCTTTGCGTACTGGCCTAAGCCGGTATCGTGGGCGGAACGGTTCGGGTATTTCCCTTCCGGATAACGCTCTGTCGGGTGGTAGCGCGTCACCCACAGCTGTTTATCCATAAAGCTCAGGCGATGGTAGATCCACTCGTCCGGGGCGAACTTCGCGCCGGTCGCCGCCGGATGCGTGCCGCCGGCGTAAGGGATAATCTGATAAGAGACCGGGTTGCCCATGCGGTTCTCTTTGCTGGTGTTGCTCAGCAGGCGAATGGTGCCCGGGTCGAATTTCTGCGCCGCTTTCTGCTCGCTGTCAATGGTGTACTGATTCACCTGCATGGTGCTGGTGCGCGGGCCGCCGGCGGTGTTGGGCTTCACTTCAGGATCCATCGCCACCAGGCTGTTGTTTTCGCCGTCCACGTCGAGGTCGAGGCGGAAGTTATAGATGTGCTGGTGAGTGGTGCCGACAATATTATGGTCGATCAGCGTCCCGTAGCGGGTATCCTCTTTGGCGCTGGGGTCGTGCATGGTCTTCGCCATCACGCCTTTGACGGCTTCAATCCCGGTGGCGCCGGCGTCGATACCGATGGTGCCGTTGTCGTGGAACACCCAGTCAAAGATATAGTCGTAGTTGCCGACGGTACTGATCCAGCGCACCACCAGCTCCCGGCGCTCGGTACTGACGTTGGGCTTGCCCATCTCCAGGTGCTTATATTCTGGCCCGGCATAGCGTTCGAATATGGCGACCGCGCCTGGAATCGTGGTCGGTTTGCCGGTGTAATCAGCGATGGTTTCATCCAGCAGTACCGCATTCGATGGCGCGTCCTTGCCGCGCACAATCGGCGAGGTCAGGGTGCCCATGCCGTAATCGCCGGAGTCGAGGTAGGCTTTGAAATACCAGCCGACGTCCGGGTCGCCGTAGGGGACGATCATCCCGCCGAGGGAACCTTCATACATCACCTGGCGTTTTGTGCCGTTATCGTTGTAGGTCACCGTCGAGAGGATTGGCCCGACGCGCGAGTTCAGGCGCAGGTGGAAATCCCAGTTTTGCCAGTGAATGGTATCCCCGGTGATTGTGTAGTTTTTGCCTTCCGGTTCGGTTATCTCCAGCGGTTTCACCGCCGGGGCGTTGCGGTCGCGGCCATCATACGGACGGGGCTCCATCGGCACCGGGATCACCGGGCCTTCCTCAATTTTGATAATTTTCTTCGCTTCAAGGTCGACCACCGCCACCAGGTTTTCAATCGGGTGCGCCCAGTAGTTGCCGTCGCCGGTATCGAGATAACTGACCACCTTCAGCAGACGCGCATCCTGTTGCAGGCCATCTTTGCCATCAAAATAGCCAACGGTGAGCGGGGTGGTGACCACTTTGCCTGGATCGGTAATACCGTGCTTTTTCAGCACCTCAGCGAATTCGCTGCTGGCGTTGATGATGTTCTGCACGCTGACAAAATCATCGAGCAGTACCATCCCGTGGGCGCCTTTAACTGGCGTCCAGGAGAGGATTTTTTTGTTTTGCAGATCGACGACGGCTTCAATCACGTGTTTGCCATCCAGCATCACCACATCGGCGGTGCGCGGTGAATCGACCGGCGTACCCTGCAGGGCAAAGGCCCACACCGCCGCTTTATCCGGCTCGTGCAGGGAAATTTCGGTAAAGCGGGTATTGGGCTGGAATTCCGGCGCGGCTTTAACAATGGTCACCGCTTCACTGATTTCCGCCGCCGAGAGCGAGTTTAACGGGTGAGGGCGCTTTTCCACCTGGAAGGTCTGATCGAGACCGGACTGGAACACATCGTTGATAAAGGTATCGGAGACCCAGGCTTTTCCTTCCTTCATCACCACCGGCACCTGCAGGTCAAGGGTTTTACCGTTGACGATCGCGGTTTTGGCGCCGGGCTTCACTTTGACGTAAGCGCCGTCTTTTATCAGGGTAAACATTTGCGCGTAGTCATCCCACTGGACATCGGCGCCGAACGCCTGCAGCGTTTTATCCAACGGCACCATGTGCGCTTCGCTGCCGTGGGCGAAGACCGGTGATTGCCAGGCGCAAACCACCGCGACGGCCAGCGCCAGCGCGGTTTTACGAGGAGAAAATTTCAAGCCGTTTGCCATAGTGACCTCATCTTATTGTTGTGTTGTCTCTTGCCGCTGCGAATGTCGGCTTTGTCACCCTTAAGCTACCAGCCAGCGGCGCCGGGGCGTTTGTTTGCTTTTGCCAGCTTGTTTGTCAGTTTTGCCAGACGGACGTAAAAAATGCCTCCGCAGAGGCATTGAGAACGTGCGCCGATTTTTTTGCCGGGTGGCGGCTGTCGCCTTACCGGGCCTACAGCCCCTACAGATCCAAATCATCGCTGGCGCTGGGGCCGCTGAAACTGCCGGTGCTGGCGGCCT
>NZ_KV789854.1:36134-193638 GCF_001807705.1 Klebsiella sp. HMSC25G12 | reverse complement strand
CACCCTGGCCCTCTCCCGGAGGGAGAGGGAACTGTCCGGCTGGCCGCGCAAGCGCAGCGCCGCCGGGCGATGGCAGCAGGCTCGGAGCCGCATCTATGCCGGGTGGCAGCTCGCGCCTGACCCGGCCTACAACCCCTACCATTCGAATCAATCGCGGTTTTTGTAGCCCGGACAAGGCGCGCCAGGCGCCGCATCCGGGAGTTCAACGGCGATGACGTTACTTCTGCGTTTTGGCGAATTCGTCTTTGGCTTTCTGCAACTGCTGCTGGAAGGCCGGGTTGGTGTGCAGCGTAGCGACCACCGCGGAGCCGACGATGCGCGCCGCATCGACATCGCTCTGCCAGTGATAGCCGCAGATCACCCGGCTCTCGCCGAGCTCATAGCCGCGCTTCAAAATTTCATTTTGCCGCTGCGGGTTGATCTCCGCCAGCACCAGGGCGGTGGCCCAGCCGATAGAGGTATGCCCGGACGGGTAAGAGCCGTTTTTCGACAGCTTGTCCTGCTCGGTGGTGTTGCAGGTGGAGACGCCATAGAACGCAAACGGGCGAATGCGCATGTATTTCTCTTTCGCGCCGCGGGTCGCCAGATCGCCGGCGTCTTCAATCATATTGGTCAGCAGTTTGTGGAGCTGAGGCGCGTCTTTCTCGGTGATTGGGGAACCAAAGGCGCTGGAGAAGGCATTGGCCACGCCGCCCGCGCTGAGGTTGGCATCCTCTGCCGCCAGCTTCCCGCGCTCGGTATTGCGCAGCAGACGCCCCTGCTCATACATCGCCTGATCGTTTAAAAACGCGATACTGCCCACCGCCGGCGGCGGCGGCAACAGCGCCAGGCTGTCGATGGCCTGGGCATTGGTCAGATAGTAGAGATCGGGCTTGGTGGTGACATCGTTCCCGGGGGGAACCAGAGCAAAGGCGTTAACGGAGAAGAAACTGGCCAGGCAAAGGGCAAGAACACGCTTTTTCATTAGAATTTCCTTACGTCATAATCATTCCAGAGAAGACAGTTCTGTGTTGTCACATTTCTGTCATCTTTAAGTAAAAGTGAAAATGGTCGGGAAAAAATTGCCGTGTCTCGCAAAAACGGCTTTTTGTCTGCTTAATGAGCAACCATACGCGATTTCAGACTGTCGTACTTACCACCCTGGCGTTTGGGCGCTAACATAGCGGGATTGCAATGACAGGAGATGTCCATGAGCGAGCAAGCCATTCGTTTAACGCAATACAGCCACGGAGCCGGTTGTGGTTGTAAAATTTCCCCGAAGGTGCTGGAAACCATCCTGCATAGCGAGCAGGCGAAGTTTGTCGATCCGAACCTGCTTGTCGGCAACGAAACCAGCGACGATGCCGCCGTCTACGATCTTGGTAACGGCACGTCAATCGTTAGCACCACCGATTTCTTTATGCCGATCGTCGATAATCCGTTCGACTTTGGCCGCATCGCCGCCACCAACGCCATCAGCGATATTTTCGCCATGGGCGGGAAACCGATTATGGCGATTGCCATCCTTGGCTGGCCGATCAACACCCTGGCGCCGGAAATTGCCCGTGAAGTGGTCGAGGGCGGGCGCTTTGCCTGCCAGCAGGCCGGGATCGCGCTGGCAGGCGGCCATTCCATTGACGCTCCGGAGCCGATCTTCGGTCTGGCGGTCACCGGCGTGGTGCCCACCGAGCGCATCAAGAAAAACAGCACTGCGCAGGCGGGCTGCAAACTGTATCTCACCAAACCGCTGGGGATCGGTGTGCTGACCACCGCGGAGAAAAAATCGCTGCTCAAGCCAGAGCATCAGGGACTGGCGACTGAAACCATGTGCCAGATGAACCTCGCCGGCGCCGCGTTTGCCGCCATCGACGGGGTGAAGGCGATGACCGACGTCACCGGCTTTGGCCTGCTCGGCCATCTTAGCGAGGTGTGCCGCGGGGCCGGCGTGCAGGCGCAGCTGCGCTATGCCGATATCCCAAAACTGCCGGGGGTGGAAGGCTATATTGCCGCCGGCGCGGTGCCGGGCGGCACCGGGCGCAACTTTGCCAGCTACGGCCATCTGATGGGCGAGATGCCGGCGGAGTGGCGGGACCTGTTGTGCGATCCGCAGACCTCCGGCGGCCTGCTGCTGGCGGTGACTCCGGAAGCGGAAGCCGAAGTCCAGGCCGCTGCGGCGGAGTTCGGCATTAAGCTGGCCGCCATCGGCGAGCTGGTCACCGCCCGCGGCGGACGACCCATGATCGAGATCCGTTGATTCGATGCGGTTGTTTATTGCGGAAAAACCGAGTCTCGGTCGGGCTATCGCCGATGTGTTGCCTAAACCGCACCGCAAAGGCGATGGCTATATTGAGTGCGGCAACGGGCAGGTGGTCACCTGGTGTATCGGCCATCTGCTGGAGCAGGCGCAGCCGGACGTCTATGACAGCCGCTATGCCCGCTGGAATCTCACCGACCTGCCGATTGTGCCGGAGAAATGGCAGCTACAACCCAAACCCTCGGTCACCAAACAGCTCAATGTGATCAAGCGTCTGCTTGGCGAGGCGCAGGAAGTGATCCATGCCGGCGACCCCGACCGTGAGGGGCAGCTGCTGGTGGACGAAGTACTCGATTACCTGCAGCTGGCGCCGGAGAAGCGTCAGCAGGTGCAGCGCTGTCTGATTAACGATCTCAACCCGCAGGCGGTGGAGCGGGCGATCAATCGCCTGCGCGCCAACAGCGAGTTCGTGCCGCTCTGCGTGTCGGCGCTGGCGCGGGCGCGTGCCGACTGGCTGTACGGCATCAATATGACCCGCGCCTATACTCTGCTGGGGCGCAACGCCGGCTATCAGGGGGTACTGTCCGTGGGGCGGGTGCAGACCCCGGTACTTGGCCTGGTGGTTCGCCGTGATGAAGAGATTGAAAACTTCGTCGCCAAAGACTTCTTCGACGTGAAGGCGCATATCGTCACGCCGCAGGAGGAACGTTTTGTCGCTACCTGGGTGCCAAGCGAAGCCTGCGAACCTTATCAGGATGAAGAAGGGCGTCTGCTGCATCGTCCACTGGCTGAGCACGTGGTTAAGCGCATCGAAGGCCAGCCGGCGCTGGTGACCGGCTATAACGATAAGCGCGATTCCGAACCCGCGCCGCTGCCATTCTCGCTGTCGGCGCTACAGATTGAGGCGGCCAAACGTTTCGGCTTCAGCGCGCAAAACGTGCTGGATATCTGCCAGAAGCTGTACGAAACCCACAAGCTCATTACCTACCCGCGTTCGGATAGCCGCTACCTGCCGGAAGAGCACTTCGCCGGCCGTCATGCGGTGCTGAATGCGATTGCCGTCCATGCGGCGGACCTGCTGCCGCAGCCGGTGATGGATCCGGAGATCCGCAACCGCTGCTGGGATGATAAAAAGGTCGATGCGCACCATGCGATTATCCCGACCGCCCGCAGCAGCCAGGTCAAGCTCACCGATAACGAAGCGAAGGTCTACCACCTGATCGCCCGGCAGTATCTGATGCAGTTCTGCCCGGACGCGGTGTTCCGCAAATGCCAGATTGACCTCGAGATCGCCAACGGCAAGTTTGTCGCCAAGGCGCGTTTTCTGGCAGAGGCTGGCTGGCGGACGCTGCTGGGCAGCAAAGAGCGCGATGAAGAGAACGACGGCACGCCGCTGCCGGTGGTGGCCAAAGACGATGAACTGCTGTGCGAGAAGGGCGAAGTGGTGGAGCGTCAGACGCAGCCGCCGCGCCACTTCACCGACGCCACGCTGCTGTCGGCGATGACCGGGATTGCCCGTTTCGTGCAGGATAAAGATCTGAAGAAGATCCTCCGCGCCACCGACGGTCTCGGCACAGAAGCGACCCGTGCCGGGATTATCGAGCTGCTGTTCAAGCGCGGTTTCCTGACCAAAAAGGGGCGTTATATCCACTCCTCGGACGCTGGCCGGGCGCTGATTCACTCCCTGCCGGAGATGGCCGCGCGTCCGGATATGACCGCCCACTGGGAATCGGTCCTGACGCAGATCAGCGAAAAGCAGTGCCGCTATCAGGACTTTATGCAGCCGCTGGTGGGGACGCTGTTCCAGCTGATCGATCAGGCGCGGAGCACGCCAGTGCGCCAGTTCCGCGGCCTGGCCGCGCCAGCCGGGGCGAAAAAATCCTTCACTAAAGGTAAAGGCAAGCCGAAAGGGAAAAAAGCGGCAGACGATGCTGCGCCGCCGCCGCAGTAACCCGCCGGTGGTCGCGAGGATGCGAATCCCCGCGGCCACCGCTTCTCCGCCAGCCAGGTCAATGGTCTACACTAAACAGCCGGGCAGGGCTTGACGACTTCCCCCCTGAATGCGTCTTCGCGCTTGCCGATAATGTTGCTCATTTCTCTCACCGGCGATAAGGAGGACCCGTGAAATATATCGCTATTAGCCAACCGGGCGGCCCGGAGGTATTGCAGATCCGCGAAGGAGAAATCCCTGCTATTGGGGAGAATGAGGTGCTCATTGAGGTGAAGGCCGCCGGCGTCAACCGGCCGGATATCCTGCAGCGCCAGGGGCTGTACCCTATGCCCAAGGGCGTCACCCCCGTACCTGGCCTGGAGGTGGCGGGCGTTGTGGTTGAGGTCGGCGCGCAGGTCACAGCGTTTACGCCCGGCGATCGCGTTTGTGCGCTCACCAACGGCGGCGGCTATGCCGAATACTGCGCCGTGCCGGCAGGCCAGACGCTGCCGATCCCGGCGGGCCTCAGCTTTAGCGAAGCGGCCGCCATTCCGGAAACGTTCTTCACCGTCTGGGCGAATGTCTTCCAGCTGGGTAAGCTGCAGCCTGGCGAAAGCATCCTGATCCACGGCGGCGCCAGCGGGATTGGCACCACCGCGGTCCTGCTGTGCCACGCGCTGGGGATGACCGTCTATGCCACCGTTGGCCAGGACGAAAAAATCGCTGCCCTACGTCCCTATGCTACGGCGATTAACTACAAAACCGATGATTTTGCGGAAAAAATCGGCCAGTTGACCCACGATGAAGGCGTGGATGTCATTCTGGATATCGTTGGCGGCCCTTACTTTAACCGCAACCTTGGGATACTGAAAAAGGATGGACGGCTGGTGATCATCGGCTTTATGGGCGGACGAATCGCTCATGAGGTTGATATTCAGACCCTGATGCTCAAGCGAGCCACCATCACCGGCTCAACCATGCGCGGCCGGACGGCGGCGGAGAAACAGGAGATTGCCGAGGCGCTGCGGCGCCACGTCTGGCCGCTGCTTGAGGCAGGGAAATGCAAGCCGATGATCTACGCCAGCTACCCGATGGCGGAGGTTGCCGAGGCCCATGCTTGTCTGGACAGTGGTCAGCATCTGGGGAAAGTGGTGATCACGATGACGTCGTGAGACGCATCCCGGCGGGCAGCCGCCGGGATGGCGTCAGGGGAGGTTAAATCACGCCCTGGGCCAGCATGGCATCCGCGACTTTCACGAAACCGGCGATATTCGCACCGCGCACGTAGTTTGTCTGCTTCGCTTCGCCGCCGTACTGCACGCAAGCGTGGTGGATATCCAGCATGATGTGATGCAAACGGGCATCCACTTTTTCCGCTTTCCAGCCCATGCGCGCGGCGTTCTGCGCCATCTCCAGACCGGAAGTCGCCACGCCGCCGGCGTTGGCCGCTTTGCCCGGGGCAAACAGCACGTCAGCTTCCAGGAACAGGTCGGTTGCGGCGATGGTGGTCGGCATGTTGGCGCCTTCCGCCACGGCCTTCACGCCATTGGCAATCAGCTGGCGGGCGGCATCGACGTCCAGTTCGTTCTGGGTCGCGCAAGGCAGGGCGATATCCACCGGCACTGACCACGGCTGCTGGCCTTCAAGATAGGTAAGGCCAAATTCGCGGGCGTAGTCGGCCACGCGGCCATGGGCACGCTCTTTAATGTCGATCAGGCGGGCCAGTTTTTCTTTGGTGAAGCCCGCTTCGTCAACGACGGTGCCGTTGGAGTCGGAGGCGGTGACCACCCGCGCGCCAAGCTCCATCGCTTTCTCAATGGCGTATTGCGCGACGTTGCCGGAGCCGGAAACCGCCACGCGAGCGCCTTCGAAGCCGAGGCCGTGACGTTTGAGCATCGCTTCGGTGAAGTAGATCAGACCGTAACCGGTGGCTTCCGGACGGATCAGGCTGCCGCCAAAGGAGAGGCCTTTACCAGTGAAGACGCAGGCGCTGTTGTTGGAGAGCTTGCGCATCATCCCGGCCATAAAGCCGACTTCGCGGCCGCCGACGCCGATATCGCCCGCCGGTACGTCGGTATCCGGGCCAAGGTGGCGATAGAGCTCGGTCATCAGCGCCTGGCAGAAGCGCATCACTTCGCCATCGCTCTTGCCTTTAGGATCGAAATCGCTGCCGCCTTTCCCGCCGCCCATCGGCAGGGTGGTCAGGGCGTTTTTGAAGGTCTGCTCGAAGCCAAGGAATTTGAGAATCGACAGGTTAACCGACGGGTGGAAACGCATCCCGCCTTTATACGGGCCGATGGCCGAGTTGAACTGCACGCGCCACGCGCGGTTGACCTGGACCTGATTGCGGTCATCCACCCACACCACGCGGAACTGGATCACGCGCTCCGGTTCCACCAGACGTTCCAGCAAAGCAAGCTGACGATAGCGCGGATTTTCCTCAAGGAAAGGCCACAGGGTGGTCATCACCTCCCGGACGGCTTGAGCAAATTCGGTTTGATGAGGATCGCGCTGTTGAACGCGGGTGAGAAAGCCTTCCAGAGTGCACGTCTGATCCATAGATATAAGTTCCCCTTATGGTTGTGGTTGCATGTATTTATTATGATTCGGTCCTTGAAAAAACCGATTTTCCGACTATAACACCGCTAATCCTTAGGCAAGCAAGGAAAAATTAAGCCGACAACAAAATTTATAATTGTCCGCCCGTCATAACTAAAAACGATGACGAGGCGGCGGGCGGATCAGCGGCCGGAAAGGGTCGGGCGCTGGGCGATAAAGGCATGCAGCAGAGGAATATCGGCCGGGGCGAGATCGAAGGTTAAGGCGTCGGCGGGCAGGCACCAGCGCAGCTGAGTGTGATAGTGGGCCAGCGGTATGCCCTGAAAGTGCGGCACCCACCAGGCGTGCAGATGGATCTGGCGGCCGGAGACTTCCCGCTGATGGCTGGCAATATAGCATGCCGGGTGGGCGATGATGCTCATCTCCTCCTGTAGCTCGCGGGCCAGCGCCTGCGGCTGGCTTTCACCAGGCTCCACTTTGCCGCCAGCGAACTCCCACATCCCCGGCTGGTCGGCGTGGGGTGGACGCTGCGCCAGCAGAATCTTGCCATCCTGTTCAATAATGGCTGCGACAACATCAATCATTTTTAGCATAAGCATCAACGTGAATAAGACGAATCTGGCCTATTATCACCGCCATAGACCTTGACTGACAACCGCCAACCCTGCTGGAGACCTCCGTGCTTGATAGCCACCTGCATCCGCGCCTCAAACCCCTGCTTAACGCTGTCGCCGGCGCGCTTGACCGCCCGGGTATTTCACCGGACGGGCTGACGCTCCTCGGTTTTGCCATCGGCGTGCTGGCTCTGCCCTTTCTGGCGCTGGGGTGGTATAGCGCGGCGCTGGTCGCTATTCTCTTCAACCGCCTGCTGGATGGTCTGGACGGCGCTCTGGCGCGGCGGCGCGGGCTCAGCGACGCCGGCGGTTTTCTCGATATTGCGCTGGATTTTCTCTTCTACGCCCTGGTGCCGTTCGGCTTTATTCTGGCGGATCCGCTGAACAATGCCCTGGCGGGGGCCTGGCTGCTGTTTGCCTTTATCGGCACCGGCAGCAGCTTTCTCGCTTTTGCCGCACTGGCGGCCAGGCATCAGATCGCCAATCCCGGCTACGCCCATAAATCGCTGTACTATCTTGGGGGCCTGACGGAGGGGACGGAGACCATCCTGTTGTTTGTCCTCTGCTGCCTGTTTCCGGCGCATTTCGCCTGGCTTGCGTGGCTGTTTGGCGCGCTGTGCTGGCTGACGACGGCGACGCGCATCTGCAGTGGCTACCAGACCTTAAAGCGGGTGGTGTGAGCGGGAAAGCGCGCGTCGCTGGCTGGGGGCGACGCGCTGGTGGGGCGTGTTACTGACTGCTTTCCGGGCCGCGTTCGCCGCGGGCGACCGGATTGTGCGGGTTGCTGCTCCATTCGTACCAGCCGCCGTCGTACACCGCGACGTGCGGCCAGCCCATGGCGCGGGCATACATGAAGGTTTCCGAGGCCCGCCAGCCGGTCCCGCAATAGAACGCCACCTGCTGGCTCGGCAGAATGTTCCACTGGCGCCACAGCGTAGCGATATCGTCAGCGCTGCGCATGGTGCCGTCCGGGTTATGGAAGTCTTCCATGTGCGTGGAGTCGCTCCCGGCGTGGCCCCAGCGGGCGCCGGCGATGTCACCCTTCGGCTTGATATAGCTGTAGCCGCTGGTGGTGCCGATAAACTCCGGCCACGAGCGGACGCTGACCAGCGAGGCGTCCTGACGATGCAGCAGCCCGCGGGCTTGTTCGGTATCCAGCATCAGCTGCGGCTGGCCGGGGATCGGCGCGCCGAAGTCCTGCGCCGGCTGCTGCGCCGGCGGCATGCCGCGCTCGACCGGCAGCCCGGCGTCGGACCAGGTCTGCCAGCCGCCGTCAAGCAGGCGCACGTCTTTGACCCCGGCGTACAGCATGATCTGCGCCACCCGCGCTGCGGCGTAGACGTCGCGACCGTAGAGGATCACCGTGGTGTCATGCCGGATGCCGTGCTTCGCCAGCATCGCTTTCAGCTGTGCGTCGGACACTTTATTCCACAGCGGTTCACTTTCCACCTCATTGGTATCGATATAGCCCGCGCCAGGGATATGGCTCAGCAGATAGAGTTTCGGCGCTCCCCAGGCGGCTTCGAACACTTTCCAGTCGCCGGTCGGGGCGGCGGCTACGCGTTTTCCCTGCTGCAGGTCGTGCAGCCACTGGGGGTAGACCAGCTGTTCAAAGTGCGGCAGCTTTTGCAGGCGGTCGGTCTGGCTCAGCGCATCGCTCAGGGTGCTGAGCCGGGTGAAGCCCGCTTGTTTCAGCCGCGCCGCGACGCTGGCATTATCTTCCGGGTTGCCGTACAGCGCGACGGGGGTATCTGGCTGGATCTGGTGCTGCTTAGCCCAGGCGCGGAGCTGATCGTCGCTCATGGCGCCGAGCCAGCGGGCGGAAAGATTCAGGGCCTGCGGCTCATGACCTTCGGGGCCGTTGGCGCGCTGAGGCCAGCCGTTGTAATAAGCGCTCAGGCGGGTGTCAATGACCACGCCGTGCTGCTGTTGCAGGTGGGAGAGAGTGAGCGCTGGCATGGTTTCAGCGGCGCAGGTGGTGGAAGCAGCAAGCCCCATAAGCAGGGCGAGTGCGGTCAATTGAGAAACACGTTTCATCGAAATGCCCGACGGTAAAAAGTGGAGGGCGTATTCTCCGCTCGCCAGGCGCCGATTTCTTTGCGGTAACGCAGGTTTGCACGCTATTGCTCTTCATTGCCAGGTCTCCATCGCCAGGCAGCGTCCCGCCGGCGGACCGTCCTCGCGATCGTGGGTCACCAGGATCGCCGGAATGGCCTGGCGGGCCAGTTCCTCAAAAACCCAGCGGCGGAACGCGGCGCGCAGGGTGGCATCCAGACGGCTGAAGGGTTCATCGAGCAGCAGCGCCTCGGGGCGCGCCAGCAGGGCGCGCAGCAGGCTCACCCGCGCCCGCTGCCCGCCGGAGAGCGTGGCCGGGTCGCGTGGGGCGAAGCCATGCAGCCCGGCGCGGCTGAGCGCTTGCTCCACTGCGGCTTTTCGCGCCTCGCCGCGCACACTCTCCGGCAGCGCCAGCTGTAAATTTTGCCCGACGCTGAAATGGTCGAACAGTAACGGGTCCTGAAACAGGATGCCGATGCGTCGATGCTCCGTCGGCAGCGTATCGCAGCGACGTCCATTGAGCCACAGCTCGCCCTCGGCGCGGAAGTCGCCGGCCAGGGCGCCAATCATCCAGGCAAACAGCGTCGATTTTCCGCTACCGGAGGGGCCCATCAGCGTCAGCACTTCTCCAGGCGCCACCGAAAAGGCGACCTCCCGCAGCAGCGGCTGACGTTTCACGCTCAGGGTCAGATGGTTTACGGTTAGCACTAGCGAAGTCCTCGTCGATAGCGGCCCGCCAGCCAGGCGAGAAGGGCCGTCAGGGTAAAGCATACCGCCGGCAGCAGTAATTGCCACAGCGCCTGGGCGGCGAGCGTCTGCACCTCGCCGCCGCTGCTGAGCGCCACCGCCTGACTGGTGAGCGTCGGGATACGGCCTGCCCCCAGCCATAGCGTCGGCAGATACTGCGCGATGCTCACGGAAAAGCCCACCGCCAGCGCGGTCAGCAGCGGGCGGGTCAGCGAGGGCAGGGTCAGCAGCCAGAAAATACGCGTGGGCCCCCAGCCGAGCGTGCGGGCGATAATCGCCATCCGCGGGTCGCGCTGGCGCCAGGCCGGGCGCAAAATAAACAGCATCCATGGCACCACCCACAGCAGATGGCCCCACAGAACGGTCCACCATTCGCCGTCTAGCCAGGCGTACAGCGCCAGCCGGTACTGGCCAGCGGCCAGCGGCAGGGCCGGGAGGACCAGCGGCAGCCAGACCCAGCCATCTCCCCGCGTCGGGCCGCAGGCCAGCCACAGCAGGCAGACAGCCGCGCCGAGGGCGCAGGCCGCCAGCGCCAGGCCAAGGCTGTTGCCGAGGGCATCCATCTGCGGTGGCGCTGAGCGCGCCAGCCCCGCCAGCAATAGCGCGCCCAGCAGACCGCTCAGCGGCAGCAGCGCCGCCAGCAGGCGGCCGGGCAGGGCATGAGGATGAGGGTGACGAATACCGCGCAGATTGGGCTGGTACTGGCGCTGTATCCGCCACCCTCCCCAGGCCACCAGCGCCAGCCCGCCGAGGATCGTCATCAGTAACAGGCTGGCCAGCGCCCCTTTGGCCTGCTGCAGGTCATCGCCCTGGCTTAACCACTGCCACGCCAGCACGGCGAGAGTGGGCGGATTGCCGGGCCCCAGCACCAGGGCGACATCGACCGCCGACAGACTCCAGGCGGTGGCGGCCAGCAGCACCATGCCGAGGGCGGGCAGCAGGGCGGGCAGCACCAGCCAGCGCAGGCACTGCCAGCGGCCGTAGCCGAGGCTCTTCAGCGCGGTCGCCTGGTCGGCGAGGCGTTTCTCCCCCAGCAGGCCATAGATCACCCACAGCACAAAGGCGCTCTCTTTCAGGGCCATCGTCAGGCCAAGCCCGATGCCATACCGGTCGACCGGCGGCGTCAGAAGCGGCAGCCACTGCCAGATCCAACCCCCTTCGGCGAACAGCAGCAGCGCCGCCGTCGCCAGGGCAAGATGGGGTACCGCCAGCAGCAGCGGCAGACGGGAAGCCAGTCGCCGCCAGCGGAGCGAGGGCCAGAGGGCAGCGACGACGGTCAGGGCGATCAGCAGCGCGCCGCCGACGGACAGCAGCGTCGAGACGAGCGTGGCGGCCAGCGCCTGGCCCAGCTGCGGGTCGGCGAACAGCGCCCGCCAGTGGGCCGGGGAGCGCGCAGCGCCCACCAGTTCCCCGGCGGCGGGGAGCAACGGCAGATAGATCGCCGCCATCGTCCCCCAGGCCAGCAGGATCAGTGGGTACCGTAGCGGCGCAGCCATTCCTGCTCCAGCGCGTCAACCCATGCCGCGTGCGGCTCGGCAAGCACCGGCGGTAGATCCTGCGGCACGGTAGCCGCCAGCGCCTGACGCTGGCCGTCAGGCAGACGCTGCGGGTCCAGTACGCTCGGATCGCCCCAGACGGCGGCATCGGCCTTGCGCAGCTGCGCTTCAGGCGAGAGCAGGAAATTGGCCACCACTTTGGCGCCAGCGACGGCGCGGGCGTTAGCCGGGATGGTAACGAAATGGACGTTGCCGAGGGTCCCCGCGGTGAAGCCGAAGCTGTAGCTGTCCGTCGGTAATTCGCCGCTGGCGGCTTTCTGCCGGGCGTGCAGCGGGTTAAACGTGAGTGATAAGCGGAGGGTGCCATTGTTGAGCATGGTATCCATCCGTGCCGGCGACGCCGGGAAATCCTTGCCCGCCCGCCACAGGGCCGGGTGCAGCGCATCGAGATAGCGCCACAGCGGGGCCGTGACCGCCGCGAAGGTCGCCGTCTGCGGCGGCTGGCGCAGGGCGGCCGGCTGGTCGGTGAGGGCGATCAGCAGTTGCTCCAGCAGGGCGGTGCCGGTGAAGTCCGGCGGCCGCGGGTAGGTCACGCTGCCGGGATGGGCCCTGGCGAAGGCCAGCAGCGCCTGCGGGCTGGTGGGTGGCTGCGGCGTTTGCCCGCGGCGGGCGATAAACGTCAGCTGGGCGCTGCCCCACGGCGACTCCGTACCGTCGGTGGCGACAGAAAAGTCCTCCCGAACCGGCTTTTGCAGATCGACAAAGCGCCAGTTGGGCAGTGATTCGGCCCAGCCGGTGAGCAGCAGGTTGGCCTGCTTAAGCGTGCGAAAGTTTTCGCCGTTGATCCACAGCAGATCCACCGACCCGCCCCGGCGACGGCCGGCCTGCGCCTCGCTCTGGATGCGTTTCACTGCGTCGGCGGCGTCGGCGATGGGGACAATACGCAGGTCGATCGCGTAGTGGCGTTTGACCTCCTCGCTGACCCACGCCAGATAGCGGTTGACGGCCGGGTCCCCGCCCCAGGCGTTAAACCAGACGGTCTGCCCGCGGGCTTCCGTTTGGATCTGCCGCCAGCTGTCGTTGGCATTAACCGCCAGCGGCCAGAGCAGCAGCAGGCACAGACAGAGGCTGAAATCACGCAAACGGCGCATCGTTACTCCTTATTCTGCGGGGAAGAGGTGGGCATCTGACACAACCCCTGGGCCGGGATCGCCATCGCGGCATTGAACCGCGCTGATAAATTTTGCAGGCCGATCAGGGCGGTCAGCTCGGTGAGCGCCCTGGCGTCAAAATGCGCGGCCATCGCGCTGCGCAGGGCATCATCCACCTCCGTCGGCGTCTGGGTGGCGGCTTCGGCATAGGCCAGCGCCAGACGCTCTTTTTCGCTGAACAGCGTACTGCTGCGCCAGTCGGCGACCGCCAGCAGCTTGTCCTGGCTGCCGCTCCGCGCGGCGAGGGTCATGCTGGTGATATCGATACAGAATTCACAGTGGCACAGTTGGGCGATGCGGGCGCTGACCAGCGACCGCAGCACTGGATCCAGCGGCGAGCGGCGGCGTTCAATGTAGCCCACGAACAGCGAAACCAGGTAAAACAGCCACGGGATCCGTCCCCACCAGCGAATGGGGCTTAGCACCTGGCCGTAATGCCGGCGGTGCAGCCAGGCCTGCGGACGAAGGATCAGGGGGACAGAATCCAGCGGGGGTAAGCTCATGGCGACGATCTCTTATGACGTTCACGGTAAATATTTTTGGCGATAGAGATGACCACCGCCAGGGCAAAAAGCAGCGAAAGCCCGGTGGCCAGCCAGAAGGTGCCCCCGGTGAGCAGACTCCCGGCCCAGGAATAGACGATAGTCGCCGGCAGCTGGCCCACGCCGGTGGCCAGCATAAAGGGCCAGAAGCGCAGCGAGGTTAGTCCGGCGGCATAGCTGACCGGGTCAAACGGGACAAACGGCAGCAGGCGGCAGACCAGGATCGTCTGCGGGCCAAAGCGAGTGAAATAGCCGTCGACGCTGCGCAGCACCGCGCGGCCGGTGAGTTTTTCCACCACTTCGCGCCCCAGCGCTCTGGCGATGCAGAAGCAGAGCCCGGCCCCGACCATGGCGCTGAACCATGACAGCGCACCGCCCCAGAAGGCGCCGAACAGGGCGGCGTTCGCCAGGGTAATCAGGAAAGCCGGCAGCGGAGCGACGATCGCCTGGAGGATCATCAGCGCAAATGAGACCAGCGCGGCCTGCGGCCCCCAGGCGGCGATAAACCCTCTGACCTGCTGCGGATCCAGGGAGGCTAACGCCGTCAGACTCTGCTGCAGAAAGGTTCGCCCGCCGGGGAACCACCACCAGGCGGCCAGCCCGGCGACGGCCACCACGGCAAGGGCCAGCCGGGCGCGGCGCAGGTGACGGCGATCAGGTTGGGTCATGGCGCACCTCCTCGCCGGGCGTTGCCATACGGCGGGCGCGGGCAAACCGTTTGCCCATCTGCACCAGGGCAAACAGCAGCCCGCCGGCGAGGCTCAGTTTGAGCGCGAAGGCGAGAGTTACGCCCTCGCGGGCCAGCTCGCTGGCCATTACCGAATAGATGACCAGGCCCGGCAGGGTAGTCACGGCGGAGATCAGGGTAAAGGGCCAGAAAGGGATCGCCGTCAGGCCGTAGGCGTAATTCTGAATATTGTAGGGAAAGAGCGGCACCAGGCGGGTGAGGATCAGGAAATCGCAGCCGCTGCGGGCGATACCGCGCTCAATCGCCTGAAAGACGGCGGTATGGCCCACATAGCGCTGCAGCAGATCGCGCCCAAGCCAGCGGGCGATTAAAAACGACAGCGCGGAGGCGAGGGTGGCGGCGGCAAACGAGAGCAGGGAGCCTGTCAGCGGGCCGAAGAGCATCCCGCCGGCGATCACCAGCAGGCTGCCGGGGATCAGACACAGGGTGGCAATGATAAACAGCGCGACATAGACCAGATATCCCCAGGCGCCCTGATGGCGCAGGGTGTCCTGAAGCAGATGAAGGTGAGTCAGCAGATCGTGGAGACCGACGCGATGGCTGATAACGGCCAGCGTGGCCACCAGCGCGAGAAGTCCCAGCCCTTTACCAATGGCCGGATGACGGCTTCTTTTGCATGAGGGGTGCTCCTGTACAGTCTGGACGCAGTGGACATCAAAAAGTGCGCGCGACAGTATCCTGTTCCGACGACCGTCACAATGGTTTACCGTCGCTTTGTTGATTTTGCTCAGGAAATTCTGCCCCCCGCACAGCGGGAGGCGAGAGAAGGGCGTAAATTATGGCCGGAAGGTGGCCCACACCGGCGCGTGGTCGGACGGTTTTTCCATTCCGCGGATCTCATAATCGATTCCGGTCTCCACGCAGCGCTGGGCCAGAGGCTGGCTGGCCAGCAGCAGGTCGATGCGCAGCCCGCGGTTATCGTCGAAGCCTTTGGAGCGGTAATCGAACCACGAGAAGTGCTCCTGATTGTCCGGATTAGCCTGACGCCAGGTATCCACCAGGCCCCAGCCCAGCAGGCGATCCATCCACTCCCGCTCTTCCGGCAGGAAGGAACATTTGCCGGTACGCAGCCAGCGTTTGCGGTTCTCTTCACCAATACCGATATCGAGATCGGTGGGACTGATGTTCATATCGCCCATGATCAGCACCGGATTCTCTTTGTTGAGTTCGGTCTCCAGATAGTTCTGCAGATTCTGATAGAACGCCGCTTTGGCCGGGAATTTGGTTTCATGATCGCGGCTTTCACCCTGTGGGAAATAACCGTTAATCACCGTGACGTTGCCGAAAGGCGACGGGATCTCCGCCATGATGATGCGGCGCTGAGCCTCTTCGCCATCGTCCGGGAAACCGCGGCGGACGGCAATCGGCGTGTCTTTGGTCAGCAGCGCGACGCCATAATGGCCTTTTTGTCCATGATAAAAGACGTTATAGCCGAGTTTGGCGACCTCTTCGAGAGGGAACATATCGTCGTGAACTTTGGTTTCCTGCAGGCCAATCACGTCCGGCTGGTGTTTTTCGACGATGGCGGCCAGTTGGTGTGGGCGGGCGCGCAGGCCGTTGATATTAAAAGAGACGAATTTCATAGTCGCTGCCACTGTGCAAGGTGAATAGTGCAGGGATGGTAGCAGAAATTCGCCTGGCTGGCTGCCACCGGATGCGTCATTCTGCCAATCGCTGCGCATGAGCGTGCCGTAGTTGCCCCTTTTACGGGCATGCCGCGCCAAAAAAGGGCAAATATCTACGATAAATTTCGCAGAGGATCACAATTACAGAATTATATCTTACCGTTGCATAACTTATCTTCTTTAATCACTGTTTATCCCCCTTTATCGGATACTTATTCACTAAATATGCATTTTATGTGAATAGCGTTCGGCTGTAACTCCTTGATTCTGCGTTATCTCAACCGGTTTATGCATTTTTATCGCTGGCTGGCACGAACCGTGCAATCTACATTTACAGCGTAATAACTCATATTTATTAACATTATTGCTACTTTTAATTTACCGGAAGAGGTCGATATGTCTCAGTCAATTACGCGTAACCACTTTGATGAATGGATGATGCCGGTCTACGCGCCAGCGGCGTTTATTCCGGTGCGGGGCGCCGGGTCGCGGCTGTGGGATCAGCAGGGCAAAGAGTATATCGATTTTGCCGGCGGCATCGCCGTGAACGCGCTGGGGCACGCCCATCCGCGTCTGGTGCAAGCTCTGACCGACCAGGCCGGCAAATTCTGGCATACCGGCAACGGCTACACCAATGAGCCGATCCTGCGTCTGGCCAAAATGCTTATCGATGCCACCTTCGCCGACCGGGTCTTCTTCTGTAACTCCGGGGCCGAGGCCAATGAGGCGGCGCTCAAGCTGGCGCGTAAATTTGCCCACGATCGCTTTGGCAGCGAGAAAAGCGGCATCGTCGCCTTTCAGAACGCTTTCCACGGGCGGACGCTGTTCACTGTCTCGGCGGGCGGTCAGCCGGCCTATTCCCGGGATTTTGCCCCGCTGCCGCCGCAGATCCAGCATGCGGTGTTTAACGATCTCGAGTCGGCAAAGGCCTTAATCAATGACCAAACCTGCGCGGTGATCGTCGAGCCGGTGCAGGGCGAAGGGGGCGTGGTGCCGGCCAGCGGCGAGTTTTTACGCGGCCTGCGCCAGCTTTGCGACCAGCACAACGCCCTGCTGATTTTCGATGAAGTGCAGACCGGGGTCGGGCGCACCGGCGAGCTGTATGCCTATATGCACTACGGCGTGACGCCCGATGTGCTGACCACCGCCAAAGCGCTGGGCGGCGGTTTCCCTATCGGCGCGCTGCTGGCGACAGAGGCCTGCGCCAGCGTGATGACCGTCGGTACCCACGGCACCACCTACGGCGGCAACCCGCTGGCCGGGGCGGTGGCCGGCGAGCTGCTGTCGATCGTCAACACCCCGGAAGTCCTCTCCGGCGTCAGACAGCGCCACCAGTGGTTTTGCGAGCGTCTGCAGGCGATCAACGCCCGCTATGGTCTGTTCAAGGAGATCCGCGGCCTGGGACTGCTGCTCGGCTGCGTACTGAACGACGCCTGGGCCGGGAAGGCGAAAACGCTCAGCAACCTGGCGGCGGAAGAGGGGGTGATGATCCTGATCGCCGGCGCTAATGTGGTGCGTTTTGCGCCGGCGCTGAACGTCAGTGAAGAAGAGGTGAATAACGGGCTGGATCGCGTCGAGCGGGCCTGCGCGCGTTTCGTGGCAGGAGTCTCATCATGATGGTTATTCGACCGGTGGAGCCGGGCGATTTGCCCGGGCTGCTGAAGCTGGCAGCGGAGACCGGCGGCGGGCTGACCTCGCTGCCGGTGGATGAAGCGACCCTCGCGGCGCGGATCGCCCGCTCGCAGCAGACCTGGCGCGGCGAGCTACCGAAAAGCGAGCAGGGCTATGTCTTTGTGCTGGAGGAGAGCGAAAGCGGCGCGGTGGTGGGCATCTGCGCGATCGAGGTGGCGGTGGGGCTCAACGATCCCTGGTATAACTACCGGGTCGGCACCCAGGTCCATGCCTCGAAGGAGCTCAACGTCTATCAGGCGTTGCCGACGCTGTTTCTCAGCAACGACCATACCGGCAGCAGTGAGCTGTGTACCCTGTTCCTCGACCCGCAGTGGCGCAAAGAGGGCAATGGCTATCTGCTGTCGAAATCGCGCTTCTTATTTATGGCCGCCTTTCGCGAGCGCTTCAATGAGAAGGTGGTCGCCGAGATGCGCGGGGTGATTGACGAGCAGGGCTACTCGCCGTTCTGGGAGAGCCTGGGCAAACGCTTTTTCGCCATGGAGTTTTCCCGCGCCGACTACCTGTGCGGCACCGGACAGAAGGCTTTCATTGCCGCCCTGATGCCCAAGCATCCGCTGTATATCGATTTCCTTTCCCCTGAGGCGCAGGCGGTGATCGGCAAGGTTCATCCGCAGACCGCCCCGGCCCGGACGGTGCTGGAGAAAGAGGGGTTCCGCTACCTGAACTACATCGATATTTTCGACGGCGGCCCGACTCTGGAGTGCGACATCGACCGGGTGCGGGCGATCCGCAAAAGCCGTCTGGTGACCACCGAGGCCGGTGAAACCCCACCCGGTGACTGGCCGCTGTGCCTGGTGGCGAATGAACAGTATCACCAGTTCCGCGCTCTGCTGGTGCATGCCGACCCGGATGGCGACACCCTGACCCTCAGCGCCCGCGAACTGGATATGCTGAAGTGTCATGCCGGCGACCAGGTACGCATGGTGCGCCTGATCCCTGAGGAGAAAACCGCATGAGTCTGTGGATTAATGGCGAGTGGCGACCCGGTCGTGGGCCAGGTTTCAGTAAACAGGATCCGGTTAACCTGAAGGTTGTGTGGCAGGGCGAAGCGGCGGATGCCGGGCAGGTTGCTGAGGCGGTGGCGGCTGCCCGCCAGGCGTTCCCGGCCTGGGCGCGGCTGCCGTTTGCCGCCCGTCAGGCGATCGTTGAAAAGTTTGCCGCCCTGCTGGAGGCCAGTAAGGCGGAGCTGACGGCGATGATCGGCGCCGAGACCGGAAAGCCGCGCTGGGAGGCGGCCGGGGAAGTGACGGCGATGATCAACAAGGTGGCGATCTCGGTGAAGGCCTACCACGTCCGCACCGGCGAACAGCACAGCGATCTGCCCGACGGCGCCGCCACGCTGCGTCACCGGCCGCACGGCGTGCTGGCGGTGTTTGGCCCCTATAACTTTCCCGGCCATCTGCCGAACGGGCACATCGTGCCGGCGCTGCTGGCGGGCAATACTGTGGTCTTTAAACCCAGCGAACTCACCCCGTGCAGCGGCGAAGCGGTGGTGAAACTATGGCAGCAGGCCGGCCTGCCCGCCGGGGTGCTCAACCTGGTGCAGGGCGGTCGGGAAACCGGCGAGGCGCTCAGCGGTCAGGCGGATATCGACGGGCTGCTGTTTACCGGCAGCTCAACCACCGGTTTTCATCTGCATCGCCAGCTGGCCGGGCAGCCGCAGAAGATCCTCGCGCTGGAGATGGGCGGCAATAACCCGCTGATCGTCGACGATCCGCGGGACGTGGATGCCGCGGTGCATCTGACCATCCAGTCCGCCTTTATTACCGCCGGCCAGCGCTGCACCTGCGCCCGCCGTCTGCTGGTCCGGCGCGGCGAGGCGGGCGATGCCTTCCTCTCCCGGCTGGTGACGGTGTGCCAGCGGCTGATCCCGGCGGCGTGGGACGCCGAGCCGCAGCCGTTTCTCGGCGGGCTTATCTCTGAACCGGCCGCGCAGAAAGTGCATCAGGCATGGCTGCAGCGGGTCGCCGCTGGCGCGGTCACGCTGCTGGAGCCACGTTTATTGCAGGCCGGAACGTCGCTGCTAACGCCGGGGATTGTCGACATGAGCGACGTGGCCAATGTTGAAGATGAAGAGGTGTTTGGCCCGCTGCTTGGCGTCTGGCGCTACGACACGTTCGAGGAGGCGATTGCCTTAGCCAACGCCACCCGCTTCGGCCTCTCCTGTGGGTTAATCTCTCCGGAACGGGAGAAGTTTGATCGACTGCTGCTCGAGGCGCGGGCAGGGATAGTCAACTGGAACAAACCGCTGACCGGGGCGGCGAGTACCGCGCCGTTCGGCGGCACCGGGGCGTCCGGTAACCATCGTCCGGGGGCCTGGTATGCCGCCGATTATTGCGCCTGGCCGATGGCCAGCCTTGAATCGCCGACCCTGACGCTGCCCGCCAGCCTGAACCCGGGGCTCGACTTTCTGGCCGGGGAGGCGTCATGACCGCCCGCGAAGTCAACTTTGACGGTCTGCCCGGGCTGACCCATCACTACGCCGGGCTCTCCTTTGGCAACGAGGCTTCCACCCGGCACCGCCACCGGGTGTCGAACCCGCAGCTGGCGGCAAAGCAAGGGCTGAAAAAAATGAAAGCCCTCGCCGACGCCGGCTACCCGCAGGCAGTGATCCCGCCTCAGGAGCGGCCCAATGTGCCACTCCTGAGGCAGCTGGGCTTTAGCGGCAGCGATGAGCAGGTGGTGGCCCGGGCGGCGCAGCAGGATCCGGATCTGCTGTCGGCGGTGAGTTCGGCCTCGGCAATGTGGGTGGCGAACGCGGCGACGGTCTGTCCCTCCGCCGATTCGCTGGATGGCCTGGTGCACCTGACGGTGGCGAATCTGCAGGATAAATTCCACCGCGCCAGCGAAGCACCGACCACAGAGGCGCTGCTGCAGGCGATATTCCCCGACCGCACGCGATTTGCCATCCATCCGTCGCTGCCCGCCTCGGCCTGGTTTGGCGACGAAGGGGCGGCGAACCATAACCGTCTCGGCGGCGCGTATGGCGCCCCCGGCGTCCAGCTCTTTGTCTATGGCCGCCGCCGGGGGAGCAAGGAGGCGCCGCGTCGCTATCCGGCGCGGCAAACCCTTGAGGCCAGCCAGGCGGTAGCGCGCCTCAATCAGGTCAATCCCCGCCAGCTGATCTTCGCCCGCCAGCATCCGACGGCGATCGACACGGGGGTTTTTCATAACGATGTTATCGCGGTGAGCAACCGTCAGGTCCTGTTCTGCCATGAGCAGGCCTTTGCCGACCAGACCGCGCTTCTCCAGCAGCTGGCGCAGCGGGTGCCGGGTTTTACGCCGCTGGTGGTCCCCGCCAGTCGGGTCACGGTGGCAGAGGCGGTTGCCACCTATCTGTTCAACAGCCAGCTGCTGAGCAGGGCGGATGGCAGCATGGCGCTGATCCTGCCCCACGAAGCGCAGGAGCATGCCGGCGTCTGGGAATACCTCAATGAGCTGCTGGCCGGGGACAACCCCATCGCCGCGCTACAGGTGTTCGATCTGCGCGAGAGTATGGCCAACGGCGGCGGTCCGGCGTGCCTGCGCCTGCGGGTGGTGTTGACGGCCGAGGAGTATCAGGCCGTCAATCCGCACGTCCTGATGAACGATACGCTGTTTGCCACCCTCAATGACTGGGTGGATCGCTACTATCGCGATCGCCTTACCCAGGCCGACCTCGCCGACCCGCAACTGCTGCGGGAAGGGCGTGACGCGCTGGATCGGTTGACCCAGATCCTGCAGCTCGGTTCGGTTTATCCATTTCAGCAATAAGGGGGCGCGGTGGAACATTTTCTGGCATTAACCCTGGCGGGGCGTTTGCCCCACCATTTTCACGGCGAGACAGCGCACTTTCGCTGGCACTGGTTGGGAGAGGGGATCCTCGAGCTGACGCCGCATGCGCGCTGCGAGCGCGGGCTGGTACTCTCCTGCGCCATTCATGGCAACGAAACGGCACCGGTGGAGATAGTCGACCACCTGGTGCAGCGACTGGTCCGGGAGGCACTCCCGCTGCGCTGGCGGTTGCTGGTGATCGTTGGCAACCCACCGGCGCTGCGGGCGAATAAGCGCTATCTGCACAGTGATATGAACCGGATGTTTGGCGAGCGCTGGCGGCAGTTTCCGCTCAGTGAGGAGACGCAGCGGGCGCAGCGGCTGGAGCAGGCGGTGGCCCGCTTCTATCGCGACCACGATGGTCCTCGTTGGCACCTCGATCTGCATACCGCGATCCGCGGGTCGCTACATCCGCGCTTCGGCGTGCTCCCGGCCCGCGATACGCCGTGGGAGGAGGATTTTCTTCACTGGCTGGGCGGCGCCGGGCTGGAGGCGCTGGTGTTTCATCGTCAGCCTGGCGGGACCTTTACCCACTTCAGCTGCGAACGGTTCGCGGCGCTGGCCTGCACCCTTGAGCTGGGCAAAGCGCTGCCGTTGGGTGAAAACGATCTGACGCAGTTTGCCGCCGCCGAAGGCGCGCTTTCCCGGCTGCTGGTGGGGGATCTGGCCATTGCCGACGCCCCGGCGCCGCTGCGCTACCGGGTGGTACAGCAGATCACCCGCCATAGCGATGATTTCCACTTGCATATGGCGGATCAGACGCTGAACTTCACCCCCTTCGAACCCGGCACGCTGCTGGCGGAGGAGGGCGAGACGCGGTATGTGGTGGGGCCTGAGCCGGAGTATGTCCTGTTTCCCAATCCGACGGTGGCTAAGGGACTGCGCGCCGGCCTGATGCTGGAGAAATTATCCTGAGGGCAAGCCGTCCGCCGGGCGGCCTGCTTTATTTCGCGCGTCTTTTTTCACCATCTTATTTTTTCGTGCGCCAGTGTAAATTTGCAGATTATTCCTGGTAAAATGCTTTGTTTTTAATCTCCCCTCCTTTATACTCTCCATAATTTCTCTGAAAAACAGTAGGTTATTTATTTTTTATTGCAATTCTTCGGCTAAATTCCTTATTTTCTCCATAATTGGCGAGAAACTGTTTTTTACACTTTCATTGTTTTACTCTTGCTCTGACTAATTGACGATTAACGTCGTAAAGTTAATCTCGTCAACACGGCAACGCGCCGTAAGAATAACGTAAAGTAAGGATTGAATGATGAAGAAACTCACTGCACTGTTTGTTGCCTCTACTCTGGCTCTGGGCGCGGCTAACCTGGCACACGCCGCCGATACCACCACCGCGCCGAGCGACAGCAAGCCGATGATGATGCATCATAAAGGCGGCCCGGGTCAGCATGACATGATGTTTAAAGGCCTGAACCTGACCGATGCGCAGAAACAACAGATCCGCGACATCATGAAGAGCCAGCGTGAGAACATGAAGCGTCCGTCCCTCGACGAACGCCGCGCGATGCACGATCTGATCGCCAGCGACACCTTCGATAAGGCGAAAGCGGAAGCGCAGATCGATAAGATGGAAGCGCAGCATAAAGCGATGGCGCTGTCCCGCCTGGAAACGCAGAACAAGATCTACAACATTCTGACTCCAGAGCAGAAAAAACAGTTCAATGCTAATTTTGAGAAGCATCTGACAGAACGCAACGCGCCGGCAGGTAAAATGCCTGCACCTGCTGAATAATGTAGCGAACTGAATCAAGACCGCCGGTCTTGCCCAATAATGCCATCAGGCGTTGGGCAGGGCCGGCGGTTTTTTTATTGGTGGTTTCTCAGCCAAGCGGGTGCAGCGGATAGTGACCGCTGAGCAAAGGCTTACAGAGGATCTTGTAACCATCCTGGTCGAATCCGGCGGGCAGACGGGTCAACTCCGCGGCCTGGTCGAGCGAGTCGACGGCGCCCAGCCACAGCCAGTTATGAATGACGTGATACTGCGTCATATCCGGGCCGCGCTCCTCCAGCGCCACCGGTCCCGCCCACGGCCAGCACACCAGCTGCAGTTTACTCATCTGCGCCAGCAGGCGATCTCTGTGCGCCTCCACGCTCTCCTTTCCACAGCAGGCGCCGGCGCAGCGGCCCAGCGCGGAGCGAAAGCAGGCGCGGCCGCGGCTGAGCGGTTCCAGACCAAGCAGGCCATAACAGAGGCGCTGTTCGTCGGCAAGGCTCTGCAGCATCTGCAGCGCCGCCCGCCGGTTGGCGAACAGGCCATAGAGATGCTGCTGGTGCGAGAAATCAACCTCGCGGGCATAGACAATTTGCGGCCGGTGGTCCGCAAGTCGCCAGGCGCAGAGCTGCTTGTTACGCCGTAGCCGCTTGTTAAACAGCGGCTGCTGCTCTTTAATCAGCCGCGCCTCCAGCAGCAGCGCTCCCAGCTCGCCTGCGGTGCGCTGCCAGGTGATACGCCGCGACTGACGCAGCATCGCGGCCTCTTCGGGCGTGCGCAGGTGAGATAACACACGGCTGCGAAGGTTGACGCTCTTACCGATATAGAGCGGCATTGTGTCGCTGTCGCCGTGAAACTGATAGACGCCCGGCAGCTTTGGCAGCGCCTCCAGCCACGGGCGAAGATGTTCGGGATATTCATAGATCGCCGCCGCTTCAAACTCCAGACGCGGGGCAGATTGCTTTCTGGCCACAATAACTCCTGATACTGTCTATCTATCCAGTATAGCAGGCGGTTTTTGCGGCGAAAAGCGCAAAAAATAACCCCGGCGCGGGCCGGGGCGGGGAGGGACTATTTTTTCCAGAAATCGTCAAAGACGGTGATCGGTGGCCGACGCTTGTGTTCGGTTTTCAGATACCAGCCTTCGATCGTTTTAGCGATACTGGGGTCCAGCGTTTTGCCTTCCAGATAATCGTCGATGTTCTCGTAGGTGACACCCAGGGCCACTTCATCCGGCAGGGAGGGGCGATCGTCTTCCAGGTCGGCGGTCGGCAGCTTCTTATACAGATGTTCCGGGCAGCCGAGATGGGCCAGCAGCTGTTTGCCCTGACGTTTGTTCAGGCGGAAAATTGGGTTGATGTCGGTGCCGCCGTCGCCATATTTGGTGAAGAAGCCGGTAATCGCTTCCGCCGCATGGTCGGTGCCGACCACCACCCCTTTGGTCATTCCGGCGATGCTGTACTGGGCCTTCATCCGCTCACGGGCTTTTTCGTTACCGCGAACAAAGTCGCTCAGTTCGATCCCCGCTTCGCGGAGCGCCTGTTCACTGGCCAGTACCGAGGCTTTGATATTCACCGTCAGCACCCGGTCAGGCTGGATAAAGGCGATGGCGTCCTGGCAGTCCTGCTCATCCGCCTGCACGCCATAGGGCAACCGAACGGCAATAAACTGCAGGCTGCTGTCGCCCGTTTCGGCACGCAGTTCATTAATCGCCATCTGGCACAGTTTCCCCGTCAGGGTGGAGTCCTGGCCGCCGCTGATACCCAGCACCAGCGATTTAATAAACGGGTAGGTCTGCAGGTAGGACTTCAGGAAATCGACGCTGCGGCGGATCTCGCCGGCGACATCAATCTGCGGCTTTGCGCCCAGCGCCTGAATAATCTCTTGTTGTAGCGTCATCGCGCCCTCCGAAAGTGAATCTGTTTGGCAAGCTGTTGGCTTAAAGCTACCTCTTTGCCGCTGAAACGACAAGGACCGGGGTTTTGACTGCCGGAAAAGAAGGCAATCAATGACATAGGATTTCATTATAGATGCCACTGCGCGGGAGAAACCGCCGATCGGCAGCGGCGCGTCAATCCTGTTTACGCAATAACACAATCAGACATGATTTCGCTGTTCGGCTTGAAAAATAACACTATTTATTCCAGGCTTATCGTTACACAGTAGAAAAGAGGAACCAAAATGAACAAAAGCTTAGCAGGAATACTGGGCGTCACCGTCGCGTTAACCTTACTGGCGGGCTGTACCGCTTACGATCGTACCAAAGACCAGTTTACCCAGCCGGTGGTGAAAGATGTGAAGAAAGGGATGTCGCGTCAGCAGGTGATGCAGATCGCTGGCAAACCTTCAACGGAAGTGACCATGGTTCATGCCCGCGGCACCTGCCAGACCTACATCCTCGGTCAACGGGATGGTAAAGTAGAGACCTACTTTGTGGCCCTCGACGACACCGGCCATGTGATTAACTCCGGCTACCAGACCTGCGCCGAGTATGATACTGACCCGCGCAACGCCAAGTAAGCTTCCTACTGTTTACTGAGCCCTACGTAAGCCCGACCACTGGTCGGGCTTTTTTGTGAGTACTGATGCTTATTTAATTGCGCGAATTATTTGGGTGAAAATGTGAGGGTAGTCAAAACCAGAGGTCAATGAGAGACAATTCTGTTCAACAGCGAATTATCCTGGCGGCTCAGCTTGCCGTATACTCAACCCATAAACAGAATTAACCGGATGTTACCAGTCTTACCGGCTCTCAGCGGTTGCTGAAGGCCCTGGTCTCACACATTGAGGAAGCGTTCATGGAAAAGAAACACATTTATCTCTTCTGCTCGGCAGGCATGTCTACATCACTGCTGGTCTCCAAAATGCGCGCGCAGGCAGAAAAATACGAAGTCCCGGTCATTATTGAAGCCTATCCCGAAACCCTGGCAGGTGAAAAGGGACCGGCAGCCGACGTGGTATTATTAGGACCACAAATTGCGTATATGTTACCGGAAATTCAGCGCCTGCTGCCGAATAAACCGGTAGAAGTCATCGATTCTCTTCTGTATGGCAAGGTGGATGGTTTAGGTGTATTGAAAGCCGCCGTCGCGGCCATTAAGAAAGCTGCAGCACAATAATTTTAACTTTTAAAACTCGATGTATTTTGACGCCTGGCGGCACCCTGTTGCCGGACGTCAAAAAATAAAGAGTTTATTTTCCCGTCAAAGAGTAATTTCATACATCATCGCCGTAATAGTTTATTGCGGCTTTTAAGGGTATTGACTATGAGTAAAGTGATCGACTCGCTTGAAAAGGTACTCCTTCCTTTTGCAGTGAAAATAGGAAAGCAGCCGCATATTAATGCGATTAAAAACGGATTTATTAAGTTAATGCCGTTGACCCTCGCCGGGGCCATGTTTGTATTAATTAACAACGTTTTTCTGAGCTTCGGCGAAGGCTCTTTCTTTTATTCTATGGGCATTCGACTGGATGCCTCCACCATTGAAACCTTAAACGGCTTTAAGGCTATCGGCGGGAACGTCTATAACGGTACCCTCGGCATTATGTCGCTGATGGCGCCGTTCTTTATCGGCTCCGCGCTGGCGGAAGAGCGCAAAGTCGACCCGATGGCCGCGGGCCTGCTGGCGGTGGCGGCCTTCATGACCGTGACCCCGTATAGCGTGGGCGAAGCCTATGCGGTGGGCGCCAACTGGCTGGGCGGGCAGAACATCATCTCCGGGATGATTATCGGTCTGGTTGTCGCGGAACTGTTCACCTTCGTGATCCGTCGTAACTGGGTGATCAGACTGCCGGACAGCGTGCCAGGGTCAGTATCGCGCTCTTTCTCCGCGCTGATCCCGGGCTTCTTGATCCTCTCTATCTTCGGCATTATCTCGTGGGCCCTGTCGAGCTACGGCAGCAACTTCCACCAGATCATCATGGACTCGATCTCCACGCCGCTGGCGGCGATGGGCAGCGTGGTCGGCTGGGCATACGTTATCTTTAACTCCCTGCTGTGGTTCTTCGGCGTGCACGGTTCCCTGGCGCTGACGGCGCTGGATAACGGCATCATGACCCCGTGGGCGCTGGAAAACATCGCGCTGTACAACCAGTACGGCTCGGTTGATGCGGCTATCGAAGCAGGCAAACAGTTCCACTTCTGGGCCAAGCCGATGCTCGACTCCTATATCCTGCTGGGTGGCTCCGGGGCAACGTTGGGTCTGATTATCGCCATCTTTATCGCTTCCCGTCGCGCTGACCATCGTCAGGTGGCGAAGCTGGCACTGCCGTCAGGCATCTTCCAGATTAACGAACCGATTCTGTTTGGTCTGCCGATCATTATGAACCCGGTGATGTTTATCCCCTTCGTGCTGGTCCAGCCGATTCTGGCAGCCATTACGCTGGCGGCTTATAGCCTGGGGATTATCCCTCCGGTGACCAACCTGGCGCCGTGGACCATGCCGACCGGTCTGGGAGCGTTCTTTAACAGTAACGGCAGCGTGGCCGCCCTGCTGGTAGCCCTGTTCAACCTTGGCGTCGCGACTCTGGTCTACCTGCCGTTTGTGGTGCTGTCGAATAAAGCGCAGACCGTCATCGAGCAGGAAGAGAGCGAAGAAGACATCGCTAACGCACTGAAATTCTGATACCGCGCGGTACGGGCAGTGCCCCGTACCGCCTGA
The DNA here is from genome assembly GCF_001807705.1 of Klebsiella sp. HMSC25G12. NCBI lineage: Bacteria > Pseudomonadati > Pseudomonadota > Gammaproteobacteria > Enterobacterales > Enterobacteriaceae > Klebsiella > Klebsiella sp. HMSC25G12. The sequence goes on along the minus strand of NZ_KV789854.1, from coordinate 165,989 downwards.
TAAATGAGGGAAATATTATGTTTGATCTGGACAACATCGACGCGGTAGAAACCCCGGAAAATGACCTCGAAGAGGTGGTGATGGGGTTGATTATCAACTCCGGACAGGCCCGCAGCCTGGCCTATGGCGCGCTGAAGCAGGCGAAGCAGGGCGATTTTGCCGCGGCGAAAGCGATGATGGAGCAGTCGCGCCAGGCGCTGAGCGAGGCGCATCGCGTGCAGACCCAGCTTATCGAAAGCGACGAGGGCGAAGGCAAAATGAAGGTCAGCCTGGTGCTGGTGCATGCTCAGGACCATCTGATGACCTCGATGCTGGCCCGTGAGCTGGTCGCCGAATTGATTGAGCTGCACGAGAAGGTACAATAGGCCATCGCGACGATGAGGCAGCCCAGGATGATGACCACCGAGATCAGTACCGCCAGAGAACAACAGCTGTTCAACGGGAAGAACTTTCATGTGGTCATCTATAACAAAACGGAAAGCGTGAGCGGGCTTCACCAGCATGATTACTACGAATTTACCGTGGTATTAACCGGGCGCTATTACCAGGAGATCAATGGCAAACGGGTGCTGCTGGAGCGCGGGGATTTCGTCTTTATCCCGATGGGGTCGCACCACCAGAGCTTTTACGAATTTGGGGCGACGCGCATCCTTAACGTCGGCATCAGCAGACGCTTCTTTGAGAAACATTATCTGCCGCTGCTGCCGTTTGGCCTGGTGGCCTCACAGGTTTACGCCGTGCAGAGCGCTTTTCTCGGCTACGTTGAGTCGGTTATCGCCTCACTCAATTTTCGCGAAACGGAATTTGACGAATTTATCGAGCTGGTTTCCTTTTATGTCATTAACCGTTTACGCCACTATCGCGAAGAGCCGGTTGCCGATGTTATTCCGCAATGGCTAAAAAATACCGTTGAGGCCATGCACGATAAGCTGAAATTCGGTGAGGGCGCGCTCGAGAATATGGTTCGTCTCTCGGGAAAAACGCAGGAATATTTAACCCGGGCGACCCAGCGCTATTATGGTAAAACGCCGATGCAGATAATTAATGATATCCGTATTAACTTTGCCAAAAAGCAGCTGGAAATTACCAACTATTCGGTGACGGATATTGCGTATGAATCCGGGTACAGTAGCCCGAGCCTGTTTATTAAAACCTTTAAAAAACTGACGTCGTTTACGCCGAGCAGTTATCGCAAACATTTGACCAGTATTAATTAAACCCGCGCGGTTTTATCCGCCAGGTTTATACCGTAAATCATTCAAATTAACTGTCCGCATTGTTGCGGAGAGCGGCCTGCGTCCAGGCGTAGCGCCCAAGGGAGAAAAAGATGAGCCAGAAATTAAAAGTAGTCACTATTGGCGGCGGCAGCAGCTATACCCCGGAATTACTGGAAGGCTTTCTGAAACGTTACCATGAACTGCCGGTCACTGAACTGTGGCTGGTGGATGTGGAAGAGGGCCAGGAGAAGCTCGATATTATCCATGCGCTGTGCGAGCGGATGGTGGAAAAAGCCGGCGTGCCGATGAAGGTCTATAAAACGCTGGATCGCCGTGCGGCGCTGCAGGGCGCGGATTTTGTCACCACCCAGCTGCGCGTGGGCCAGCTGAAGGCGCGTGAAAAAGATGAGCGTATTCCGCTGAGCCACGGCTACCTGGGCCAGGAGACCAACGGGGCGGGTGGGCTGTTTAAAGGGCTGCGCACCATCCCGGTGATTTTTGATATCGTAAAAGATGTGCAGGAGATTTGCCCGGACGCGTGGATCATCAACTTCACCAACCCGGCGGGCATGGTCACCGAGGCGGTCTATCGCCACACCAGTTTCAAACGCTTTATCGGCGTGTGCAACATTCCTATCGGCATGAAGATGTTCATCACCGACGTGCTGCAGCTCAGCCCGAGCGATGAGCTGAATATCGACCTGTTCGGTCTGAATCATCTGGTGTTCGTCCGCGACGTGCTGGTTAACGGCGTCTCGCGCTTCGATGAACTGCTGGACGGCGTGGCCTCTGGCCGCCTGACCGCGAACTCGGTGAAAAATATTTTCGACCTGCCGTTTAGCGAGGGGCTGATCCGCTCCCTGCGCCTGATCCCATGCTCCTATCTGCTCTACTACTTTAAGCCAAAAGAGATGCTGGCGATTGAGATGGGCGAGTACTATAAGGGCGGCGCGCGCGCCCAGGTGGTGCAGAAGGTGGAGAAACAGCTGTTCGAGCTGTATAAAAATCCGGATCTCAAGGTCAAGCCGAAGGAGCTGGAGCAGCGCGGCGGCGCCTACTACTCCGATGCCGCTTGCGAAGTGATCAACGCTATCTATAACGACAAGCAGACTGAGCACTATGTGAATATCCCGCATCATGGCCACGTGGATAATATCCCGGCGGACTGGGCGGTCGAGATGAGCTGCACCTTAGGTCGCGACGGCGCGAAGCCGACGCCGCGCATCACCCATTTCGATGAGAAGGTACTGGGGCTTATCTACACCATCAAGGGGTTCGAAGTGGCGGCCAGCCAGGCGGCGATCAGCGGCGAGCTGAATGATGTGCTGCTGGCGCTGAACTTAAGCCCGCTGATCCATTCCGATCGTGACGCCGAGCAGCTGGCGCGGGAGATGATTCTGGCGCATGAAAAATGGCTGCCGAACTTTGCGGCGACTATCGAAAAACTGAAATCTTAACAGGAGCGGCCAATGGAACGCGTATTGATCGTCAATGCCGACGACTTCGGCCTCAGTAAAGGGCAGAACTACGGCATTATCGAGGCCTGCCGCAACGGCGTGGTGACATCGACCACGGCGCTGGTCAACGGCGCGGCCATTGACCACGCCGCCCAGCTAAGCCGCAGTACCCCGGAGCTGGCGGTCGGCATGCACTTTGTGCTGACGCTGGGCGAGCCGCTGTCGGCCATGCCGGGATTAACCCGCGAAGGCCGGCTGGGCAAATGGATCTGGCAGCAGGCAGAAGAAGGTCGCCTGCCGCTGGAGGAGATCGCCCACGAGCTGGCGTGTCAGTACCGTCGTTTTGTCGATCTCTTCGGTCATGAGCCGACGCATCTCGACAGCCACCACCATGTGCATATGATCGCCCCGATCTATCCCATCGTGGCGGCCTTTGCCCGCGAGAAGGGTATCGCGTTACGTATTGACCGCCAGGTGGCGGCGCAGAGTGGGCTCGATCAACAGGCGGCGCGCAGCAGCGCAGGCTTCAGCAGCGAGTTTTACGGCGAAGCTGTCTCTGAGGAACTGTTTCTGCAGACGCTGGATGCCTCAATCGCCCGCGGGGAGCGTTCCCTGGAGGTGATGTGTCATCCGGCTTTTGTCGATCAGACCATTATGGGCAGCGCCTACTGCTACCCGCGGCTGGGTGAGCTTGATGTGCTGACGTCTGCCGCGCTGAAAGCGGCGGTAGCCGACCGGGGTTATCGTCTGGGAACCTACCGCGACGTGTAAGCCCGATGGGGGAAAGGGAAAGTGAATCAAGCCCGGCACCGTGTGCCGGGCTTTTTACTACGCCGGAATAGCGGCGATTTTTGGACTTCTCGACCACACGCGATGCGCCGTCATCAGGGCGAGCAGTGTGTCCGCCGCTGGCGTGTCGAGAGCATTGGTGACGATGACCCCCTCTTCACCCTGGGCTGGGACCTGCAGAACGGACGTCAGCTGTCGCGCATCCCCTGCCAGCAGGATCGGCTTCAGATGCTTATAGGCTTCCAGCAGGTAATAGCGCGCGTCGCCGCTCTGGCTCAGGGCGCTGAGGTCGCCGCCAGGCACCACTACCGCATCCACCGTCAGCGATGGGGAACCGGCGAAGGTGCCGGCGATCGGCAGGGGAGAGCCATCGTCGGCGATGACTTCGCCCATCCGCGAGTAGAGCAGCTTGCTGTGCACGCCCTGGGCCTGCAGCGCCTGCAGGAGATGGACCAGATCCTGCGCCGAGGTGCGTTCGTTGAGCAGGACGGCCACTACACGGCCTTTCACATCCCCTTCGGCGTCGGCGTAGAGGCTGAGGCTGGGGTCTTTCTCCACGCCGTTGACCGGGGAAGGCAGGGTAATGTTACGCTGATCGTCGCTCAGTTCGATACCTAAGTTCGCCCCGACCGCTTCCGCCAGCTTAGTATCAATGTGGGCCAGATGATCGACCACCCGCTCGCGGATCCAGGTGCGGACCACTTTGCTGAGTTCAAAGCTGAAACCATCGATAATATGCTGCTGCTCAATCGGCGTCTGGCTCAGCCAGAACAGACGCGGCTGGGCGTAATATTCGCCGAACGAAGGGCTGCGCTGGCGGATTTTTTCGCCGTCGACGCGCTCGGCGAGGGACTCAAAGCCGCCGCGTTTGGCCGCTGGCGGCGTCTCGCGCGGCCAGTTGTCGTTAATGGAGTTGGGCTCATAGTTGGCCGGATTGGTGTCAATGTCCATCCGGTGCATCCCGTCGCGCTGGAAATTGTGATACGGGCAGGTTGGACGGTTGATGGGGATTTCATGGAAGTTCGGCCCACCCAGGCGGCTAATTTGCGTGTCGGTGTAAGAGAAGAGGCGCCCCTGCAGCAGCGGATCGTTGCTGAAATCAATGCCCGGTACGATATGCCCGGGATGAAAGGCCGCCTGTTCGTTTTCGGCAAAGAAGTTGTCCGGATTGCGGTTGAGGACCATCTTGCCAACCCGTAAGACCGGCACCAGCGCCTCGGGGATCAGCTTGGTGGGATCGAGCAGATCGAAGTCAAAATCAAACTCGTTCTCCTCGGGGATGAGCTGCAGGCCAAGCTCAAATTCCGGGTAGTCCCCGGCTTCGATGGCCTCCCACAGGTCGCGGCGATGAAAATCAGGGTCGCGGCCGGTCAGCTTCTGCGCTTCATCCCACACCAGCGACGCCTTGCCGGCCACCGGTTTCCAGTGGAAGCGAACGAAGGTGGCTTTGCCCTCGGCGTTGATCAGACGGAAAGTGTGGATCCCAAAGCCTTCCATGGTGCGATAGCTGCGCGGGATGCCGCGATCCGACATCGCCCACATCACATTGTGCAGCGTTTCCGGTTGCAGGGAGACATAGTCCCAGAAAGTATCGTGGGCGCTCTGTCCCTGCGGGATGGCCCAGTGAGGCTCAGGCTTCACGGCGTGGACAAAGTCGGGGAACTTCATCGCGTCCTGGATGAAGAAGACCGGTGTGTTGTTGCCGACCAGGTCAAAAATCCCTTCGTCAGTGTAAAACTTGGTAGCGAAGCCGCGAATATCGCGGACGGTGTCCGCCGACCCCGCGCCGCCCTGCACGGTGGAGAAGCGCACAAAGACCGGGGTGATCTTATCGGCTGCCGAGAGAAAATCGGCTTTGGTCAACGCTGTCAGGCTTTTGTAGGGCTGGAAGTAACCGTGGGCGGCAGAGCCGCGGGCATGAACGATACGCTCCGGAATTCGCTCATGGTCAAAGTGGGTAATCTTCTCCCGCAGAATGAAATCTTCCAGCAGCGTTGGGCCGCGGGCGCCGGCGCGCAGCGAATTCTGATCATCGGCAATACGTACGCCCTGGTTGGTGGTCAGCGGATAGTCTTCTCCGCCTTTACGCTGCGGCTCCAGGGCGTCAAGTTTGCTGCTGTGGGTTTCCGGTGCTTTCAGGCTACCAGGGGCGGTCGGTTCGGCGCCTGGGGCGGTGGGTTTCGGCGTGGGGCGCCACTCCTGGTCATCCGGCGCCAGCGAGTCGAGCCCCGGTTTCGCTTCTTCGCTGTCGTGGACCGGTGCCTGCTGGTGGTGAGGGTTTGGGTGCTTATCAGACATTACTCGTCTCCTGCTTTCATTGCTAAAAGTGGTCGTTGATAAACCAAAACCCTTCTAACTATAGAACATTACGCTGCCTGCGCTCGGCGCAGGGGCAGGGAGTTATCCTAAAATGCGCATCGGCGGCAGGGGGGCGACGAACGGGCCCACAATCGGCTATGATAGAGGTTTCTGTTTCCCGCTCTGTTTAGTGAATCCATTTGTTATGAAACCATTGCGCCAACAAAATCGCCCTGTCATTAGCTACGTGCCGCGCGTGGAGCCTGCGCCTCCGGAACATGCCGTGAAAATGGACCATTTTCGCGATGTCTGGATTTTGCGCGGGAAGTATGTCGCCTTTCTGCTGATGGGGGAGCATTTTCGCCGCTCGCCAGCGTTCAGCGTGCCGGAGTCGGCCCAGCGCTGGGCTAACCAGGTGCGTCAGGAAGGTGAGATTGAAGCCTGAGTCTGCTGCAGAAATAAAAAAACCGCTGATAATCAGCGGTTTTTTTGTGCTTACCGTTTAGCGATGCGCCAGCTCGGCCTCTTCTTCGCTATCGAAAATCGACTTGTCGGTCTGGCGCAGCCACTGGCTGGTCAGGGTCCCGGCGGTCATTGAGCCGTTAACGTTCAGCGCGGTACGCCCCATGTCGATCAGCGGTTCGACGGAGATCAGCAGCGCTACCAGGGTCACCGGCAGGCCCATCGCCGGCAGAACGATTAGCGCGGCGAAGGTGGCCCCGCCGCCCACCCCGGCGACGCCCGCCGAGCTGACGGTGACGATGCCCACGAGGGTGGCAATCCACATCGGATCCAGCGGGTTAATGCCCACGGTCGGCGCGACCATGACTGCCAGCATGGCCGGGTAGATACCGGCGCAGCCGTTCTGACCGATGGTGGCGCCAAAGGAGGCGGAGAAGCTGGCAATTGACTCCGGTACGCCCAGGCGTCGGGTCTGCGCTTCCACGTTCAGCGGAATCGACGCGGCGCTGGAGCGGCTGGTGAAGGCGAAGGTGATCACCGGCCAGACTTTACGGAAGTACTTCAGCGGGCTGATGCCGTTAATCGCCAGCAGCAGGCCGTGGACGACAAACATAATGCCCAGCGCAATGTACGAAGCTACCACGAAGCCGCCAAGTTTGATGATGTCCTGCAGATTCGACCCGGCAACCACTTTGGTCATCAGGGCCAGTACGCCGTAAGGGGTCAGCTGCATCACCAGACGAACCAGCTTCATCACCCAGCCCTGCAGGGTATCGATGGCCGTCAGCACGCGCTGGCCTTTTTCCACATCCTCTTTCAGCAGCTTAAGCGCTGCCACGCCGAGGAATGCCGAGAAAATGACGATACTGATGATGGAGGTCGGGTTAGCCCCGGTCAGGTCAGCAAACGGGTTCTTCGGCACAAAGGAAAGGATCAGCTGCGGTACGCTGAGATCGGCCACTTTTCCCACATAGTTGCTCTGGATGGCGTTCAGACGGGCTGTTTCTGCGCTGCCCTGAACCAGACCCTCGGCGGTGAGGCCGAACATATTGGTCACCAGCACGCCAACCAGCGCAGCGATAAGCGTGGTGAACAGCAGAGTGCCGATGCTCAGGAAGCTGATTTTTCCCAGCTGAGAGGCATTATGCAGCCTGGCCACCGCGCTCAGGATCGAGGCGAAGACCAGCGGCATCACAATCATTTGCAGCAGCTGGACATAGCCATTACCGACGATATTGAACCACTGGATGGAATCCTTCAGCACCTGGCTGTCAGACCCGTAGATCAGCTGCAGCGCCAGACCAAAGACCACACCAATGGCCAGACCAACCAGCACTTTCCTGGCCAGGCTCCACTGTTTATGGCGAGTTTGCCCCAGCGCAAACAGTAATACGGCGAACACGACTACGTTCGCTATTAATGGAAAGTTCATCCCCGTTCTCCTGATATTTTTATAACCTGGGCTGGTGGATAACCAGCTCTTATGACGGCAAGGTTAGCAGAAGGCGTTATCAAGGACTTATATTCAAATGGAATGGGTTATAACCAAATGGTGTTTTCCGGCGGTTTATCGGCCACTCTGATGACTAATGAAGCGATTGAAGGTGATTTGCAGGGAATTGATCACTCCGGAAGACCAGCGTATTGCGCTGTTGTCCGCCAGCGTCTGCGGCATCCAGACGGCATAGACGAACAGCGCCATGCATAAAGCGCGCTCCAGTTGGTTACCCTTGCGCGGCGCGAGGATCGGCAGCCGGAAGCGCCAGCGGCAGGGCCACAGCAACGGCACCCCGGCGGGGGTGAGCATATCGGCGAGGATGTGGCTGAGATAGCCCAGCACCAGGCCCTGGAGGGCGTCCGCCGGGACAATCCAGCTGTCAGGCACCTTGAGGTAGAATAGCGTCAGCGCGCCAAAGACGGCCAGCAGGCTGTGGGTGAAGCCGCGGTGGCCAAAGGCCCGCGCCACGGGCTTTGAGATCCAGCTCAGTCGTTGGCCGAGAAATGACTTAGGGTGATCGATGTCCGGCAGCAGGCAGGTCAATACCGCAGAGGGCACAATATGCCACCAGTCGCCCTGCGCCAGCACCGGCGTTAACTCTGAGTTTTTGGCAAATACTGCGCAGGCGATTGAAAAGAAGAGATGGCCTTCCGCCGTCATGATAACACACCCTAAACTGTCGATTCATACAGTATAGGGTTTTTATACAGTGTACGGAAGAGGTGACGGTGTAACTCTTTGTCACAAATTCTCAGCGTGCCAGCCATCCGCCATCGACGGCCAGGGTATAGCCGTTAATATAGTCGGCGGCGGCCGAGGCGAGAAACACCACCGGCCCCTGCAGGTCTTTGGGTTCTCCCCAGCGACCGGCGGGAATGCGCTCGAGGATCGCCTGGTTACGTTCTTCATCTTCGCGCAGCGCCTGGGTGTTATTGGTGGCCATATATCCTGGCGCAATGGCGTTGACGTTGATGCGTTGGCCGGCCCATTCGTTGGCCAGCAGACGGGTCAAACCCAGCACGCCGCTTTTCGAGGCGGTGTAGGAGGGGACGCGGATCCCACCCTGAAACGAGAGCATCGAGGCGATGTTAATGATTTTGCCGCCATCGCCCTGGCGAATGAACTGCCTGGCGACCGCCTGGCTGAGAAAGAAAACCGCTTTTAGATTCAGATCGATCACCGCGTCCCAGTCGCTTTCCGTGAAGGTCAGGGCATCATGGCGGCGGATAATCCCGGCGTTATTGACCAGAATATCGACCCGACCCATCGCCGCGACCGCCTGGTCGACCAGCACGCTCATCTCATCCTGAAGGCTGAGATCCGCCTGAATGGCATGAAAGCGGCGACCCAGCGCCTGAACCTGTGCTGCCGTGTCATGGGGAATTTTACGGTTGATGCCGACGATATCGCACCCGGCCTGCGCCAGGCCCAGCGTCATTCCCTGTCCCAGTCCGGTATCGCAACCGGTCACGATGGCGACCTTACCCGTCAGGTCGAAGGCGTTCAGTACCATATTCACCTCTGTCAGCTGATCTTCAGGCGTACGATGACGCCACCTGTGACCAGCATAGAGGCAGGAAAACAAAATTACAATAAAAGTGAAACGACGTTTTGATTTTATTGCCGGCGGCGTGACAGCGATCGCGTCACCCGCCAGCGTCCTTACCCGAGCAGGGCTTCGGCAGTCAGGGCCTGCAGTGACGGGAGCTTGACGTCCGCCAGCACGAAGCGCGGGTCGCGGCTGTTCTCCGCTTCCGGTACCACGATAGCGCGCATGCGCGCGGCTTTGCTGGCGATCATGCCGTTGACCGAATCCTCCAGCGCGACGCAGCGCTGCGGGTCGACTCCCAGGGCAGCGGCGCAGTTGAGGTATACCTGCGGGTGCGGTTTGCTCCAGGGCAGATGTTCCGCGGAGGCGAGCGCATCAAACTGGTCACGCAGTTCGAACATGTTGAGCACTTTCTCCAGCATCACCAGCGGCGAGGCCGAGGCCAGGCCCACCTTCAAGCCCTGCGCTTTACACAGGGCCACCGCCTCGCGTACGCCCGGTAGCAGCGGGCGTGAGGCTTCCACCAGCTCGATGGCCCGGCGGATAATGCGCGCGGTGGCTTCTGCGCGATCGACGCCGTGCCACGGCTGCTGGGCATACCACAGATCCACCACAAGGTCGATTCGCAGACCAAGCAGGTCGGGCAGTTCATCGCGGCGGCGGGTATCCACCCCCAGGCTTTCCATGACCTCGACCTCCGCCTGATCCCAGAGCGGCTCAGAGTCAATCAGCAACCCGTCCATATCAAAAATCGCGGCCTCAATGCGGCGCTTCGCTGACATATGTCCTTCTCCTGTTGCGTAATCAGATAAACGAATCGGCATTCATGGTATATCATACCGCGCGTTATTGGGCGAAATTCGCCGTGGAAGATAGACTTATACCCGACACATTCGGGTCAGCGAGGAGCGCCTGCGCCACGCAACAGGCGGCAGGCGAATCACCAACGCGTCTTTAACAAGGGGAACTCATGACGTACCAACAAGCTGGACGCATAGCGGTTATCAAACGCATTTTGGGATGGGTCATCTTTATTCCCGCCGTGCTGTCGACGCTGATTTCTGTCCTCAAATTTATGTATGAGCACAGTGAAAAGAAACCCGGCATTGACGCGGTAATGATGGATTTTGCGCATGTCATGATTGAGATGATGCGCTTTAACACGCCGTTCCTGAACTTTTTCTGGTACAACTCGCCGCTGCCGGATTTCCACCACAGCCTGAACATCGGCTTCTGGATCATCTTCATTCTGGTTTTTGTCGGCATGGCGCTGCAGGCCTCCGGCGCGCGGATGGCGAGGCAGGCGAAATTTCTTCGCGAGGGGATTGAGGATCAGCTGATCCTCGAGCAGGCCAAAGGCGCAGAAGGGTTATCCCGTGAGCAGCTCGCTGAGCGGATCGTGATACCGCGCCATACCATCCTGGTGCAATATTTCCCGCTGTATGTGCTGCCGGTGATCGTGATTATTATCGGCTACTTCTTCTTCTCGCTGCTGGGCTTTCTGTAAGCCAGGTGCCCGGTTAGCCGGGCACCATATTATTCTGCCGGCAGAGCCCGCGGTTTACCCTGATTATCGACGGCAACGTAGATAAACAGCGCTTCCGTCGCCTTATAGCGCTGGCCAATCGGTTCAGAAGAGACTTTTTTCACCCACACTTCGATGTTAATCGTCACCGAGGTGTTGCCGCGCTTCACGCAGCGGGCGTAGCAGCACACCACGTCGCCGACGGCGACCGGGCGTAAAAAGGTCATCCCATCCACGCGCACGGTCACCACGCGACCCTGAGCGATCTCTTTGGCCATGATGGCGCCACCGATATCCATCTGCGACATCAGCCAGCCGCCAAAAATATCCCCGTTGGCATTGGTATCCGCCGGCATCGCCAGGGTGCGTAAAACCATTTCGCCCTTCGGGGCAAGATCTGTAGTTGTCATGCTCTACTCTGTTGTGGTCAAAGACGATCAGCGGGATGCTACTATGAAAACGGGGCGGAGAGAATAGGGGAAAGCGCCCGCAGAGGCGGGCGCGGTGGTTCAGAAGGAGAGGGTAACGCCGGCGTAATACGCGCGGCCAGGCTCATTGTAGGTCGAGGCGCCGGCATTTTCGCGATACAGTTGTTTATCAAATAGATTACTTATTCCGGCATTCAGGCGAATATCCCGGTTTAGCTGATACTGAGTACCAATACCCACGATGGAATAGGCGCCAACCTCGGTGGTGGCAAGGGTCCCGGTTTCGTTGCGGATCTCCGCATACTGACGCGGCTTCTGACGGCCATAAAGCGTCCAGTTCACATTCGCAGACAGGGCGTCGTTTACCTGCCAGTCGAGCATCGTGTTAACGGTATATTTCGGGATAACCGACAGCGGGTTGCCAGTCTCTTTACTTTCAGATTTGAGCATCCAGGTGGCATTGGTCCGCCAGCTGAGGACATCTCTCAGCACCGGGATCAGCAGATTTCCTTCCAGCCCCTCGACCACGGCTTTGCCGCCGTTCTGCCACTGCAAAATATTATTGCCGCTGGAGGTATAGCCCAGTACCTCTGTTCCGGAGACGATTTTGTTTTTGTAATCGTTGCGAAACCAGGTGACTCCGGCAGCGTAACCATTAAGGTTGAATTCGATACCGATCTCTTTGTTAATACTGATCTCCGGATCGAGGTCAGGGTTGCCCAGCAGATAGCAGCTGCCTTCAGCTATAGTGTTCGGACAACCGTTGCCGCGGGTGGAGAGCAAATAGCCTTCACTGGATTGATAGAGGTTAGGCGCTTTAAACACGCGCGCGATACCGGCCTTCAGCGTGAACATATCGCTCAGCGCCTGAGACAGATTGAGGCTTGGGCTCCAGTTGCTGCCAAACTGATTATGATAATCGAAGCGGATGCCGGGGATCAGGTTGGTGCCAGGCACGGCTTCGATATTATCTTCCAGATAGATACCGGTGAGGGTGGCGCTGTTTTTGGTACTACGTTGCGTAGGGTCGCCCGAGGTCCCAGGGATAGTCTCGCCGTTGCTGTTAGTGGCCTGCATTGATGCCGGGTCGTCGAGCTGATCATGGTTCCATTCCATTCCCAGCGTCAGCGTCTGGTCCGCCAGCCAGAAGAAAGGCACATTGAATTCCGAGGTAGTACGCCAGGATTCCAGACGGCTGGTGGCATAATCCTCACTGTTGATCATGCCCTCGACGCGGCCGGTGGAGCCTTCCTGCAGGCGGGTATTGTTGGTTTTCTCGTAGTAAACACCGGCTTTGGACTGGCCCCAATCCCATAGACCGTTGTAGGTCAGTCCCCAGGACTGGCGATAGAGGCGATTAGTTTCGTGGCCGTACAGGGAGTCCACCAGCCCGTTCGGGCTAAGATTGCCGTTGCTGTACTGGGTATCACCAGCATAGATATTCCCCTGGCGACTATAGGCGTAGCTGAAATCGAGGATCTGTTGCGGGGTCATTTTCCATGACAGCAAGGCGTTAATATCTTTATTGCGTACCCCTTCGCGCCCCGCAGCGTAAGAGCCGTTTTGCGCATGGTTAATATCCCAGGCGTCGGGTTCCGTTTTATTGATATTGCCATACAGGCGCATCGTCAGCGCTTCCCCGGCCAGTGGGCCGCTGAGATTGAAGTTAGCGCGATTGGTCGTGCCTTCCTTGTTGTTTTCCGGCTGGTTGGTAAAGAAAGACAGCGAACCGTGCCAGTTGTTGGTCGGGCGTTTGGTAATGATATTGACCACTCCGCCCGCCGCGCCGGAACCATAGCGCGCGGCTGCCGGACCGCGGAGAACTTCAATCCTTTCGACCATCTCTGCAGGTACCCAGTTGCTGTCGCCCCGGGTATCGCGTTCGCCGCGCCAGCTATAGCGAACCGCGTTACGTGACGTGACCGGTACCCCATCTATCAGGATCAGGGTGTTCTCCGGCCCCATGCCGCGGATATCAATCTGGCGGTTGTTGCCCCGACTGCCGCTGGCGCTGTTGCCGGTCAAGTTCACCCCGGGCATTTTACGGATGATGTCTGAGAGATCGTTGACCGGCGGCTGCTTAGCAATATCATCTGCCGTGATAATCGACACCCCGGGCTGTTGCTTAAGCACCTCTTCCGCCGTACTGCGCACAATCATCGTTTCGGTATCTTGTTCTGATTCTTCAGCAAAGGCGTTAGGGGCGAGGAGACTGGATATGACCAGCGCCAGGGTCGTGGGGACAGAATATTGCGGCGATCTCATGTAAATATCCTTTTCAAAGCAATTCAAAATGAGATCGAGAATATTAATGATAACCATTATCATTACAATGTAATGAGATGAATCTCCATAAAATCCTCACAATTACCGCAACTTTTTATGCAGTTGAGAGAAATCGTGAAGAGAGCCTGCACAGTGTGGCCAGGAAGCTGTCAGCGTATGCGCTGAGGTTGTGTGGTTGCAGGGAATGTTTGCCAGCGCAGTGAGATTATAGGGGGCGCGCGCGGCGCGCGATGGCGCGCCGGTGGAGGAGTTAGTGGTGGTCGTCCTGCGGCATATGGCGGTAGATGTAGATCCCGCTCAGCAGGGTAAAGACCAGCGTGAGGGCGGTTAAGCCAAAGACCTTGAAGTTCACCCAGATATTCTGCGGCAGCCAGAAGGCGATATAGATATTGGCCAGCCCGCAAAGGATAAAGAACACCGCCCAGGCCAGGTTAAGCCGCGACCAGACCTGCTGCGGCAGGGCCAGCTCTTTGCCCAGCATGCGCTGGATCAACGGCTTTTTCATCACCCACTGGCTGAACAGCAGCGCGCCAGCGAACAGGGCATAGATCACCGTCACCTTCCATTTAATAAACTCATCATTGTGGAAGAAGAGAGTTAACCCGCCGAAGACGGCCACCAGCACAAAGGTGATCAGCGCCATTTTTTCGACTTTACGGTAGCGTACCCAGCTGTAGATCAGCACGATAGCGGTCGCGACGATCAGCGCGGTGGTGGCGGCGTAGATATCGTAAAGCTTATAGAAGGCAAAGAAGACCACCAGCGGTAAAAAATCCAGAAACTGCTTCATACATCGATCCCGTCTTTCAGGACGGACCGGGGAAGACCCCGATCCTGGTTAAGATTAGTTGCGGATAAGCATATACACGCGGAATAAATAGATCAGCAACAGGGCGGATATCAGGTTGCTGATGGTATTGATGACCACCGCGCCGACGTTTGGCGTCAGGACAGCAAAGCTGGAAGCGAACAGTAACAGCAGGGTTTTTGCCACCAGCCAGCCAATGATAGCCGGCGCCACCAGCCGCAGATTGGCCCACGCCAGACGCATGCTGCTGCGCATGGCGCTGAGGATACCCATTTTGTCCTGCACCAGCATGATCGGCGCAAAGGCCAGCACGATGGCCAGCAGCACGCCGGGCACCAGGACCAGCATCATCCCCATCTGCACCAGGAAGGTAGTGAAGAGGATCAACAGCAGCAGCTTCGGCAGCACCGGGGCTGAGGCGCCGATGGCACGCAGGGCGCTAACGCGATGACCGGCGGAGACCAGCTGGATCAGCAGCAGAACGCCGCCGGCGAGGATCGCATTGCCCACCAGACCCGAGAAGGTTGATGCCGCCGAGGCGCGCAGCAGAACCTGCTGCTGCTCCGGCGTCATGTTCTGCACCAGCTCAAACAGCCCGGCGCTACCGGCGAGGTTATCGCCTTCGCTGAGTATCGACAGCTGCTCGTCACTGGGTGAAAAGGCATGGCCAAGTACTACCGTAATAAACGCGCACAACAGCGCAATCAGCAAAATGGTAATGAACTGATTACGAAAAAAATTCCCGGTGTCACGGTAGACGGACTTCGCCGTGATAGACATGCATTCTCCTTGAGTGTCGCAGGTGTTAACTAGCCGGCGATTGTACCGCAAATCGTTCCCTCGTAGCACTCTCTGCACCATTCAGGGCAGGTATATCTTTGTAAAGAGGCCGCAATGGCGGTAGGCCATAGCGCGCCCGCGCCCGGTTGCAGGCGTCATTTTCCTCACCATTCTCACCGGACATGGCGAATTCGCGGCACGGTGAGGGACGGTTTTCATAAATAGTGCAGTGGACGGCGTCACCGATGTCGCCTGACAGCGCCGCGCAGCGGCTCTGGCGCTGGTTGGTGCCGCTCATGCAGCGCAGGAAAGGGGTCAGCGGCTCGGTCAGCGCGGAAGGCACCAGGCCACCCGCGTCGTCGGCTTCCGCCCAGTAGAAAGAGACACGAAAATACGCACAACAGGCACCGCACGTCATGCACGGGTTGATTTCACTCATAATTACACCTGAAAAAAACGCATCAACACAGATTGTCGGCAGTTAACTTATCCAGCCGCTTTTGCGGCGGCAAGAGGGGGAGAAATATTTTTTTCACGGAAAGTGAAAATTGATGTGAGAAGGATTCAGGGTGTTTCGATCGGTAGCAAAAATTAATCTGGATCAATAAATGTTAAATCTAAGGTTTTAGTGTGATCTAAAACAGATCAAACGTAACTCGTTATAGGTATATTTGGCCGCGCTGAAAAACCATAATGAGGAAGTGGATATGAAGAAGTTAGCAGCGGCGGCATTAATTCTTAGCACGCTATCCACCGGCAGCGTCTGGGCGCATGAAGCGGGTGAATTTTTCATTCGTGCCGGGACCGCCACCGTCCGACCGACGGAGGGCTCTGACAATGTGTTAGGCAGCCTTGGCAGTTTCAACGTCAGTAACAACACCCAACTGGGTTTAACCTTTACCTATATGGCCACCGATAACATCGGCGTGGAGCTGCTGGCGGCAACGCCGTTCCGCCATAAGGTCGGCACCGGGCCAACCGGGACTATCGCCACCGTCCATCAGTTGCCACCCACCCTGATGGCGCAGTGGTACTTTGGCGATGCGCAAAGCAAGGTGCGCCCGTACGTGGGGGCGGGTATTAACTACACCACCTTCTTTAATGAAGACTTTAACGATACCGGCAAGGCGGCCGGGCTTTCCGATCTGAGCCTGAAGGACTCCTGGGGCGCGGCGGGGCAGGTCGGCCTCGATTATCTGATTAACCGTGACTGGCTGCTGAATATGTCGGTGTGGTACATGGATATCGATACCGATGTGAAATTCAAAGCCGGCGGCGTGGACCAGAAAGTCAGCACCCGTCTGGATCCGTGGGTGTTTATGTTCTCCGCGGGTTATCGATTTTAAATCCTGCTGAAAACTGGCCAACGGATGGCCAGTTCATTGTCACGTCACACCTGTCTGCCGCAAGCCTTCGCCATCGATAGCGGATCACACTTCCGTCCACTGGCGCAGCAGGTTGTGATACATGTTGAGCAGGGAGAGGACCTCTTCTCCGTCGCCAAAGCGGGCCTTCAGAGACTGGATGGTACGGTCCAGGTCGTAAAGCATTGCGCGCTGCTTATCGTCGCGGACCATCGACTGGATCCACAGGAAAGAGGCCTGACGTACGCCGCGGGTGACCGGGGTGACGCAGTGCAGGCTGCTGGCGGGATAGAGCACCAGATGCCCGGCCGGGAGCTTCACCCGGTGCTGGCCATAGGTGTCTTCAATCACCAGTTCACCGCCCTCATAGCTCTCCGGCTCGCAAAGAAACAGCGTCGCTGACAGGTCAGTGCGCATCCAGCCCGCCTCGCCGTTCTGGCGAACGGCGCCATCGACATGAAAACCGTAGGTCTCCCCTGGCCCATAGCGGTTAAACAACGGTGCGGAAATCGTCCGCGGCAGCGCGGCGGAAAAAAACTGCGGGTGGCCGCGCAGCGCGTCGAGCACGGCGGCTTGCAGGCGGGCATACAGCGGCGTACGGGTATCGATCTGCTGGTTCTGTTTGACGGCCGCCCCCTGGCTGCCCACCGTAACCCGTCCGTCGACCCACTCGGCCTGCGCCAGCTGCCGGGTAAATTCCGCCACCTGGTCTGCCGATAGCACGTCAGGAATGTGATACATCATCGCGGTGTTCTCTCTAAAAGGTGGGGCGCAACGGCCCCACGCACAGACTCAGAAGTGGACGTTCGCCGTCAGCATAAAGGTACGGGGTTCGCCCGGATGATAGCGATAGCCGCTCTTGTTGATGGAGGCCACGTAATCGGTATCAAACAGGTTGTACATATTGAGCTGCAGATCGAGGTTGCTGTTGACCCGATAGCCCAGTTTGGCGTCGGCGACCCAGTAGCCCTCGGTGTGATCCGGGGTACCGACCGCGCCATCGCTGCCCCGGCGCAGGCTTCCGACATAGCGCACACCGCCGCCGACGGACAAATCGCTGGTGGCCTGATACTGCGTCCACAGCGTAAAGGCATGTTTCGGAGTGTACGCCAGGGCGGAAGATCCATCCTGCGCTACGTTCTGTCCCTCCGTCACTGTCGCATGCTGCTGAGTGTAGCCGGCGATGATCGTCCAGTCCGGGGTCAGGTTTCCGGTTGCGGAGAGTTCATACCCCTCCACGCGCTTTTTGCCGTACTGCGACCAGGTTCCGTCATCGTTGGCGGCCACTTCGTTTTCAATATCGGTACGGAATAACGCCGCGCTGAGCAGCAGACGGTTGTCGAAGATTTGCCACTTGGTGCCCAGCTCGCTGGATTTCGCCTTCTGTGGCTTAAAGTCGGTTCGGTTGGCGCTGTTGCCGCTACCGCTGGCGGCCAGGGCGAAACTGCTGCCCCCCGGCGGCTGCTGTGAGATGGCGTAGTTGACGTAGACATTGCCCTGCTCGGTTAAGCGGTACAGTGCCCCGGCTTTCCAGTTAACCAGATTGCCGGATTTGGCGGTATCCACGGTGGTGACCGGGCTGCCCGTCGACTGGCCGGGCGGGCAGGCGATAGCCCCGCGTCCGCTGCCGCCGCAGGCGGTGGCGCTGTCATATTTAGTATGATAATTGTCGAGACGTAGCCCGCCGTTGACCTCAATCCGTTCGGTCAGCGTCAGCGTATCGAAGGCATAAATCCCGAAGGTATCAGTCTGGCCGTTGGCATTCGCCCCGTTTCTGTCCAGCCCGCCAATCGACAGGTTGCTCACCGGATGGTAGAGATTCACCGCCGGCGCGGTCATGGCGTTCACGCCATAGTTGGTCTGGTTTTCCCGGGTAAACTCCACGCCGGCGCTGACGTCATGGCCTATCGAGCCGGTATTGAAGGTCGAGGTGATATTGGTCTGGTTGGTCAGAATGCGGTTGCTGACATCTTTGGTATTAACCAGACGCGACCAGCTCCAGGTGTTGACGTCATTGATATCGGGGGCGGTGATATTGCTCGCGCCGCCCATCACCGCGGTCAAAAGATACTCCTGTTTCACCCGCGACCAGCGGGTGGTATTGCGCACGGTGGTATTGTCCGTCAGATCGTGCTCGAAGCGCAGAGTGCCGCTGTCGGTGGTGGATTTATCATAATCGGAGTCGGTGCCATAGAAATTGCTGGTATCGACCTTACCGGCGGAGTTGAGCGCGGCATACTTCGGCGAAGGCGCCGAATAGCCCGGCAGGCCGACGGTGGGGATCCCGCCATCCGGGGTGTTGTTCTGCCGGACGTGCAGATAGTTCAGATACAGACGAGTTGGGGTATCGAGGCCGAAGGCCAGCGACGGCGCGATGCCATAGCGTTCGTTTTCAATGCTATCCCGACCGGCGTCATGGGTTTTTTCCCCCATCAGGTTCAGACGGAACGCGGCGCTGTCGCTAAACGCCTGGTTCAGGTCGAGCGTTCCCCGACGCGACCAGGCGCTGCCGATGCTGGCCGAACCGTCGATCCCGGAGTCAAGGCGCGGCTGCTTGCTGATCATATTGATCGATCCTGAGGGCGCGCTGCGGCCATAGTCCGTGCCGGCGGGTCCTTTGATGACTTCCACCTGCTGGGTGTTGAAGGTATCGCGCGTCACGCTGCCGATGTCGCGGATGCCGTCCACATAGATGCTGTTAGAGGTATCCACGCCGCGCATGTAGATGGCATCCCCGGTGGTTGAACTGCCATTCTCGCCGGCATAAAACGCCCCGACGCCGGGGACGTTTTTGAGGGCGTCAGTCAGGTTGGTGACGCCCTGATCTTTAATCACCTGTTCCGGGATCACGGTGATGGTGCGGGTGGTATCGACCAGCGGTTTATTGAACTTGGGATCGCCGGAGGCGCCGGGAGAGTAGAGTGAGGGCGGAGTGGCTTCCACCACCAGCGTCTCTTCACTATTTTTGACTGATTTTTCCGCTGCGATGCCCGTTGCCGGTGAGGCCCCCAGACACAGACCCGTAAACAATGCCAATGAGTTGAAACTGCCAAACGGCAGAGAAGCGTTTTTTTCCATGATAAATGCAGGCTTATTTTTTGTTATGAGCACATACCACACCGCGCAAAAGCGACGTTTTTCGTCGTCTGGCTTGCGCTGACCCGGTGTGATTCTATAAATGATAAAAAGAATAGTTATCATTCGCCTTAATATTTACATAGAAATGTTGACGTTTAAACATATTTCTTCATCGCGATTTACATAGTTCATAAATTTTGAACGAAAAGGGCGGGGATGAAGCAAAAGAGCGGCTGGAAGAGGCCGGTGACAGGCCGCGCCGCGAGGTGACAGGCGCCAGGGCTAACCCGGCGCTTCGTGGTTTTTGGCATAAAAGATGCCCTCCTTCTGCGCGAGGAGAACGCCGTTCTGGAAATTGGTGTAATGAAAAATAGCGGCCCACCGATCCCTCTGCAGGCACTGTTCCGCGACCGCGTTATTGGGGGGACGACCAGCGAGCGTTCTCCCGCCGCGTGACGGAGAACAATGCCGCGCCGTATGTCGTCTGGAGCAAGCGCCGGGCCACTGCTGGCTGCGGCAACAGGTGCGTGAGGTGTGTCGCCAGTAAAAAAAAGCCCGCACAAGTGCGGGCAAAAATACTGGAAGCAATGTGAGCAATGTCGTACTGAATACCTGAGTTATTTACTCAACTATTCAGTAATGAGAAAGATAATATTTCTCATTTAAGATATCAACCCCATCTTTTGTGCGGAAGCGATTTTTTATCCGAGGGTGAAAACCGTACGCTTCTGACTGTCGTCCCGCGGCCAGGCCGCCGCGATCTCCTGCAGCGGCCGCGGGGTGGTGGCGATGGTGAATTTACCCGGCACCGCCGCCTGCAGCATTTCACCTGTCGCCGCCAGCAGCTGCGGCATCGACAGGCTACCGATACCGCTGCCCATCAGCACGAGCGGTGCGGAACGCAGAACTGCGCCATTTAACGCGATATCGGCGCCAGCCAGGGACCCCACCTGCACATAGCGCACCGGTCTGCCGGCTGGGGTATATTTCGCCAGGGCCGGCAATAACACTTCCGCGCTGTGTCCCCACAGGTAATCGATGACCACGTCAATCTGCGCAGCGCTGGTCGCTGAAAATTGCCCGCTCAAGGTTTTATCATCAGCGGTTAAGTGAATACACTCATCGGCGTCCAGCGCCGCCAGCGTCTGCGCATTCCGTCCGGTTGCAATGATTTTTTTCGCCCCCAGATAGCGGGCAATCTGCACCGCCAGCTGACCGGCGCTGCCGGTGGCGCCGTTAATCAGCACCGTTTCACCGGCCTGGATCTTGGCGCGAGTCACCAGAGACGCCCACGCGGACATGCCGGGATTGGCCATCGCCGCGGCGCTAACATCATCGAGCGCATCCGGCACCGGCAGGCAACTCTGCAGGGCAACCGGCGCCTGCTGCGCCATACTGCCGAAGGGGGCGGTGGGGAAGGCGAAATAGACGCGCTGGCCCTGAGGTGTGGTGCCGACGCCATCGATACCGGGCACAAAGGGCAGATTGCCGTCGAAGCTGTAATGGCGTCCGGATGCGCGGGCCTTAACCACATGGCTCAGCGCGGCGGCGCGGACGTCAATGATCGTCTGGCCGGGCGCGGGCTGCGGGTCGATAAAATCGGCCCAAACCGGGCCTTCTGCGAGGTCAAAAACCACGGCTGCTTTCATAAATTATCTCCTGTCGGGAATTATGTGTAAAATACACATATTGTTTTACAGCACTATACGCGGAAAATTAATATATGCAAGATGCACATAATGACTACGACATTACCGACTTTCACGGCGCGCTACTGGATATCATCAGCGTGATGAACCAGCCGCTGCGCGACGAGCAGATCCTCCAGGCGGCCGGCGTCCAGCTGGAACAGATGCTGTTTCCGCTGCTGGTGGCGGTAGGGCGCCATGGCCCGGTAGGGGTGGTTGAGCTGGCGGATCATTTAGGGCGCGATTACACCACCGTCAGCCGCCAGGTGAAAAAACTGGAAGCCCAGGGACTCGCCTGTAAGCAACCTAACCGTCATGACCGACGGATCAGTGAAGTGACGCTTAGCGCCAGCGGACAACAGATGATCGACAGTATTGCGGTAGCGCGGCGGCGGTTAATGAATCAGGTGCTGGCGCAGTGGCCGGAAGATGAAGTGCAGGCGCTGTTTCGCTTAACGCGCAAATACGCCGACAGTTTGCAGCAACCGAGCTAAATTCTCGCGTGCTGCCGCCCTGGCGCAACAATCATCTTGTTCGTCACAAATCACGGGTCAGCTCGTCGATGTTGTCGGAAAGTATCTCCAGCAGGGATCGTACATAGATATTGTTATTTCCCTGATGCCACATCGCGCTGAGGGGAAGGCCTTCGATATGTTTTTTGGGCGTGAGCGCAAGGTATTTCACGCCGTCCGCATTCATGTCTTTATAGGACGCAGGCACCAGAGCAATGCCGAGTCCTGCGGCAACAAAACTCAGGATAGTCTGCTTCTCTTCAGCATACTGCGCGATAACAGGCATGCTGCCACCTTCCTTGAAAATATTCATTGTCAGGTCATGGCTGTGACGCCGGGTGCGTCTTTCCGGCAAGATAACAGGCTCGTGCCGAAAGTCATCGATACTGACTTCATCATAACTGACCAGCCGGTGGTTAGTGGGCACGGCGAGCACGCAAGTTTCATTGGCGATAAATCGCGTTGTCAGCATGGCATCAATGTGTTCCGGCGGGCGCACAAAAACCACATCCAGCCACCCTGAAATGAGTCGGGGGATAAGTTTGTGAGATTTATCTTCTGTAAGATGAATATCTGCTTCAGGAAAACGCCTGACGAAAAGATTAAGCAATTCAGGAAGTAATCCTTTGGCTGCGCTGTCGATAGCCCCGATCCGCAACGTTCTTTTCTGCAACAGGCTATTTTTCCGGAATCGCTGCCGTAGCGCATCGAAATCAGCAATGACCGTTTTGGCCTCATTTAAAAAGGCGGCGCCTTCAGGTGTTAGCGACACGTTGCGGGTCGATCGATTCAGTAGCCTGATCCCCAAATCATCTTCCAGTAGCTTAATAAAGCGACTCAGTGACGCAGGCATCATTTCGAGTTTACGGGCAGCCCGGCCAAAGTGAAGCTCATCACCTAATACCACAAAGCAACGTAGCTGATTTATATCCATTTTTTCACCAAAACCTGATTATACAAATTATTTATATAAAGCCGTGCCGATGATAAAGCGGTTCAAAACTTCATACTGGGATTATTACAAAACGATAACAACCCTACATCACTATGGAGCATCCCGTCATGAAAAACGACCTCGAAAAGAAGGTGATGCGTAAGGTTACCCTGCGCATTATTCCTTTCATCATGCTGCTGTACTTCATTGCCTTCCTTGACCGCGTCAATATTGGCTTTGCCGCCCTGACCATGAACCAGGACCTGGGGTTTTCACCCACCGTTTTTGGGCTGGGCGCCGGCATTTTCTTCCTGGGTTACTTTCTGTTTGAGGTGCCGTCAAACTTAATTCTCCATAAAGTGGGTGCCCGTATCTGGATCGCCCGCGTCATGATCACCTGGGGGTTCGTCTCTGGCTGCATGGCTTTTGTGCAGGGCACGACGAGCTTCTACATTCTGCGTTTTCTGCTCGGCGTGGCGGAAGCCGGTTTCTTCCCGGGTATCATTCTCTATCTCAGCTACTGGTTTCCTGCCGCCAGGCGTGCGCAGGTCACTGCCATCTTTATGGCCGCAGCCCCCCTGTCGACAGCACTGGGATCGCCGGTTTCGGCCGCTTTGCTCGAGATGCATGGCTTCCTTGGCTACGCCGGCTGGCAGTGGATGTTTGTACTGGAAGCTTTGCCGGCGCTGGTGCTCGGTGTTGTGGTTCTGTTCTTCCTGACGGATCGTCCGGCCAAGGCCAAATGGCTGACTGATCAAGAGCGTGCCTGGCTGGAAAACGCCATGCAAGACGAGGAGCGGGCACGGGCGGCAAAACAGAGCCATTCCAGCGCATGGCGGGGACTGGCGGATATACGCGTCCTGGCGCTGGCGCTGGTCTATTTCGGTACCTCCGCCGGGCTGTATACGCTTGGCATCTGGTCCCCGCAAATTATTCGCAGTTTCGGTGCTTCCTCGCTGGAGATTGGTTTCCTGAACGCTTTTCCGGCGGTGATCGGCGTCATCGCCATGATCCTCTGGGCGCGTCATTCCGATCGAACCAAAGAGCGCAGCTGGCACGTCATTGGCGCCTGCCTGCTGGCGGCGGCCGGACTGATATACGCCGGTAACGTCAGCACATTGTTTACCGTGATGCTTGCCTTAACGCTGGTCACTGTGGGGATTAGCGCATCAAAACCCCCTCTGTGGAGCATGCCAACCCTGTTCCTCAGCGGCCCGGCTGCGGCCGCTGGCATTGCCGCTATCAACTCCATCGGCAACCTCGGCGGTTTCGTCGGCCCGATGATGATTGGCGTGATCCGCGAGCAAACCGGTAGCTACAGCTGGGGCCTGTATTTTGTCGCCGGATTGCTGGCGCTCTCGGCCCTCGTGGTCGTGATTCTTTCTGCCAGAGCGAACAAATCGCCGACGGCAGAGCTTCCACATCCTCATACTCATTAACTGGAGAAGTAACGATGCGTCACTACAAAATTGCTGCCATCCCTGCGGACGGTATCGGACCGGAAGTCATTTCGGCAGGTATTGAAGTCTTGCACGCGCTGACGCGCCACGATCCGCAACTGAAATTTGATATAGAGACCTTTGACTGGGGGTCAGACTATTACAAAAAACATGGCGTGATGATGCCGGAAGAAGGACTGAACATGCTGAAAGCATTCGATGCCATTTACTTCGGCGCGGTGGGGGCACCGGATGTCCCTGACCACATCACACTCTGGGGCCTGCGGCTGCCTATTTGCCAGGGCTTTGACCAGTACGCCAATGTGCGACCCACCAAAATTCTGCCGGGCGTCACCTCACCGCTGCGCAACCGCGGGCCGGGCGATCTTGACTGGGTCATCGTGCGTGAAAACTCTGAAGGTGAATATTCTGGTAACGGCGGCCGTGCGCACCGTGGTTTACCTGAAGAAGTCGGTACCGAAGTGGCAATCTTTACCCGTGTTGGGGTGACACGCATTATGCGCTATGCCTTCAGACTGGCACAGTCTCGTCCACGTAAACTGCTGACCGTGGTGACCAAATCCAACGCCCAGCGCCATGGTATGGTGATGTGGGATGAGATTGCCGCTGAAGTGGCGCAGGAATTCCCGGATGTGCAGTGGGACAAAATGTTGGTCGATGCCATGACGCACCGTATGACGTTGCATCCCCAGACCCTGGATACCATCGTTGCCACCAATCTGCACGCCGATATCCTTTCCGATCTGGCTGGCGCGCTGGCGGGTAGCCTGGGCGTAGCGCCGACCGCGAATATTGATCCTGAACGCCGCTTCCCTTCCATGTTCGAACCGATCCATGGTTCCGCATTCGATATCACCGGCAAAGGGATTGCGAACCCCATTGCCACTTTCTGGACCGCGGTACAGATGCTTGAACATCTGGGCGAACGCCATGCCGCTGCGCTGATTATGGAAAGCATTGAGTATGTGTGTGAAAAAGGCATTCTGACGCCAGATGTCGGTGGCTCAGCCAATACCGCGGAGGTGACACGCGCCGTGGTGCACTACATTGACGCTAAAGCTGACATTGCCGAGACCGCATAACCATGAATAACGAACAGGCTGCAGAGATCCTGCAGGATATCTTCCAACATGCGGTCAACAGTGCCCGCGCCGGGCCGGTGACCCTGGCTAACCTGCCGGAAAAACCTCGCGGCCGTTGTGTGGTGATCGGTGCGGGTAAAGCGTCCGCGGCAATGGCGGCTGCCGTAGATGCAGCCTGGCCGGATGTGGCGGTGTCGGGCGTGGTGGTGACGCGTTACGGTTACGCGGTTCCTGCGGGCCGCATCCGCATTATTGAGGCGGCTCATCCCGTATCAGATGCCATGAGCGAGGTTGCCGCAATGCTGATTGTGGAGACGCTGCGCGGTTTAACTGCCGATGATCTGGTGCTGGCATTGATTTCAGGAGGAGGGTCGGCGCTGATGGCGCTGCCCGCCCCGGGGTTAACGCTGGCAGATAAGCAGACCATCACCCGGGCCCTGCTCCATAGCGGGGCCAGCATCAAAGAGATGAATCTGGTACGTCGTCATCTCTCAGCGGTGAAAGGCGGAAAGCTGGCGACCATGGCGCAACCGGCGCGCATCGTATCACTGATTATCAGCGATGTGCCTGGCGATGATCCGACGGACGTAGCGTCTGGCCCCACCGTTGCCGATAACAGCGCACCACGTGATGCGCTCCGGGTACTGCAGCGGTATGGCATTGCGATCCCGAAGCCCGTTAGCGAACGGCTAAACCAGCCGGCCGGCCCGGTGGAAAACGCCGCGACAGGCGAGGTCAGGCTTATCGCCACGCCGGCGATGGCGTTAGCGGCGGCGGGGCTGGCCGCACGACAACATGGGCTCACCCCCCTTATTTTGGGGGATGCGATAGAAGGTGAAAGCAGGGAAGTGGCGGTGGTCATGGCCGGTATGGCGAAATCGGCGAAGCAGTATGGTCACCCGATTTCAGGGCCTGCTGTACTGTTGTCAGGTGGCGAAACCACGGTGACAGTAAACCACACTCCGCCTGGAAAAGGGGGCCGCAATACCGAGTTTTTACTCAGTCTGGCCTGTGCGCTCCAGGGGGAACACGGTATCTGGGCCATGGCGGGAGATAGCGATGGTATTGATGGCACAGAAGATGCCGCAGGTGCGATCGTCTTCCCGGATACGCTTGCGCGCGGCAAGCTGAGCGGTCTTAATGCAGTGCAATATCTGGATGGCCATGATAGTTACTGCTATTTTCACGCGCTTAATGATTTGCTGATCACCGGCCCGACGTTAACCAACGTCAATGATATTCGGGCAATATTGATTGCCTGACTGTATCGCTCTCCTGTGCCAGGGAGAGCGATATTTTTCCCTTTCAACATAGTTCAAATCTTCGGCATCCGCCCGCCATCCATTTCCACGTTAAAGCGCATCGCCTGGCGCCAAGGTGTCGATCATCGTTCCGTCTGATGTGTTGGCGTGCAAGATGACATGGAGGGGAAGGTAACGCGAGGAAATCGCCGCCTGGCGCAATACCAGGCGGCTAACGGTCAGGCGGTTTTGGTCGCCGCCTTCAGGCTCTGGACGAAGGCTTTCAGTTCGTCGAGCATGGTCTGCGGCTCATCGAGGTGGCGTTCGATGATTTTGACGATGGCGGAACCGGAGATAGCCCCGGCGGCCCCGGCGTCAATGGCGGCGCTCACCTGCTCCGGCGCGGAGATACCAAAGCCCTGCAGCGGCGGCGCGGCGTGATATTCCGCCAGCTTCTCCACCAGGTGGTGCAGCGGCAGTGCGGCGCGATTTTCCGCACCCGTCACTCCGGCGCGCGACAGCAGATAGGTGTAGCCGCGGCCATAAGAAGCAATCTGGCGCAGTAAATCGTCATCCGCATTGGGCGGGCAGATGAAAATCGGCGCGATGTTATGGCGCATCGCCGCCTGGCGGAACGGGGCGGACTCTTCCACCGGCACGTCGGCCACCAGCACCGAGTCGACGCCGACGCGGGCGCACTGGGCATAGAACGCATCGATGCCCGGGCTGAAGACGAGGTTGGCGTACATCAGCAGGCCGATTGGGATGGTCGGATGCTTCTGGCGGATCGCCGCCAGCATCTCAAAGCACTGCGCCGGGGTCACTCCCGCGGCGAAGGCGCGCAGGGCCGCGCCCTGAATGGTCGGGCCGTCCGCCAGCGGGTCGGAGAAAGGGATCCCCAGCTCAAGGGCATCGGCGCCGCCTTCGATCAGCGCATCGATAATTTTGAGCGACTGCTCCGGTCCCGGATCGCCAAGGGTGACAAAGGGAACGAAGGCGCCTTCCTGGCGATTTTTCAGTTGGGCAAACAGCGTCTCATAGCGTTCCATCAGATTTCCCCTCGCGCTTTCAGGATGTCATGTACGGTGAAAATGTCTTTGTCGCCGCGACCGGAGAGGTTAACCACCAGCAGCTGCTCTTTTTCCGGGTTCTCGCGCATCATCTTCAGCGCGTGGGCCAGAGCGTGAGAGGACTCCAGCGCCGGGATAATCCCTTCGTGGCGGGAGAGCGCTTTAAACGCGTCCAGCGCTTCGTCGTCGGTGATCGACACATAGTCAGCGCGACCGGTGCTGTTCAGAAACGCGTGCTGCGGCCCAACGGACGGGAAGTCCAGCCCGGCGGAAATGGAGTAAGACTCTTCGATCTGGCCGTCGGCGGTCTGCATCATCGGCGACTTCATACCGAAGTAGATCCCCACGCGGCCATGCTTCAGCGGCGCGCCGTGCTCGCCGCTTTCGATACCATGCCCGGCCGGTTCCACGCCGATCAGGCCGACGTTGGTTTCATCAATAAAGTCGGCAAACATGCCGATGGCGTTTGACCCACCGCCAACGCAGGCGATCACCGCGTCCGGCAGACGTCCTTCTTTTTCGAGGATCTGCGCTTTGGTCTCTTCGCCAATCATGCGCTGGAATTCACGTACAATGGTCGGGAACGGATGCGGACCGGCGGCGGTGCCCAGCATATAGTGCGCCTTCTCGTAGCTACCAGACCAGTCGCGCAGCGCCTCATTACAGGCATCTTTCAGCGTGGCGGAGCCGCTGTGCACCGGGATCACCTCGGCACCCATCAGGCGCATACGGAAGACGTTCGGCGACTGGCGCTCGACGTCCTTGGCCCCCATGTAGATACGGCATTTCAGGCCGAGCAGGGCGCTGGCCAGCGCTGAGGCGACCCCGTGCTGACCGGCGCCGGTCTCGGCGATAATTTCGGTTTTACCCATCCGTTTGGCCAGCAGGGCCTGGCCCAGCACCTGGTTGGTTTTGTGCGCGCCGCCGTGCAGCAGATCTTCGCGTTTCAGGTACAGGGTGGTGCGAGTACCTTCGGTCAGATTCCGGCATTTGGTCAGGGCCGTCGGACGTCCGGCGTAGTTTTTCAGCAGGTCAGTGAATTCCGCCTGAAAGGCCGGGTCCTTCTGCGCGCTGACAAAGGCTTCTTCCAGCTGGCGCAGGGCGGGCATCAGGATCTGCGGCACATA
This sequence comes from Klebsiella sp. HMSC25G12, assembly GCF_001807705.1. NCBI lineage: Bacteria > Pseudomonadati > Pseudomonadota > Gammaproteobacteria > Enterobacterales > Enterobacteriaceae > Klebsiella > Klebsiella sp. HMSC25G12. Next base: position 137,336 of record NZ_KV789854.1, on the reverse strand, counting down.
CATGCCGCCGAATTCGCCGAAGTAGGGGTTCAGTAAAGTGCTCATTATTGCTCCTTAATATGCGCGCAGCGTCTGGAATACGGAGGCCAGTTTGCTGGCGTCTTTAATCCCGGGTTGCGACTCTACGCCTGAATTGAAATCGAGTCCGGCACAGCCGCTTTTGGCCGCTTCCACACAGTTATCGGCACCCAGGCCACCCGCCAGCATGACGTTGCGCAGATCCTGGCCCTGCAGCAGGCTCCAGTCAAAGCGCTGGCCGCTACCGCCCTGGCCGTTGTCGAACAGGTACTTGTCGACATGGCGGAGCGTACGGGCCGGGAGGGTTTCACCAACGCTCAGCGCTTTCCAGATACGGACGTTGTCCGCGAGGGCGTCGCGCAGCGCGTCGATATAGGCCTGGTCCTCATCACCGTGCAGCTGCACGGCGGCCAGCCCCAGAGCCTGCGCGCGGGCGACCACCTCGTCCAGCGGCGCATTGCGAAACACGCCGACGTACTGCAGCGGCGCTGCGGCGATCACCGCTTTGGTCTGGGCGTCATTCACCGCCCGCGGCGAAGTCGGGACGAAAATCAGGCCACCGTAGATGGCGCCGGACTCCCAGGCCACCTGGGCATCCTGCGGGCGCGTCAGGCCGCACACTTTATTCTCGCCGAGCAGCACGCGTTTAACCGCCGCTTCCAGATCCGCCTGCTCCATCAGGGCGGAGCCGATCAGGAAGCCGTTGGCGAAGTGGCTCAGCTCGCGCACTTCAGCATAGGTATGGATGCCGGATTCGCTGATCACCGTGACATCCGGGCCGAGACGCGCCGCCAGCTGACGGGTGCGGTTAAGGTCAATCGACATATCGCGCAGGTCGCGGTTGTTAATGCCCACCACCTTCGCCTTCAGGGCGATGGCGCGCTCCAGCTCCTCTTCATTGCTGACTTCGGTCAGCACACCCATATTCAGGCTGTGCGCCACCGCGGAGAGCTGGCGGTACTGCTCATCGTCGAGCACCGAGAGCATCAGCAGGCAGGCATCGGCCTGATAGTAGCGCGCCAGGTAGATCTGGTAAGGGTCGATGGTGAAGTCCTTACACAGGATCGGCTGCGGCGCGACCTTGCTGACGATCGGCAGAAAATCGAAACTGCCCTGGAAATATTTCTCATCACACAGCACTGAGATCGCCGAGGCGTAGTGTTTGTAGATGCTGGCGATCGCCGCCGGATCGAAATCTTCGCGAATCAACCCCTTCGACGGCGAGGCCTTTTTGCACTCGAGAATAAACGCGGTGCGGGTGCCGGCCAGCGCGTCATAGAAATTGCGCTGCGTCGGGACCACTTCATTCTGAAAACTGGCTAACGGTTGTTGTTGTTTGCGGGCTTCTACCCAAATCGCTTTGTCGGCAACGATTTTTGCTAAAACGGTCTGCATTCTTTACCCTCTTGCCGCTAAGGCGGTCACTCTGTCATAGGCCGCGCCGCTGTGCAGCACATCCAGTACCTGCTGAGCGTTAGCTTTCAGATCTTCATGCCCGTGTAAACGCATCAACATGGCGACGTTGGCGGCGACGGCGGCTTCGTGAGCGGCTTCACCTTTACCTTGTAGCAAGCGCGTCAGAATGTCACGATTTTCTTCCGGCGTGCCGCCCGCCAGCTGCGCCTGATGGTAAGGCGTCAGGCCGAAGTCGTCAGCGGTCAGCTGATAGCTTTTGATTTCCCCGTTATGCAGTTCGGCCACCACCGTGGGCGCATGCAGCGAGACTTCATCCATCCCGCCGCTGTGCACCACCGCCGCGCGCTGATAGCCCAGCACGCGCAGGGTCTCGGCGATCGGCAACACCAGTTCCGGGCTGTAGACGCCAATCAGCGCCAGCGGCGGATGCGCCGGGTTGATCAGCGGCCCCAGCACGTTAAACAGGGTGCGGGTCTTCAGCTGCTGACGGACCGGCATCGCGTGGCGGAAACCGGTGTGGTATTTCGGCGCGAACAGGAAACAAACCCCCAGCTCATCGAGCGCCGCGCGGGATTTATCGGCGTTCATATCGAGATTGATGCCGAAGGCCGCCAGCAGGTCAGAAGAGCCTGATTTACTGGAGACGCTGCGGTTACCGTGTTTCGCCACTTTCAATCCACAGGCCGCAGCGACAAAGGCGCTGGCGGTGGAGATATTGATGCTGTTGCTGCCGTCGCCACCGGTGCCGACGATGTCGGCAAACAGGTAGTCCGGGCGCGGGAACGGCGCGGCGTTTTCCAGCAGCGCGGTGGCGGCGCCGGCAATTTCCTGCGGCTGCTCGCCGCGCACTTTCATACTGACCAGCGCGGCGGCCAGTTGCTCAGGCTTCACTTCACCGCGCACGACGGCGGAGAACAGCTGGTGGCTCTCCTGCTGGCTCAGGGTTTCCGCCTGATAGAGCTTCTCAAGGATCGGCTGGAGGGTGTTAGTGTGCTCCAGCTTCTGCAGCGCCCAGGCCAGGGTCTGCTCCAGCAGCCGTGCGCCCTGAGTGGTAAGGATCGATTCCGGATGGAACTGGAAGCCGCACACCCGGTCCGCATCGTGACGCACCGCCATCACCATACCGTTGAAATTGGCGTTAATCGTCAGCCCGGCGGGAATATTGCTGCCAACCAGCGAGTGGTAACGCGCCACCGGCAGTGGGTTAGCCAGACCGGCAAACATGGCCTGGCCGTCGTGCTCAATGCTGGATGCTTTGCCATGGAGGATCTCGCCCGCCTGGCCGACATAGCCGCCGTAGGCTTCGACAATAGCCTGATGACCGAGGCAGATGCCGATGATCGGCAGCTTGCCACGCATACGGGTCAGCAGTTCCGGCATGCAGCCAGCTTCGCTCGGCGTACCCGGGCCCGGGGAAAGCATCAGCACCGGGTTGTCCATGGTGCCCAGACGCTCAATCAGCGCCTGCGCCGGGACGGAGTTACGGTAAATCACCACGTTATGACCATTGGCCCGCAGCTGGTCTGCCAGGTTATAGGTGAAAGAATCGATATTATCGAGCAGCAGAATGTCAGCCATCAGAAAATCTCCTTCGCGTGATGGGCCTGGGCAATGGCGCGCAGCACCGCGCGGGCTTTATTTCGGGTCTCATCCGCTTCCGACTGGGGAACCGAGTCGAGCACAATGCCGGCTCCGGCCTGGACGGTAGCGATACCCTCCTGCACGTAGGCGGAACGGATGACGATGCAGGTGTCGAGGTCGCCGTGGGCGGTGAAATAGCCCACCGCGCCGCCGTAGCTGCCGCGGCGTTTACCTTCGGCGGCGGCAATCAGCTGCATGGCGCGGACCTTCGGTGCGCCGCTGAGGGTGCCCATGTTCATGCAGGCGCGGTAGGCATGCAGCACATCGAGGTCCTGACGCAGTTCGCCGACCACGCGGGAGACCAGATGCATCACGAAGGAGTAACGGTCAACCTTCGTTAAATCGGCGACATAGCGGCTGCCCGGGGTACAGATGCGGGCCAGGTCATTACGCGCCAGATCCACCAGCATCAGGTGTTCGGAAAGCTCTTTATGGTCGGTGCGCATTTCCAGTTCGATGCGGCTGTCAAGATCGCGATCCAGCGAACCGTCGGCGCGGCGGCCGCGTGGCCGGGTGCCGGCGATAGGGTAGATCTCAATCTGACGGCTGACGGCGTCATATTTCAGCGAACTCTCCGGCGAGGCGCCGAACAGGGTGAAATCGTTGTCCTGCATAAAGAACATGTACGGGCTGGGGTTGCTCTTCTTCAGCACATCATAAGCGGCCAGCGGCGACGGGCAGGGCAGCGAGAAGCGACGGGAAGGAACCACCTGGAAGATTTCCCCGGCGCGGATCGCGCGCTGCATTTTGCGCACCACCGCACCGTACTCTTCATCGCTCTGGTCAACGTCGCACTGCATTTCGGCCACAGTGGTAACCGGCAGCGGCGCCGGCGGCTCGTTCAGTTGCTGACGCAGCTGGCTCAGGCGCTGCTCCAGGCGCTGTTTTTCACTCTCCAGCGGGGTGAACAGGCTGGCCTGAATGCGGGTATGCTTGGTCTGATGGTCGATGACCAGCAGAGTTTCAGCCAGATAGAAGCAGTAGTCCGGGCAGGCGGTGTCGCTCTGCAGCGGTGGAAGATCTTCAAAGCCGGCGACCAGGTCATAGGCGAACAGGCCGCCGAAGAACATCGCTTCACGCTCGTTGGCCGGGACGGTCACCAGCTCCTGCAGGAGACGGAAGGCGTCAAACACCGACAGTGAGCAGAGGCGGGCGTCTTCATCGAGCAGGGTGCTGACCGCGGGGAAGGTCAGGATGCGGCCGTTGGGCTGGCGCTGATTGGCGATCCCGGAGGGCAGCGCGCCGTCCAGCAGTTCCAGCAGCGCGGCGCCGTTAGCGGAAAGTGCCTGAATAGTGACAGTGTCACCAAGAGCGGTGATGCGCAGCGCGCTGTCGACCAGCAGCAGGCTTTTTAAGTCATCTTTGCTGTCGATATCAGCGGATTCCAGCAGCAGCGTGGCCGGACGGGCGCCACACAGTTGGTGGAATAACGCCGTCGGGTTCTCCCGGTAGATGGCGTCGCTGGTGAGAAGCTCGAGTGCCGGTTTGGATGTTTGCATTATTGTTCTCGCCTGTTCGTATTATTTTTTGTCCAATAAAAAGCCCGCTCATTGGCGGGCCGGGTATCTGTATGCTGAATGCAAAACGCGATCACGCCGCCCGTTATCAGGAGGTGCGCCACCAGCTGTGCAGAGTGATAAAGTGCATTTTCATCGTGATACCCCTTCATGTGAACTTGCGTACTAGTTAACTAGTTCAATGGAATAAAGTCAACCCTTGTTTGCAGATTTTCTCTGCCTGTCGGTATGATAATGCGCTTATTTACGTTGATGTCCAGCAGGAGTCCTTTTGAGCGACAGCCAATACGCAGTGATTTACGATCTGCACAGCCATACCACCGCCTCTGACGGGCGGCTGACTCCGCAGGAACTGGTCCATCGTGCCCATGAGATGCGCGTAGGCACCCTGGCGATCACCGACCATGACAGCGTGGCGGCGATCCCGGCCGCCCGGGAAGAGATCGCCCGTGCCGGATTACCCTTAACGCTGGTAAACGGCGTCGAGATTTCGACGCTCTGGGAGAATCACGAAATACATATCGTGGGTCTGAATATTGATATTGCGCACCCGACGATGACCGCGCTGCTGGAGGAGCAGAAAGCGCGACGCCAGCTGCGGGGCCAGATGATTGCCGAGCGTCTGGAGAAGGCGCGGATCCCTGGCGCCTGGGAAGGGGCGCTGCGGCTGGCGGACGGTGGCGCCGTCACCCGCGGCCATTTTGCCCGTTTTCTGGTGGAGGCCGGCCATGCGAAAAACATGGCGGAGGTCTTCAAAAAATACCTTGCCCGCGGGAAAACCGGTTACGTGCCGCCGCAGTGGTGTACAATAAAACAAGCGATTGATGTCATTCATCATTCTGGCGGCAAGGCGGTGATAGCCCATCCCGGGCGCTACGATCTCTCCGCCAAGTGGTTGAAGCGGCTGTTGGCCCACTTTAGCGAGCAGGGCGGTGATGCCATGGAAGTGGCCCAGTGTCAGCAGGCGCCCCATGAACGCGCCCAGCTGGCCACCCTGGCCGTGCAGTTTGGTCTGCTGGCGTCACAGGGCTCCGATTTTCATCAGCCCTGTGCGTGGATCGAGCTTGGCCGTAAGCTCTGGCTTCCTGCCGGCGTGGAAGGCGTCTGGCACAGCTGGGAAGCGGCCGCCAAATAAAAATTGAGAGGGAAGTATGAGCCAGTTTTTTTATATCCATCCGGATAACCCGCAGGCGCGGTTGATTAACCAGGCGGTGGAGATTGTGCGTAAGGGCGGGGTGATCGTTTATCCTACCGACTCCGGCTACGCCCTGGGCTGCAAAATTGAAGACAAGGGCGCGATGGAGCGGATCTGCCGTATCCGTCAGTTGCCGGACGGCCACAACTTTACCCTGATGTGCCGCGATTTGTCCGAGCTGTCAACCTACGCTTTTGTCGACAACGTGGCGTTTCGTCTGATGAAAAACAACACGCCGGGCAACTACACCTTTATCCTCAAGGGGACCAAAGAAGTGCCGCGCCGGCTGCTGCAGGAGAAACGTAAAACCATCGGCATGCGCGTCCCGTCTAACCCTATTGCTCAGGCGTTGCTCGAAACTTTAGGCGAACCGATGCTGTCCACGTCGCTGATGCTGCCTGGCAGCGACTTTACCGAGTCCGACCCGGAAGAGATCAAAGATCGTCTGGAGAAAGTGGTGGACCTCATCATTCACGGCGGCTTCCTTGGGCAGCAGCCGACCACGGTTATTGACCTGACGGAAGATACCCCGGTGGTGCTGCGCGAAGGCGTCGGCGACGTGAAGCCTTTCCTCTGATCGTCATCGTCGGGCGGTGGTTCATGCTCCGCCCGGCACCCCGCGTTTCCTTCCTGACGGCACGACAATCAACCACAGCGCCAGACCGATCAGCAGTGCGCCGAGAATCAGCCCTTTTTGTATGGTTTCTCCGAGGCACAAATAGCCCCACAGCGCCGCAAAAGGTGGGATCAAAAAGGTCACGGACAGCGAACGCAGCGGTCCTATATCAGCAATCAGGCGAAAATAGAGAATATACCCTGCTGCTGTACAGACCACGCCCAGCATGACTATCGCTATCCACGGCAGGCTCTGTCGCCAGTCTATGACCGGACCATACCAGCCTGACCAGAGAAAGAAAGGCAACAGAAACAGCGTGGCGCCGACCTGGCTGCCCAACGCGACGCGCTCAGCCTCAAGGCCGCCCCGCTGCTGGATCCAACTGCGGGTCAGGAAGCCGGCCAGACCGTAACAGGCGGTCGCGATCAGGCAGGCCCCGATCCCCGGCAGCAGGAGGGCGGCGCTGAGGCTGGAGGTTGGGCTCGCAATGACTGCCACGCCAATGGCGCCCAGTAACGCGCCGCCGCCTTTGCGCAGGGTTAACGGTTCCGCAAAGCATAACGCGCCGATAAGCATTCCCATCATCGGCGCCGTGGCGTTGAGCGTGGCGGAGTACCCTGCCGGCAGCCACTGTGCGGCAAGGCAGTACATCAGAAAAGGAAGGCCTGAATTAATGACCCCCAGCTTCAGAGTGGATATGAATTTTCCCTGATACCCGCTCCATTTACCCTGCACGCCGAGTAACAGCCCGAGCGCGATAGCGGCGAACAGTACGCGAAGAAAAGCGCTGATCATCGCCCCGAAGGCCGGGGTGGTGATGCGCATAAACAAAAAACTGGCGCCCCAGAGAGCGGCGAGCAGCAGCAGGCGGCCATAGTCGATAACACGCATGATTGACTCCTTGTATTCACGAAGGAAGTCAACTGTAGAACTCACGTGCAGCGTCCGACAAACGCGTTATGCTTACATGATTAAGTTATTCTTAACTGAGATGCCATGTCGATGAAACTTCCACCGCTGAATGCGCTGCGCTGCTTTGAAGCGGCGGCACGGCTGCTTAGTCTGAAGCAGGCCGCCAGTGAGCTTTGCGTTACGGCAAGCGCCGTCAGCCAGCAAATTGCCCGCCTCGAGGAAGCGCTGAATACCCCGCTTTTTATTCGTACTCCCCGACAGTTACAGTTAACGGAGGTGGGGGAGATCTACCTGCGGGCCGTTCAGCCCGCCTTTCTCCAGATAGCCGCCGCCACCCAGCGCCTGCAGGTGCCCGCGGGGCCAGAAAAGGTGACGCTCAGCTGTACCAGCGGCTTCGCCATTCAGTGGCTGCTGCCGCGGCTGGCTGATTTTGAACGACGTTATCCAAAGATTGAGATCCAGATCGGCACCACCAACCGGCGAGTAGATTTGCTGAGTGAAGGGATCGATTTTGCCGTGCGTCATGGTGTCGGCGGCTGGCCGGAACTGCAGGCTTACCGCCTGCTGGATGACGACCTTATCCCGGTCTGCAGTCCGCAACTGATTGCTCCGCGCCGGTCCCTCGCCGGTGCGGGCGATCTGCTGCAGTATCCGCTGCTGCACGATGAGCATCGTGAAGACTGGGCGCTGTGGTGTGAGGCCGTGGGGCTGGAGCCGGACCGCGCGCGCCGCGGTCCGGTGTTCACTGATTCCAACGGCGTGACGGAGGCGGCGTTCGCTGGTATGGGGATGGCATTACTGCGACGTTCATTCATAGCGTCTGCGCTGACGCAGGGGCGGCTGGTTAATCCTCTGGCGCAGCCCATCGCCTGTCCGCTGGCCTATCATCTGGTTTACCACGAGACCGCGCTGCTGGCGCCTGCCAACCGCTGTTTTCGCGACTGGCTGCTCGGCCAGCGCCCGGCTGTTGTTGAGGAGGGCGCGCAGTGAGGGGGGCGCTGTCCGATAAAGATCCGTATGCGTGAATGGGCACAGGAGAATGAGGAAAATCTGTTCCATACTAAAGACGGGGCGCGGCGAACAGAAGCTTTCCCGACGAAGTTTTTCTTTTTACAGCGTACAGGTCGCGGAGAAGCGCTTTTTGTTGATAAATGAGAGCACCGTAACAGCTATACCGCAGATGAGGCTTAATCTTCCTAACCCGCAGATGATCAGTTCTGCTAAATTAATCATTTATCGACCCAAAGACAGATACCACCAATTAGTAGGGCAATAAAACCTACCAATGAACACAACAATTCGGCGATAAACCAGTATTTGATGTTTGCAGGTAGCTCCCGTATATAATCGACATCATCATTTTTTCTCTGAATAGACTTTTTGCCAAAGATCAATATGAGGGATCGCTATGCGCTAATTGCATACGTTTCCCTTATCCTCAGTTTCTTATGTAATTGATGATACTGATTGGGAGTGAATAAAATAGCCAAGTTTTGCTCTTGGCTATTTATTTCAATTAAATGAATAATGGTAAATAGAAAACTGATAACATCATGAATAGAAAAATAATACCGACCACGCAAAATCGTACTTTTACACGTAACCAATCGGTATACTGATTAGGAAGTTCTTTAATGAATCGAATTTGTTCATTATCCATTCCTCGCGTATGAAATGAGTTTTCTTTAAAATATAATGCTTTAATAAAAAATGCATCACGCATAAACGAGAAAAAGAACCCCCCATCCTGATAAATTAAAGCCTCTACTGGTCTTGCGTCAAATTTTTCAACAAATAGCGAACAGAGAGTAATGAATTTATTTTTCGAAATGCGATCGTAAATAATTGAAATAACCCCCGTAAGTATTAGGCATAGACACAATACCAATCCAATCGAGTTACGATGCATAATTATAAAATTAATTACCGAAAGTTTCATACAGCTGCTCTCCACCCCATTCACCGAATGCGCCACCTGCACTACTACCGACATAGCCTAAACCAGCCCCAGCAATCACAGAGCAAGCAAGCCCTCCGACACCAGCAGTACCAACACCGATAGCGATACAAAGAGGTATTGCTAAATAGCCACCAGCAACACCAACCCCCGTACCTACAGCAAAGCTACCAATCTCAGTATACTTTTTCTTGGTACATTCAGCTTCGCGACCAACAGAACAAGCCTCATTTATTTCATTTAGTGAATGCAGTCCGCTAAAACCAATGCCTAAATAACCAGTGTAACGCATTGCTTTTACGCATTTAGCTGCCCGTTCGATGTGGGTAGCATAGCCTTCAATGTCACTGATCCCCGTTTCATTCCATTTGTGGGTAATAGAACTGCTGGATAGGCCAAGTGCTTTTTTTATTTTTGTATACTCTCCGAATTTCATAGCCTTATTCAGGAATCTGACTTTAAGTATTGATTCAAGCTCTTTAAACAACAGGCTACGTTGAATGTAAAATTGTTCTCCTATCAACGAGCCTCTCGTTATGTAGGTATTCTTATACGTTTCTTGAATCTCTCTGAGTATTTTTTCGATACTCTCAAAGTATTTTCCAACAGGATCAGCAGCAAGGCCAATTCCTGTATCAGCGTAGCTGGTGAAATTAGCTATGGTTGCGTAGTGTTTGTGCAGCAAGTTAGCTTCCTGGATTGTCAGCGGTTCTAACGCCGCATCAACTCGCGCTTTCGCGGCTTTCATGTGGGCAATCTGCTCGTCGTCCTGTTTCTCTGGATCAACCAGAAGCATAATCGAACCAGCTTTGTATCTTTCATCCGGGCCGTTCAGAATAGAGAATAGCTCTTTTGCCCCTGCTGGTGGGTTTTCAGTGAATAACAGACGTTGCCACGCTTCCGTAGTACCGCCATAAGTGATAACGGCAAAACCTGCATCTATACCTGTTTTCTTTTTTGCTGTTTGGGCGTTCTGTTCCGGTTCTGACTCAATCGGCCCTGGAAGTTCAGGCATCTTGACGAGGTGAGGTAGATCAGTGTGCGTTACCGTTGCTTCTCCACCAAGTTCGTAATCATCATCCCAGTTTGAATTGATGAATTTGGATTTACAGGGGCAGGAGCTATAACTGTGTAGTGTTCCGGCAATCCTTTTGCCGTGTATGTCATCATCAAGCCCACCACAAATACGGTAAAGCCCTGGATGTTTACCACAAGTTACTTTATGCCCTTCACAGGACATATCTCTGTCAAAATGCTGGTGGTCGCTCCATCCTTCAGTGATAACGCCACCACATCGTGTCTTATCACCTCTGAATAAATAGTATCCCTTAACGCCCATCAGTGCTTACTCCCTGACACGGTCAAGAATCCTTCCGGGAGTTCGCGGCCTTCACGAAAAACCAGTTTGCTGCACGATTGTGGGGTAGAGATTATTTCATCACCATTATCAAGCATACTGCCAACGAGTGCAGCGGATGCGCCCTGCATGATTCGGGCCTTGCCAGCACCGGAAATAATAGTGGACTCGCTGCCATCAGCATATACAACCTTGTCACCTACCCGAGCAACTTGTAATCCTCCGGTAGTCGCACCGCCTGAAGCATGGCGAATGACTCCACCGCGACGGGTCAGACTTCCAACGACTGCAAACCGGAAAATGTGAGCTAACGGGCGGCTTAGATGCTGTTTTTTAATTTCCTCAAGTTCTTTCCGGGTTTTGTCATCGCAGAGTGACAAAAGCTCTTCGTCGTAAGGCGGTTGTGATTGGGCCTCATTAATTTCGGGTGTGATTTCGTTGGTATATTGCTGCATAAGTCCCTCTGCTTGTTGTGAATTAATCTTCATACGTAATTCATTGTACAAATAACACCCATGTGCCGGAAGTTGTTTTTCATAAAAATGAAACTGCGTTTTAAAATATTTATTTTGTGAATGTTATGGCGCGATTCATTTACTATCGACTATGTCGAAGCTTTTGCTGTACGGGCAATGCTGCGACTCCGTGACGAAGGTAAATGTGTAGATACTGTTGGAGTAGACACACAGCGTTTTCCCGTTCGCTGTGCTTGACTGTTCCGGATTGCTCATCGTTATACGTCCAAGTTCAGAAAGACTCAGGCGCACAAAACTTGTTGAATCATTTAGTCTAAAATTCGTGTAGTATGTGCGCCCACGAATCATTGTGTGACAGCTTGTGTGATACGTTGTTTGCCATGCTGTGTGCCATGAAATATTTACAGATCAGTGAGTTAAGTTGAGTTTTAGGCTAACTCGTTGTTTTTGAAAGCATACCAGACGCCTGGGAAGGCGACACCTTAAGGAAGCTCAATGAGCGAGAAACTGCAAAAAGTGCTGGCCCGCGCCGGCCACGGCTCCCGCCGTGAAATTGAAGCGAAAATCGAAGCTGGCCGCGTCAGCGTCGACGGAAAAATCGCCACCCTCGGCGATCGTGTGGAAATCGTCCCCGGTTTAAAAATTCGTATCGATGGTCATCTGATCTCGGTGAAAGAGTCTGCTGAGCAGATCTGTCGCGTGCTGGCTTACTATAAGCCGGAAGGCGAGCTGTGCACCCGTAACGATCCGGAAGGGCGCCCGACGGTGTTTGATCGCCTGCCAAAACTGCGCGGCGCGCGCTGGATTGCCGTTGGCCGTCTGGACGTGAACACCTGTGGCCTGCTGCTGTTCACCACCGATGGCGAACTGGCAAACCGCCTGATGCATCCGAGCCGTGAAGTCGAGCGTGAGTACGCCGTTCGCGTTTTCGGCCAGGTGGATGATGATAAGCTGCGTCAGCTGTCTCGTGGCGTGCAGTTAGAAGATGGTCCGGCAGCATTTAAAACCATCAAATTCACCGGCGGTGAAGGGATTAACCAGTGGTACAACGTCACCCTGACCGAAGGGCGTAACCGCGAAGTGCGTCGCCTGTGGGAAGCGGTCGGCGTGCAGGTCAGCCGTCTGATCCGCGTGCGCTATGGCGATATTCTGCTGCCGAAAGGCCTGCCGCGCGGCGGCTATACCGAACTGGACCTGGCGCAGACCAACTACCTGCGCGAGCTGGTGGAGCTGACGCCGGAAACCAGTTCTAAAGTTGCTGTCGAGAAAGACCGTCGCCGGATGAAAGCCAATCAGATCCGTCGGGCGGTGAAGCGTCACAGCCAGACCAGCGCTAACCCGCGCCAGGGTAACAACAGCAACCGTCGTTCCAGTACTCGCAATAAGACCAACGGTTAATGTTGTGCGTTCCGGTGGATTGCCGCCGGAACGCGTACTGCCTTTCGCCGTATCAGGCCCTCAGTAGTCAATTCCCATCTGCGCTTTAATCCCGGCATCAAACGCATGCTTGACCGGACGCAGTTCGCTGACGGTATCCGCCAGTTCAATAATATCGCGATGGCAGCCGCGGCCGGTAATGATCACCGACTGATGGGCAGGACGCTCACGCAGGGCGCTTAGCACCGACTCCAGCGGCAGGTAATCGTACGCCACCATGTAAGTCAGCTCATCCAGCAGCACCAGATCGAGCTGGTCGTCAGCCAGCATACGGCGGGCATGCTCCCAGACCGCCAGACAGGCGGCGGTGTCGCTGTCGCGATCCTGGGTGTTCCAGGTGAAGCCTGTCGCCATCACCTGAAATTCGACGCCGTGGGGTTCCAGCAGGTTACGCTCACCGTTAGGCCAGGTCCCCTTAATAAACTGGATCACGCCGACTTTTTTGCCGTGGCCGACGGCGCGGGTCGCGGTGCCAAAGGCGGCGGTGGTTTTGCCTTTGCCGTTGCCGGTAAAGACCATCACAATGCCGCGTTCGTCCTGGGCTGCCGCCACCCGGGCGTCAACTTTATCTTTCAGCCGCTGCTGGCGTTCGCGGTAGCGTTCATCACTCATTGGGCAATTCCTGGCTTACGGCCCGGTTGGGCGTCAAAGGTCATTCCCGTCTTGCGGCGACTGTCGTCACCCATCAGCCATAGATAGACGGGCATAATGTCAGCGGGGGTCTTCAGTTTTAGCGGATCTTCCGTCGGGAAGGCGCTGGCGCGCATCCCGGTGCGGGTGCCGCCGGGGTTGATGCAGTTCACCCGCAGATGACGGCTTTGGTACTCGTCGGCCAGCACCTGCATCATCCCTTCGGTGGCGAATTTGGAGACCGCATAGGCGCCCCAGTTGGCGCGGCCCTGACGGCCAACGCTGGACGAGGTGAAGACCAGCGAGCCCGCATCCGAACGGAGTAATAAAGGAAGAAGCGCCTGGGTCAGCATAAAAGTGCCATTGACGTTCACCTGCATCACCTGCTGCCAGACCTCCGGCTTCTGCTCGTCCATGGGGCAGATGTCGCCGAGCAGGCCGGCGTTGTGCAGCACGCCGTCAAGACGGGGATAGTGCATACTTATCTGCTGCGCCAGCTGCTGGCACGCCTGCGGCGTGCAGGTTAGCAGGTCGAGGGTAAACCAGCGGGCGGGAATGCCGCCCTCGCGTTCAATCTCCTGGGCGACGGCGCGCAGTTTTTCGTCGTTGCGGCCAAGCAGAATCACGCTGGCGCTATAGCGCGCGTAGGTCAGGGCCGCTTCACGACCAATCCCGTCGCTGGCGCCGGTGACCAGGATGATGCGATCTTTCAGCAAGTGGCGTTGCGGTTGATAATGCACGGCGACTCCTTGGGCGATCGGTTCCCGATCGCGCTTCATCTTTGGTATCTCACTTTTGCGCTGTTATGCCTGAAAGTGCTCGCCATTGCAATCGGCGAAGCGGAAAGTATTCAGAAAATTAATATCTTGCAACGATTTCAGCCTCGCTGAAAAAAAACGGAATCCGCTGCGCACAAGACACAAAGCACAAAGACTTCTCGCCAGGGGCTGATGTACACTGTGCAGCAACGTCAGTGCTTTACACAAGGTGAAAACGTGGAATTACTTGCTCAGTACGGCTTATTTTTAGCCAAGATCGCGACGGTTGTCGTCGCTATCGCGGTGATTGCCGCTATTATCGTCAACCTGGCCCAGCGTAAGAAGCAGCGCGGCGAACTGCGGGTGACCAATCTTAGCGAGCATTACAAAGAGATGAAGGAATCGCTGGCGGTGGCGCTGCTTGACGGCCCGCAGCAGAAACAGTGGCATAAAGCGCAGAAGAAAAAGCAAAAACAAGAGGCGAAGGCCGCGAAAGCGCGGGCGAAGCTGGGTAACGTGGAGCCGGAAGGCAAGCCGCGCGCCTGGGTGCTGGATTTCAAAGGCAGCATGGATGCCCATGAGGTCAACAGCCTGCGGGAAGAGATCACGGCGGTGCTGGCGGCGGCGAAAGCGCGTGACCAGGTGGTGATTCGTCTGGAAAGCCCCGGCGGGGTGGTTCACGGTTACGGACTGGCAGCCTCTCAGCTGCAGCGGTTGCGCGACAAACAGATCCCGCTGACGGTGGCGGTTGACAAAGTGGCGGCCAGCGGCGGCTATATGATGGCTTGCGTGGCCAACAAAATTGTGTCGGCGCCGTTTGCGATCCTTGGCTCCATTGGCGTGGTGGCGCAGATCCCTAACCTCCATCGCTTCCTGAAGAACAAAGATATTGATATCGAACTGCATACCGCCGGGCAGTACAAACGGACGCTCACTATGCTGGGCGAAAATACCGAAGAAGGGCGGCGCAAGTTCCGTGAGGATCTCAATGAGACGCACCATCTGTTCAAGGATTTCGTCCATCGGATGCGTCCTGGACTTGATATTGAGCAGGTAGCTACCGGCGAGCACTGGTACGGGGTGCAGGCGCTGGAAAAAGGGCTGGTGGATGCGGTTGAAACCAGCGATGAGCTGTTGCTGGGGCTCATGGAGAGCCACGAGGTGATCGGGGTGCGTTATCAACAGCGTAAGAAAATGCTCGACCGCTTCACTGGTAGCGCCGCGGAGAGCGCCGATCGACTTCTGCTGCGCTGGTGGCAGCGCGGTCAGAAACCGCTGATGTAAACAACATAACGCGAGGCCAGGGCCTCGCGTTATCGTTTCCACTGGCCTTAATCGACCAGGTGATACTTGTCCGACAGCTCGTGGGCGAGGTACTTAAACATGTTAAATACCGCCGTACTCTTCGGCGTCGGTAAACCCTGCTCGTCAAGATAAAACTCACCGCTAAACACCAGGACATTGTTGCGCTGAACGACGTCGGTGGCTTCGATACCGGCTAACGTATCCTCATGTTCGCGAATAAGTTTGTTGGCTTTTTCGAGCAGCGTCTGGCGATCGATAGGTTGGGTTGTACCTTGCATAACGGACTCCTCTTTTTCTCCGCGCGTAGTTTACGCCGCGCGGCGGCGTGGGGCAAATTTTCCATGGACAAAACAGGGGTAATCGTAACCAGTGGAGAAACAGCCGTTTACTGGCGGGTTTCGCTTTTGCATGCTAATAAAGTTGCGTAACGAATTTTATCAGGTACAGTGTGACGCTTTCGGCGATCTGGCAACAGATTTGCTTGACATTCGGCCAAAAATTCTTCGTGCTATGTCACCTGACGCAAAAAAGTCAGCAAACTCAAACGCCTGGTTTTACGGAGATGAAACGGGTGTTCAGGGTTGATATTCACCGACGGTGCCGCAACATATGAGGCAGTCGCCAGTGGAGGGTGTATGAATGTGCGATGTATTCCTGGATGAATCAAATTAGGTAAAGGTGAATATGGGTAAAGCTCTCGTTATCGTTGAGTCCCCGGCAAAAGCCAAAACGATCAATAAGTATCTGGGTAATGACTACGTGGTGAAATCCAGCGTCGGTCATATCCGCGATTTGCCGACCAGTGGATCAGCTTCCAAAAAGAGCACCGACTCTACCGCCACCAAAGGGGCTAAAAAGCCTAAAAAGGACGAACGTGGTGCTCTGGTTAACCGCATGGGCGTGGACCCATGGCATGACTGGAATGCGCACTATGAAGTACTTCCGGGTAAAGAAAAGGTAGTTTCAGAACTCAAACAGTTGGCGGAAAAAGCTGACCACATCTATCTCGCAACCGACCTTGACCGCGAAGGGGAAGCCATTGCCTGGCACCTGCGGGAAGTGATCGGCGGCGATGAACAGCGTTACAGCCGCGTGGTGTTCAATGAGATCACCAAAAACGCTATTCGTCAGGCCTTCGAAAAGCCGGGCGAACTGAATATCGATCGGGTTAACGCCCAGCAGGCGCGCCGCTTTATGGACCGCGTGGTGGGCTATATGGTCTCGCCGCTGCTGTGGAAGAAAATTGCCCGTGGTCTTTCTGCCGGGCGCGTGCAGTCCGTTGCGGTCCGCCTGGTGGTGGAACGTGAGCGTGAAATCAAAGCCTTCGTCCCGGAAGAGTACTGGGAAGTTGATGCCAGCACCACCACGCCGGGCGGCGACGCGCTGCCTCTGCAGGTAACTCATAAAGACGATAAGCCGTTCCGTCCGGTCAGCCGTGATGAGACCATGGCGGCGGTATCGCTGCTGGAAAAAGCCAGCTACAGCGTGCTGGAGCGAGAAGACAAGCCGACCAGCAGCAAGCCGGGCGCGCCGTTCATCACCTCCACGCTGCAGCAGGCGGCCAGCACCCGTCTCGGCTTCGGCGTGAAAAAGACCATGATGATGGCTCAACGTCTCTATGAGGCGGGGCACATCACCTATATGCGTACCGACTCCACCAACCTGAGTCAGGACGCGCTGAACATGGTTCGCGGTTATATCAGCGACAACTTTGGCAAAAAATATCTGCCGGAGAGCGCTAACCAGTACGCCAGCAAAGAAAACTCGCAGGAAGCGCACGAAGCGATTCGTCCTTCTGATGTGAGCGTGCTGGCGGAAACGCTGAAAGATATGGAAGCCGATGCGCAGAAGCTCTATCAGCTGATCTGGCGCCAGTTTGTCGCCTGTCAGATGACGCCGGCGCAATACGATTCCACCACGCTGACCGTGGCGGCGGGCGATTTCAAACTGAAAGCGCGCGGTCGTACCTTACGTTTCGACGGCTGGACCAAAGTGATGCCGGCGCTGCGCAAGGGCGATGAAGACCGGACGCTGCCGGTGGTTAAACAGGGCGACCGCCTGAGCCTGGTGGAGCTGACGCCTGCGCAGCACTTTACCAAGCCGCCGGCGCGCTTCAGCGAAGCTTCGCTGGTCAAAGAGCTGGAAAAACGCGGTATCGGCCGTCCTTCCACCTACGCTTCGATCATCTCGACCATTCAGGATCGCGGCTACGTGCGGGTGGAAAACCGTCGTTTCTATGCGGAGAAAATGGGCGAAATCGTCACCGATCGGCTGGAAGAAAACTTCCGCGATCTGATGAACTACGACTTCACCGCGCAGATGGAAGATCGTCTCGACCAGGTGGCCAACCACCAGGCCGAGTGGAAAGAGGTGCTGAACCACTTCTTCGGCGATTTTACCACTCAGCTGGAGACCGCAGAGAAAGATCCGGAAGAGGGCGGCATGCAACCGAACCCGATGGTGCTTACCAGCATCGACTGCCCGACCTGTGGACGTAAAATGGGCATCCGTACCGCCAGCACCGGTGTTTTCCTCGGCTGTTCGGGCTATGCTCTGCCGCCGAAAGAGCGTTGCAAAACCACCATCAACCTGGTGCCGGAAAACGAAGTCCTCAACGTGCTGGAAGGCGATGACGCGGAAACCAACGCGCTGCGTGCCAAACGTCGCTGTCAGAAGTGCGGGACCGCAATGGACAGCTACCTTATCGATCCTAAGCGTAAACTGCACGTGTGTGGTAATAACCCGACCTGCGACGGCTATGAGATTGAAGAAGGCGAGTTCCGCATCAAGGGCTATGATGGTCCGGTAGTGGAGTGCGAGAAGTGCGGTTCTGAAATGCACCTGAAAATGGGGCGTTTCGGCAAGTACATGGCCTGTACCAACGACGAGTGTAAGAACACGCGTAAGATCCTGCGCAACGGCGAAGTGGCTCCGCCGAAGGAAGATCCGGTGCCGCTGCCGGAGCTGCCGTGCGAGAAGTCTGACGCGTACTTTGTGTTGCGCGACGGGGCGGCGGGTGTCTTCCTGGCGGCCAACACCTTCCCGAAATCACGGGAAACGCGTGCGCCGCTGGTGGAAGAGCTGTACCGCTTCCGCGATCGTCTGCCGGAAAAACTGCGCTATCTCGCCGATGCGCCGCAGCAGGATCCGGAAGGTAATAAAACGCTGGTGCGCTTTAGCCGTAAAACGAAACAGCAGTATGTGGCTTCCGAAAAAGAGGGCAAAGCGACCGGCTGGTCAGCCTTCTTTATTGACGGTAAATGGAC
This sequence comes from Klebsiella sp. HMSC25G12, assembly GCF_001807705.1. NCBI lineage: Bacteria > Pseudomonadati > Pseudomonadota > Gammaproteobacteria > Enterobacterales > Enterobacteriaceae > Klebsiella > Klebsiella sp. HMSC25G12. The sequence goes on along the minus strand of NZ_KV789854.1, from coordinate 118,835 downwards.
TGAAGCCAAAAAGTAATCGTGCAGTATCAGGCAGGAAAAGCGCGCTTTTCCTGCACTAACGGCCGGCAGAGGCAGTGGATGCCTCTGCCGCGTTGTTTCCCCTTCTGGATGGTCTTTTCTTCCCCTTATAACCACCTATATTATTTTTCGTTAGTATCTATACACTGTTGATATAAATGATATAGTGGTTATAGCTAATCCCTTTTTTATTATTAAAACGTCTTATACATCATCGCTTTCAGGATGCGTTGCGGCGCCACTACGGCCAACTGCCGGGAGGCTGGCCTCACGGTCGACAAGTTGCCTGAACGTAAAGTGTATTAAGCGGCTTCATTTTACGCGCAAACGGATATCAGCATGAAACTACAACAGCTTCGCTACATCGTAGAGGTGGTGAACCATAACCTGAATGTTTCATCCACCGCCGAAGGGCTTTATACCTCCCAGCCGGGCATCAGTAAGCAGGTCCGCATGCTGGAAGATGAGCTGGGCATCCAGATTTTCGCCCGCAGCGGCAAACATTTAACTCAGGTGACACCTGCCGGGCAGGAGATCATCCGTATCGCCCGCGAGGTATTATCGAAAGTCGATGCGATTAAATCTGTCGCCGGGGAGCATACCTGGCCTGATAAAGGGTCGTTATATGTGGCGACGACCCATACTCAGGCCCGCTATGCGTTACCGGGGGTGATCAAGGGCTTTATTGAACGCTACCCGCGCGTGTCGCTGCATATGCATCAGGGCTCGCCAACCCAAATTGCAGAAGCCGTATCGAAAGGCAACGCCGACTTCGCCATCGCCACCGAGGCGCTGCATCTGTATGACGATCTGGTGATGTTGCCATGCTATCACTGGAACCGGTCGATTGTGGTGACGCCTGAGCATCCTCTGGCCGCGAAGGGCTCGGTTTCCATTGAAGAGCTGGCGCAGTACCCGCTGGTGACTTATACCTTTGGCTTTACCGGCCGTTCGGAACTGGATACCGCGTTTAACCGTGCGGGTCTGACGCCGCGCATTGTCTTCACCGCCACTGACGCCGACGTGATCAAAACCTATGTTCGCCTGGGGCTTGGGGTCGGGGTGATAGCCAGCATGGCAGTCGATCCGGTCTCTGACCCGGACCTGGTGAAGCTGGATGCGAACGGCATATTCAGCCACAGCACCACCAAAATTGGTTTCCGCCGTAGCACCTTCTTACGAAGCTACATGTATGATTTTATTCAACGTTTTGCACCCCATCTGACCCGGGATGTCGTGGATACCGCGGTGGCTTTGCGGTCGAATGAAGATATTGAAGCGATGTTTAAAGATATAAAACTTCCGGAAAAATAACCCTTAAAAAAATAATGGCATTCCCTGTGGGGAGTGCCATTGACTATCATGGTCCTAATTTAACATCTTAAACCTCGAACCAATCACAAAATTAATAATTTCTGGCAACACGTTTGTCATTATGCCCGCCGCGATCAAATAACCGGTTAAATATATTCCATCAGGCCTAAATTCACTGGATTAATCTTTTATCCATAATTAAGATTTATCTGTACCTGATGATTTGAGCAATTGGTGGTGACAATATGATAAGTAATATCGATTACATGAAACTGGCGATGTCATACGAGAATGACAAAACCGAAATCGATCCCGTTCTGCGTAGTCGCGTATGGGGCGTAGTGTTGGTAGGGCTGGCGATGTTCTGGAGCATCATCGCGCTTACCATCTGCAACATCTGGATTGTCAGCTAAAGCTGTAGGTCATCGTTGTAGATACATGTCATTTTTATGACAGTGAAAGGAAACTGTAATATAAAATCAGTGACCGGCAATACAGGGAGAATATATTTTGCCGCTGGATTCATCCAATCTGAAATCACTCACAAGAGCTAATCATAGCCAGCTGGCCGATTAGCTCTTTTTTTGTCCTCGTGTACTAATACAATATCGTCTTAATCATCGCTTCTGCACTATTTTGGTGCTATTTCTCCGATTCCAGGATAATTCCCGATTAATCACTGTCGACCTCGGCGCATTTAGCAATTTGGGTTGTTATCAAAGTGTTATGCTCGGTATGTGTTATCTTTAATGGAGACCCTGAGGAGAATCAGGGTATGCCATCCCTGAGATAAAGGAGGAGCTATGTCGTCAACCCTACGAGAAGCCAGTAAGGACACGCTGCTGGTCAACGAGAAAACCTGGCATTACTACAGTCTGCCGCTGGCAGAGAAACAGCTGGGCGATCTCAGTCGACTGCCTAAGTCGCTGAAGGTGCTGATGGAGAACCTGCTGCGCTGGCAGGACGGTGACTCGGTGACAGAAGAAGATATTCGTGCCCTGGCCGGCTGGCTGCAACAGGCCCATGCCGACCGGGAGATCGCTTACCGTCCCGCGCGCGTCCTGATGCAGGACTTTACCGGCGTGCCGGCAGTCGTGGATCTGGCCGCCATGCGCGAGGCGGTGAAGCGCCTGGGCGGCGACACCGCGAAAGTGAATCCGCTGTCGCCCGTCGATCTGGTGATCGACCACTCGGTCACTGTCGACCGTTTCGGCGATGACGAGGCCTTCGAAGATAACGTCCGTCTGGAAATGGAGCGTAACCACGAACGTTACGCTTTTCTGCGCTGGGGACAACAGGCCTTCAGCCGCTTCAGCGTAGTGCCGCCGGGCACCGGTATTTGTCACCAGGTCAACCTGGAATACCTCGGTCGGGCCGTCTGGAGCGAAGAGGTGAATGGGAAGTGGATGGCGTGGCCGGATACCCTGGTGGGCACCGACTCTCATACCACCATGATTAACGGTCTCGGCGTACTGGGCTGGGGCGTGGGCGGGATTGAAGCGGAAGCCGCCATGTTGGGTCAGCCGGTGTCGATGCTGATCCCGGATGTCGTGGGCTTTAAGCTCAGCGGCAAACTGCGCGAAGGCATCACCGCCACCGATCTGGTGCTGACGGTCACCCAGATGCTGCGCCAGCACGGTGTCGTCGGCAAGTTTGTTGAATTCTACGGCGATGGCCTGGATACCTTACCCCTGGCCGATCGCGCCACTATCGCCAATATGGCCCCGGAATATGGCGCCACCTGTGGTTTCTTCCCGATCGATGATGTGACGCTTAGCTATATGCGTCTGAGCGGCCGTAGCGAAGAACAGGTCGCCCTGGTGGAAGCCTATGCCAAAGCGCAGGGCATGTGGCGCCAGCCGGGCGATGAGCCGGTCTTTACCAGCACCCTGGCGCTGGACATGGGCAGCGTTGAGGCAAGCCTTGCCGGGCCGAAACGGCCGCAGGATCGCGTGGCGCTCGGCGATGTGCCGAAAGCCTTTGCTGCCAGCGGCGAGCTGGAAGTTAACCATCCTCAGCGTCAGCGCCAGCCGGTGGATTATACGCTGAACGGGCATCACTATTCGCTACCGGACGGCGCCGTGGCCATTGCGGCCATTACTTCCTGTACCAATACCTCCAACCCCAGCGTGCTGATGGCCGCCGGTCTGCTGGCGAAAAAAGCCGTCGAGCGTGGCCTGCAGCCGCAGCCGTGGGTAAAAGCTTCCCTGGCGCCAGGCTCGAAAGTGGTGTCGGATTATCTGGCTCATGCCGGCCTGACGCCTTACCTCGACCAGCTCGGCTTCAATCTGGTGGGATATGGCTGTACCACCTGTATCGGTAACTCCGGTCCGTTGCCGGAACCTATCGAAGAGGCGATCAAAAAGGGCGATCTGACCGTCGGGGCGGTGCTTTCCGGTAACCGTAACTTCGAAGGGCGTATCCATCCGCTGGTGAAAACCAACTGGCTGGCCTCGCCGCCGCTGGTCGTCGCTTACGCCCTGGCGGGGAACATGAATATCGATCTCACCCGCGAGCCGTTGGGGCAGGGCAGCGATGGCGAACCGGTTTATCTGAAAGATATCTGGCCGAGTGGGGAGGAGATTGCCCGTGCGGTGGAACAGGTCTCCACTGAGATGTTCCGCAAAGAGTACGCGGAAGTGTTTTCCGGTACCGAGGAGTGGAAAGCAATCAAGGTGGAGGCGTCAGATACCTATGACTGGCAGGAGGACTCGACTTATATTCGCCTGTCGCCGTTCTTTGACGAGATGGGCGTCGAACCGCTGCCGGTAGAGGATATTCATGGCGCGCGGATCCTCGCCATGCTGGGCGATTCAGTGACCACTGACCACATTTCGCCGGCGGGGAGCATCAAAGCCGATAGCCCGGCAGGCCGCTATCTGCAGGAGCATGGGGTTGCCCGGCGCGACTTTAACTCCTATGGTTCCCGTCGCGGTAACCATGAGGTGATGATGCGCGGCACCTTCGCCAATATCCGTATTCGTAACGAAATGGTACCGGGAGTGGAAGGCGGTATGACCCGACATCTGCCGGACCGCGAACCGGTGGCGATCTACGATGCGGCGATGCAGTATAAAGCGGAAGGCATACCGCTGGCGGTGATTGCCGGTAAGGAGTATGGCTCAGGTTCCAGCCGCGACTGGGCGGCGAAGGGGCCGCGCCTGCTGGGGATCCGGGTGGTGATCGCCGAGTCCTTCGAACGTATCCACCGTTCCAACCTGATCGGGATGGGGATTTTGCCGCTGGAGTTCCCGCAGGGCGTCACCCGTAAAACGCTGCAGTTGACCGGGGAAGAGCGGATTGATATCAGCAATCTGCAGTCGCTTCAGCCTGGCGCTACGGTGCCGGTGACCCTGACTCGCCCTGACGGCTCGCAGGAAGTGATCCCTTGTCGGTGCCGTATCGACACCGCGACCGAGCTCACCTACTACCGCAACGACGGCATCCTGCACTACGTTATCCGCAATATGCTGTAAAACAAAGGGCCAGCATCGCTGGCCCTTTCTCTTTTATTCAATCGGTTTATTCCGCCGGCTTGCTGTTCAGCAAATGGCCCATTTTGGCGGCTTTAGTATCCAGGTAGTGAGCATTTTTCGGGTTACGCCCGACGATCAGCGGTACCCGCTCCACAATGTTGATCCCGGCTTCGGTAAGAATTTCCACTTTTTTCGGGTTATTGGTTAATAACCGAACCTGCTCAACGTTGAGCAGTTTGAACATATCGGCGCACAGGGTGAAGTCGCGCTCATCGGCGGCGAAGCCCAGCTGATGGTTCGCCTCAACGGTGTCGTAGCCCTGATCCTGCAGCGCGTAGGCGCGGATTTTATTCAATAAACCAATGTTGCGTCCTTCCTGGCGGTGATAGAGCAGGATCCCCCGACCTTCTTCGGCGATATGCGACAGGGCCGCTTCCAGCTGAAAGCCGCAATCACAGCGCAGGCTAAACAGGGCATCGCCCGTCAAACACTCTGAATGGACGCGGGCCAGGACCGGCGACTGCCCCGAGATATCGCCATACACCAGCGCGACATGATCTTGTCCGGTTGCCAGTTCTTCAAAACCCACCATCAGGAAATCGCCCCATGGGGTTGGCAGTTTGGCTTCTGCCACACGTTTAAGCTGCATGTGATTCTCCAGATTCTGTCAGCACCTGAATGTGCTTTCTGTTTGCCGCTATTTTGCCACAAGGCCGGGACGTTCTCCTAATCGCGAACGGTTAGCCGCGTGGAAAGCGCACAAACGAACTACTTTCCGCTATGATGTTCATCTACAAGGAGAAGGAGAGAAAATGCTGTTGATTGCCCAACGAACCGCTCTCGCGGCAGCGCTGCTGCTTGTTATGCCTGTTACGGTCTGGCTGTCTGGTTGGCTGTGGCAGCCAGGACTGCCGGTTGCTATGTTGAAAACCCTCTGGTGGGTGACGGAAACGGTGACGCAGCCGTGGGGAATTATCACGCATGTTGCACTGTGCGGCTGGTTTCTCTGGTGTCTTCGCTACCGGCTGCGCGCGGCACTGATCCTGTTCCTGATTCTTGCCGCCGCCATCCTGGTGGGACAGGGGGTTAAATCCTGGGTCAAAGCGCGGGTTCAGGAGCCGAGACCCTTTGTCATCTGGCTGGAAAACTCAAGACAGGTGCCGGTGACGCAATTCTATGCGTTGAAGCGTAAAGAACGCGCTAAACTGGTGCATGCCCAGCTGGCGCAGGCGCAGGACATTCCGCCGTTTTTACGCAAGCACTGGCAGAAAGAGACAGGCTTTGCTTTCCCGTCGGGTCACACGATGTTCGCCGCCAGCTGGGCGCTGCTGGCCGCCGGGCTGCTGTGGCCGCGTCGGCGTTGGGGCACGGTCGCCGTGCTGCTGGTATGGGCGACGGCGGTGATGGGCAGTCGCCTGGCGCTGGGCATGCACTGGCCGCTGGATCTCATTGTCGCCACGCTGATCTCCTGGCTGTTGGTCACGGTGGCCTGCTGGTTGACGCAGCGCCTGTGCGGGCCGCTCTCGCCGCCGGGAGAAGAGGCGCAGGATATTAAAAAACGGATGCCCGAAGCAGAATAATGTTGATTTTAGCGGCATCCGACCGCATATCCTGTACAGTTGCCATGCTTTTTCATTCCACCGCTGCGGCGAAAATGATACTTTATAGGGCTGAAAGCGGGCTTTTTTTCGCGCAACCCACATAACGGGAAGTCATGTGAAATATTTACTCATTTTCTTACTGGTGCTAGCAATCTTCGTCATTTCAGTGACGCTGGGGGCGCAGAATGACCAACAGGTCACGTTCAACTATTTACTCGCGCAGGGTGAATTCCGCATTTCGACACTGCTGGCGGTGCTGTTCGCCGCAGGCTTTGCCATTGGCTGGCTGATCTGCGGCTTGTTCTGGCTGCGGGTGCGTGTCTCGCTGGCGCGCGCGGAGCGAAAAATTAAGCGCCTTGAGCACCAGATTGCCCCCGTCAGCCCGGTCGCTGTCGACGCAGGCGTGCCTGCCGTGAAGGAATAACCTCTTATGCTGGAGTTGTTGTTTCTGCTTTTACCCGTTGCCGCCGCCTACGGCTGGTACATGGGGCGCAGAAGTGCACAACAGTCCAAACAGGACGATGCCAACCGCCTGTCACGGGATTACGTGGCGGGGGTTAACTTCCTGCTTAGCAACCAGCAGGATAAAGCCGTCGATCTGTTCCTTGATATGTTGAAAGAGGATACCGGCACCGTTGAGGCCCACCTGACGCTCGGTAACCTGTTCCGCTCGCGCGGCGAGGTTGACCGCGCGATCCGTATTCATCAGAGCCTGATGGAAAGCGCATCGTTAACCTACGATCAGCGCCTGCTGGCCGTCCAGCAGCTGGGGCGCGACTATATGGCCGCCGGGTTGTACGATCGTGCGGAAGATATGTTCAAACAGCTGGTGGATGAGACCGATTTCCGCCTGAGCGCTCTGCAGCAGCTGCTGCAGATCTACCAGGCGACCAGCGACTGGCAGTCAGCGATCGAAGTCGCTGAACGGCTGGTGAAGCTGGGTAAAGAGAAACATCGTGGCGAAATCGCCAATTTCTGGTGTGAGCTGGCCCTGCAGCAGATGGCGGCCAACGATCTGGATAAAGCGATGGCGCTGCTGAAGAAAGGCGCCGCAGCAGACCGCAACAGCGCCCGGGTCTCAATAATGATGGGCCGGGTGTGGATGGAAAAGGGTGATTACGCCAAAGCGGTAGAGAGCCTTGAGCGGGTTATTGATCAGGATAAAGAGCTGGTCGGTGAGACGCTGGAGATGCTGCAGACCTGCTACCAGCAACTGGGTAAAGCCGAAGAGTGGGAGGTTTTCCTGCGCCGTTGTGTGGATGAGAACACCGGGGCCACCGCTGAACTGATGCTGGCGCAGATCCTCGAGCAACGGGAAGGGGTCGAAGCCGCGCAAAACTACGTTACCCGGCAGCTGGAACGTCACCCGACCATGCGCGTCTTCCATAAGCTGATGGACTACCATCTCAACGAAGCGGAAGAAGGGCGCGCGAAAGAAAGCCTCGGGGTGCTAAGAAACATGGTCGGCGAGCAGGTGCGCAGCAAACCGCGCTATCGCTGCCAGAAATGCGGCTTTACTGCTCATACGCTCTACTGGCACTGCCCATCCTGCCGCTCGTGGGCCACCATCAAACCCATTCGCGGTCTCGACGGCCAATAAAGTCAAAAAAAATCCCTCCATTAGTTACAACATACTCATCGTTTTTCTCCTCTCCAGGCGCGGCCCCGGCAGCGCCATCGTCCGGCCAGCGCTACTACAGCAGTCTGTTATTTTGTTAGCATCACAGGTAGAATGCTGCCCGTTTACCTTTTTTGCGCCGCCCTGGCGCCCATCAACACTAAGGTCTGGTCATGACGTCTACAGCTATCACATCTTCCCGCGCTGTCACATCCTCTCCCGTTGTGGTTGCGCTCGACTATGATAATCGCGATAAAGCGCTGGCATTTGTCGACCGCATCGACCCGCGAGACTGCCGCCTGAAGGTGGGCAAAGAGATGTTCACCCTGTTGGGCCCGCAGTTTGTTCGCGATCTGCAGCAGCGCGGGTTTGAGGTGTTCCTTGACCTTAAGTTTCACGATATCCCCAATACCACGGCCCGCGCGGTGGCGGCGGCGGCCGAACTCGGCGTATGGATGGTGAATGTCCATGCCTCCGGCGGCGCGCGGATGATGACCGCCGCGCGTGAAGCGCTGCTGCCGTTTGGTAAAGAGGCTCCGCTGCTGATCGCTGTCACCGTACTCACCAGCATGGAGGCCAGCGACCTGCAGGATCTGGGCATTACCTTATCCCCGGCTGATTACGCGGCGAAGCTGGCAGCGCTGACCCAACGCTGTGGTCTTGACGGGGTCGTGTGCTCAGCTCAGGAGGCGGTGCGCTTCAAACAGGAGCTGGGGCAGGCGTTTAAGCTGGTGACCCCGGGGATCCGTCCGCAGGGGAGCGAGGCTGGGGATCAGCGGCGGATTATGACCCCCGAGCAGGCCCAGGCGGCGGGGGTGGATTATATGGTTATTGGTCGCCCGGTCACTCAGTCGGCCGATCCTGCCGCAACGCTGCGGGCAATCAACGTCTCGTTGTCAAAGGAGGCATAATGAGCGATTCCAATAGCCGCCTGGTCTACTCCACGGAAACCGGGCGTATCGACGAAGCGAAACCGGCGCCGGTGCGGCCTAAAGGCGATGGTATTGTTCGTATTCAGCGCCAGACCAGCGGTCGCAAGGGCAAAGGCGTGTGCCTGATTAGCGGCATCGATGCTGACGATGCCGCGCTGAACGCCCTGGCTGCAGAGCTGAAAAAGAAATGTGGCTGCGGCGGTGCGGTGAAAGATGGCGTGATCGAGATCCAGGGTGACAAACGGGATTTGCTCAAATCGCTGCTCGAGGCGAAAGGAATGAAGGTTAAGTTAGCCGGTGGCTGAGTGCTATTTCGGCAATAATTAAAGTAATGCTGAAATAACAAGGCCGCGGTGAATGCCGCGGCCTTGAATGATTTAACGTGCGTAAGTCAATTCGTGTGAATTATTCTTTTATTTCGTCAGGTAATTATATTATTTGCCAACCTGGTGACCAATAATACCACCGACCGCCGCGCCACCCAGGGTTCCGAGTGCGCTACCGTCAGTTAACACCGCACCACCGATGGCGCCGGCGCCAGCACCGATAGCGGTGTTACGGTCGCGTTTAGACATGTTAGAACAAGCGCTCAGAGACATTGCTACAGTGACAGCCAGAACGACGGCAGCCATTTTTTTGCTCGTTGAAGTCATCATTTTTTTCTCCTGAATAATCTATTCATGGATACTACGCTCCTTTAAGCATAGCCTGAAATAGCAGCTTTAGGGCAATTCCATGAAGTTAGGGTGCGCAGGTGTCACGAAAATCACGCAGGTGATAGTCACTTCCTGTTATATCGCTAATAATAATTTTACTTTTTTTTAAATGTATCGTCAGGTAAAAAATCTTAATTAGCGGCTCGGAATACTCTCAGAGCGTAATATCGCCCCGAATGGCGCATTGGCATGGCTCGGGGCGGGTAAAGATCAGACGTATGGCACGATATCGATGGTCAGGCCGCTGTGCAGTAACTGGTCGCGGCAGGCGGCCGGCAGGCGATCGTCGGTAATAACGCGGTTAAAGCGCCCGGCGGGACCGAGGGGATAGGGATGAACCGCGCTGAATTTCGAGCTGTCGCTGAGAATAATCGCTTCACAGTGCTTTTCCAGCACGGCGTTAACCACATCCGCACGCATCATATCGCGACCGGTAAAGCCGGTTTCTGCCTGCCAGCCATCGATCCCGATGAAGGCTTTGCTGAAATGCACCTGCTGGATGAACTGGCGGGTCAGCGGGCCCACCATGCTTTCACTGCGTTTCTGGTAAATCCCGCCCAGCAGGATCACCTCTCCCGGCGTCTCTTTCAGTAGATGGGCGATATAGCTGCTGACGGTTATGATGGTGATATCGCCGCGTTCGGCGAGGGTGCGCGCCAGCAGGGCGTTGCTGCTGCCGTTTTCGATGAATACCGTTTCGCCGGCGCTCACCAGCGCCGCCGCCCGGCTGGCCAGTTCACGTTTAATGGCGAAATGGGTCATCATGCGGGTTTCAACATCTTCACTGTCCAGTGGGACTGCATAGCCATGGGTGCGGCGCAAATAGCTCTGCTTTTCCAGCAGATTCAGATCCTGGCGAATGGTGACCTCTGAGACACCGGTCATCTTCGCCAGATCGGCGACGCTCATCCGGCCTTTATCAATGACCACTTGCAAAATACTTTGTTGTCGGGCGTTCATAGCAACATCACTGTTAGGGGGCTATATGGCGAGCAACCGGTATGAGTCACCGGTTGCGGCATGGGCGATAATCAGATTTCCCAGGGAGCCTTGGGCTGGTTTTTTTGCTCAGCGTCGTCCGCCGCCAGTGCCAGCAGCTCCGCTTTGAGGATTTCCAGATTATGGATCGCAGAGTGGTAATCACCGGCAACCAGAATATCCAGCACGGTATCGATACGTTGGGCGAGCAGGTGGGCATTCACATCTGACATGGCATTATCCTGGTAACAAAAACGAATGAAATCAATGATGCTAAAAATGGATGAAAAAGAGAAGCGAAAAAAACGCACAACCTTAATCGGTGCGACGGAAATAGCAGGATGGAGAGGAAAGAAGCAGCGGTTCCCGGAGGAACCGCTGTGAAGAGGCGTCAGACTGCCGGACGCGCAATAATGCTGCGGGTTTCCATGCGGACTTCGGCGATGGTGACATCGATAACGTCAGTCACTTTGTAGACCACCTCGCCCTTGATCTGCACGGTGCCGTTCTCCTGGCTGCACACCAGTTCGTCGCGAACGGCGTGGAGGAAGGGGGCCGGAATAAAGGCGACCGCGCCATTGTCCACCAGGCGCACGCGCATCCCGCCGCGGCTGATGTCGATGATCTCCGCCGCAAAACGAGTATCGGTCCCGGCTTTATCGTTGAGGAAACGGGCATACAGCCAGTCGGCGACGTCGCGCTCTGCCATCCGGTTAAGACGACGGCGCTCCGCCATCTGTACGGTGGCATCATCCTGTGGGCGCGCAATGGTCTCGCCTTTGATGATGGCCTTCAGCAGACGGTGGTTGATCATGTCGCCATATTTACGGATCGGCGAGGTCCAGGTGGCATAGGCCTCAAGGCCGAGGCCAAAGTGCGGGCCTGGCTCGGTGCTGATTTCCGCAAACGACTGGAAGCGGCGGATGCGGCTGTCGAGGAATCCGGTCGGCTGGGCGTCCAGTTCCCGGCGCAGCTTGCAGAACCCTTCCAGCGTCAGCACCTCCGTCGGGTCGACGTGCACGTCGTGGGTTTTCAGCAGCGCCGCCAGCTGTTCGGTATTCGCCGGGTCGAAGCCGGTATGGACGTTATAAACGCCGAAGCCGAGCTTGTCGCGCAGAACGCGGGCGGCACAGATGTTGGCGGCGATCATCGACTCTTCGACAATACGGTTGGCAATGCGACGTGGTTCCGCGACGATATCCAGCACTTCGCCTTTTTCGCCAAGAACGAAACGGTAGTCCGGACGGTCTTTGAACACCAGCGCATGGGTCTGACGCCATTCGCTACGACGCTGGCACACGTCCTTCAACAGTGTAATTTGCTGCGCGATCGCGTCGCTGCCCGGCTGCCAGCTGCCGCGGCCTTCCAGCCAGTCAGAGACATCGTCATAGGCCAGCTTGGCTTTCGACTCGATGGTGGCGGCAAAAAATTCGATGTTGTCTTCGATGGTGCCATCGGCCGCCAGAGTCATCTGGCAGGCCAGCACCGGGCGCACTTCGTTAGCGCGCAGGGAGCACAGGTCGTCTGACAGCTCGCGGGGCAGCATCGGAATATTGAAGCCCGGCAGATAGTTGGTAAAGGCGCGCACTTTTGCGGCCTTATCCAGCTTGCTACCTTCGGCAATCCAGGCGGTCGGGTCAGCAATGGCGACCGTCAGCAGCAGTTTGCCATCAGCAGTGGATTCGGCATACAACGCATCGTCCATATCTTCGGTGCTGGCGCTGTCGATAGTGACGAAGTCGAGAGCGGTTAAATCGCGGCGCGTCAGCCCTTCATCGAGCATTTCCGTGGCCACGCCGTCCGGCGCTTCTTTTTCGAGATTATGGCGCGCCAGGGTTACCCACCAGGGGACGAAGTGATCGTCGCTGAAGGTGATGAACTGGGTCAGCTCCGCGTAAAACCCGCGGTCGCCTTTTAACGGATGACGGCGCATCTCGGCGACGGCCCAGTCACCCTGTTTGAAATCATGCTCAACGCCACGGGCGGCGCGGCAGGGAATGGCATCTTTCAGCAGCGGATGGTCAGGAACGATAGCGAGGCGATCGTCTTTCTTCTGGACTTTACCGACGAAACGGGTCAGGAACGGCTCAACCAGGGTTTCTGGTTCGGCGCTTTCGCGATCTTTTTCAGAATGGATCACCGCGACGATACGGTCGCCATGCATCACTTTTTTCATCTGCGGCGGCGGAATGAAGTAGCTCTTCTGAGCGTCCACTTCGAGGAAGCCAAAGCCCTTTTCCGTGCCCTTAACGACCCCTTCCGCGCGCGGCGTCTGGGAATGCAGTTGCTGTTTAAGCTGCGCTAGCAGCGGGTTATCCTGAAACATAATTAGGTATTTTCGTGGCTAAAAGAGCGGCTGACATTTTTACGCGAATATGCCTGCCGCAGCAAGCGCTGTTTCAGCAATTTACGTCTGCTGACGCACATTGCCGAGGGCGATTTTCAGACGATTCATCCATCCGCACAGCCCGCTCCAGGTCAACAGATCGATCGCTTGTTCCGCAGAGAGTCCATATTCCGCGAGGGGCGTTAACTGGGCGGCGCTAAACCGGTCCGGCGAGCGGGTTAACAGCTGCACCGCGGTCACGAGAGACCGGGACTGAGGATGCTGCTGGAGCCAGTGATGGAGGGCCTGGTCGCCCTCCCGCAGATGGCTGGCGAACTCCTCTTCACCCTGCCAGTGGGGGAGCCAGGCGTCAAAACAGGTGGGGCTGCCATTGGTGCGCGCCACGAGTAAGGCGACCTGCGGGCCAAAGGTATCATCCGTGCTGAGCTGGCGGATCAAGGTCTCCAGAGGCGTGAACAACGGTGGGTCGCAGGCCAGCAGTGGGGCCAGCTCACCCAGACCGGGCAGCGACTGCCAGCCGGCGATGCGCCGCTGGCGCTCATCATCGGCATACTGCAGATCGGGATCCTCAAGGTCGCTCTGCCACTCTCCTGGTGGCGCGGTGAACAGTTCGGCAGGGGCCTCCTCTTGCTGAGGCATGCCGGGGATCCAGCGCACCGGATAGCCCAGCGCCGCCTGCAGGACGGCAATCGCCCGGGCCTGGAAGCCCACGAAACCGATAATCTGGTTGATCAGGATAATATCCCGGCTGGTTAAACCCACTTCGTCCAGCTGGCTGCGCGAGAGGGCGTTAATGACGGAGGGCGAACTGGCGAGCTGACGAGCATACTGAGTGATCTGCGCCAGGCGACGGTTGCTCTCGCGCGAAGAGTCAGGGCCAGGGAGGGGAGCCAGGCGGGCGGCATAGTGGTTACACAACCGCTGGACACCATAAACCTGGGCGACAGTCAGCGCGGTGCTCAGGCGATCGTAGGCGGTAAAGGTCTGCAGGCGACTCACCGCCACCTGGTCGGGAAACAACCGCTCTGCCAGCTGGCGAGCGGGGTGCAGCCAGCCTGCGTGGATGTGTAGCCAGGCTTCCGGCAGCGTCAGGTCCAGCAAAAAGCGGTCTTCAACATGGGCGGCTTCAGGGACAAGCGGTAGAACATCCACCGGGCAGATTGTTGACTGGGTTTCGTGATACCAGTGGTTTTTGCCATTCACGCGGCGTGGCTCCATGGGCTTTCCTTGTTCGGTATGTGGCGAACCGCCGTTCCGCGGATCGTTTATGCAGAACTATCCTGGCGTAACCCGGAAGCAGGAGAAAATATTGATACGTGCTAACAAATAGCCGATTGGAATAACAGGGGGAGCGTAAGGGATGGGGGGAAGGAAGAACCCTCCTCACCGGGGTGAGGAGGGAAAGAACTTACTTCAGTTCCAGCTCGTTCATGGCGGCGATATTGAACCCGCCGTCAACGTGAACGACTTCACCGGAGATACCCGCGGACAGGTTAGAGCACAGGAAGGCTGCGCTGTTGCCCACATCTTCAATGGTGACGGTGCGACGGATCGGGGTGACCGCTTCGCAGTGCGCCAGCATTTTACGGAAATCTTTAATGCCAGAAGCAGCCAGCGTACGGATCGGACCGGCAGAGATGGCGTTGACGCGAACGCCTTCCGGACCCATGGCGTTAGCCATATAGCGGACGTTAGCTTCCAGAGAGGCTTTGGCCAGACCCATTACGTTGTAGTTCGGGATCGCGCGCTCTGCGCCCAGGTAGGAGAGCGTCAGCAGAGCAGAGCCCGGGTTCAGCATGCTGCGGCAGGCTTTGGCCATCGCCACGAAGCTGTAGGCGCTGATGTCGTGCGCGATTTTAAAGCCGTCGCGGGTGACAACGTCAACGTAGTCGCCGTCTAACTGGTCAGCCGGGGCAAAACCGATAGAGTGGACGAAACCATCGAATTTCGGCCAGACTTTTTCCAGCTCGGTGAACAGCGCGGTGATGCTCTCATCTTCAGCAACGTCGCACGGCAGCACAATGTCAGAACCCAGCGCGGCAGCAAATTCTTCTACGCGACCTTTCAGTTTTTCATTCTGATAGGTGAATGCCAGTTCCGCGCCTTCGCGGTGCATTGCTTGCGCAATACCGTAGGCGATGGACAGTTTGCTGGCGACGCCAGTGATCAAAATGCGCTTACCGGAAAGAAAACCCATAGCTTTAATCCTTATCGTTATTGCTTATTTTTACTTTAACAATCATAACGTTAACATTGTTATTTCAAAATAACTCAAATTTAGCCGGGAATTATATCCCACTGACGACCCCTTGTGTCACGATATTTTTCAGCCGCGCCCGCGGCGTGCGGAGCAAAAGCGTATCGCGATAGCTCCAGTATACTCTCTCTTCTGATGATTATTTGAGCGCGATCTCCGCCAGCAGCAGACACCCGTTGGCACTGAGGGGGTGCAGCTCGCCAGGGGATTCACCGCGCCAGCAGAGACCGCTGCCGGCCACACTTCGCTGCCCGGCCAGATCCCACTCGCCCTGAAGAACATAAGCGACTCCCTCAGTGGCAGGGCGTTGCTGGTCGTTTATCACCTTTACTCTCGCCGAGGCACGTCCGCGCTGGGTCATGATATTGAAGTCCAGCCCTGGCTCAACGATCCCGACGCTGGACAGCGCCCATTCGCCGGGGAACGCCCACGGCTGCCAGAGCGTCAGCGGATGGTCGATGTCCCCGCCGCACAGTCGTAGTGGTTGTCCCGCCAGCAGGGTGATCACCCGGTCGACGCCGGGGAAGGGGGAAAAAGGACCATCCGCCTGCAAAGTGGCGATGCTGGCTCGCCAGAGAAAGGGGGCGTCTGTGGAAGGAACGGCGATAATTTCCCGGGTGGCACCGGCACCGTTCTTCCACGGCGTGATGGGTAAGGTGGCGATATCAAAAAAAAAGATCATGGTCTGCTCGGCGGAATTCAGAGGGTGGATGGTTTTTGTTACAAGCGTGTCGCAACATGCTTACAAATTATTTACAACAGGGCTCACAAATCCATCATCGAGCGCGTGTGTGGGTTTGTCAATGCTTGTATATACATGAGCAGTCATCTACGAATTATCTTATCGCAGTGACCAGAGCCATCATGACAAAACGCGATCGGGAGAATGAAAATGCAACAGCGTATTACTTTCCGCCAGGCCTGCCTGGTCACCCTGTTTTCGGGGCTACTGCTGTCTGGTGGCTCAACATACGCTAAAGAGTGGAAATCAATCACCATCGCTACGGAAGGCGGCTATGAACCCTGGAACCTGACGCTTCCCGGAGGGAAGTTGAGCGGCTTCGAACCTGAGCTCATGGCGAATTTATGCCAGCGGATGCAGATCGAATGCAAGCTGGTGGTACAGAACTGGGATGGCATGATTGCCGGACTTAACGCCGGAAAATATGACGTGATCATGGACGCTATTGTCGTCACCCCGGAGCGATCGAAGGTCGTGGCGTTTACCCAGGCCTACGCTGCCACGCCGGCCTCTTTCATTGCGGTAAAAGGGTCGCTGCTCCCTCCGTCTCCGACGGTCAAGCTTCATGATGATGAGAAAGAGATTCAGGCGGCGATTGCGCCTCTGCGCGCGGCGTTGAAAGGGAAAACTATCGGCATCGCTTCCGGCACCGTGTACACCCCGTTTATTGATAAGTATTTCAAGGATATCGCTGACATCAGGGAATATAACAACTCAGCGGATGCGATCCTCGACCTGCAGGCTGAGCGCATCGATGCGGTGTTTGATGATATTACCTTTGCCAACACCACCCTGTCGCGACCGGAGAATAACAATCTGGCATTGAGCGGTCCGCTGATGAGCGGGCCGATCTGGGGAGGCGGTGAGGCGATGGGCGTGCGCCTCACCGATCCCGATCTCAAAGCGAAACTGGATAGCGCCATTCAGGCGGCGCTGGCCGATGGGACGGTAAAAAAACTGAGCGAGAAATGGTTTAAAAGCGACGTTACCCCCTGAGTGAGGCTCTCATGTTGAATCTTCTGAGTTTTGGTGAAAACGGGTGGGGGACGCTGATCCTCAGTGCCACGCTGACCACGTTGCTGCTGTCGCTCGCCGCGCTGGCCGTCGGTGCCGGGGTAGGCGGCGTCATTGCCGCCGCAAAGCTGTCCCGGCATGCGCCAGCGCGCTGGTTTGGCGCCGCCTGGTCGGTAGTATTCCGCGGTATCCCTGAGTTACTGGTGATCTACCTGTTCTATTTTGGCGGCTCAGGGATGATTTCATGGGTGGGGCGACTGTTTGGCGCTGACGGTTTTATTGAGGTTCCGCCCTTTCTGATTGGCGCCCTGGCGATTGGTTTGATCTCCTCCTCGTATCAGGCGGAAGTCTACCGTGCTGCTCGCCTGGCGCTGATGCCCGGTGAAGTGGAGGCGGCTACCGCTATCGGCATGCCGCGCTGGCGGATCCTGCAGCGCATTCTGTTGCCGCAGATTATCCGTTATTCGCTGCCTGGGTTATCCAACGTGTGGCAAATGAGCCTCAAAGATTCGGCGCTGGTATCGGTGACCGGCATCGTTGAGCTGATGCGCGCCAGCCAGATTGCCGCTGGCTCGACCCGCGATTATTTCCTGTTCTATCTGATCGGCGGCGGCTGTTATCTGATCCTGACGCTGCTCTCTAACCGCGCGTTTACCCGGGCGGAGAGCCATCTCAACCGCGCCTGGCTGCGTCGCAGCGCCGCGCAGGCGTAAGGAGCCCGTATGTTTATCGATTTTGCCTTCCTCGGTGAGACGTTATTGAAGCTCGGCGCGGCGCTGCCGGTGACGCTGGGGCTCTTTATTTGCTCTTTTATCCTCGGCGGCGTACTGGCCCTCGGCGTTTTAGCGCTGCGAATGAGCCACTGGCCGCTGGCTAGCGGTTTCGCCAAAGGCTATATCCTGATCTTTCGCGGTTCGCCATTGCTGATCCAGCTGTTTCTCATTTATTACGGGCTGGGTCAGTTTGGGGTGATCCGTCACAGTTTCCTGTGGCCGCTGCTGCGCGAACCCTTTATCTGCGCCGTTCTGGCGCTGGCGCTCTGTACAGCGGCCTACACCGCGGAAATTCTTCGCGGCGGGTTGCTGGCGATACCGCCGGGTCAGATTGAAGCCGGTCAGGCTTGCGGCATGTCGCGCTGGCTGCTGCTGCGGCGGATCATTGCCCCGGTGATGCTACGTTATGCACTGCCAGCCTACTCCACGGAGGCCATTCTGCTGGTCAAGTCGACGGCGCTGGCAAGCCTGGTGACCGTCTGGGACGTCACCGGGGTGGCGCAACAGATTATTCAGCGTACCTACCGGACGATGGAGGTATTCCTCTGCGCGGCGGCCATCTATTTGCTGCTTAATTTCATTATTGTGCAGCTGTACGCCCTGCTAGAACGGCGCTTAACGCCGCATACCCGGCAAAACCCGGCGACCGTATCGCTCAAGCCGATAACCAAAGGAGAGTAAGATGCTCGATTCACGTCCGGTGACCTTATCGGTCAGCGATATTCATAAGTCCTTTGGCTCCCTGGATGTCCTGAAGGGGATCACCATCCAGGCCCGGCAGGGCGATGTCATTTCGATCCTCGGCGCCAGCGGCTCCGGTAAAAGTACGCTGCTGCGCTGCATTAATCTGCTGGAAACGCCCGATGCCGGGGTGGTCAGCGTCGGTGGCGAGACGATTGAAATGAAGCACCACGCCCGCGGGCATCGGCTGGCGGCGAATCCCCGGCAGATAGAGCGCCTGCGTTCGCGGCTGGGGATGGTCTTTCAAAGTTTTAACCTGTGGTCGCATATGACGGTCCTGCAGAATGTCATTGAGGGGCCGCATTATGTGCTCAAACGGGATAAACGGACCTGCATTGAACAGGCGGAGCAGCTGCTGGAGCGGGTGGGGATGTTGAACCGAAAGGATTTCTATCCGGCACAGCTCTCCGGCGGCCAACAGCAGCGCGTGGCGATAGCCCGCGCGCTGGCGATGGAGCCAGACGTCATGCTCTTTGATGAACCAACCTCAGCGCTGGATCCCGAACTGGTCGGCGAGGTGTTAAAGGTCATGCGCAGCCTGGCGGAAGAGGGGCGGACGATGCTGGTGGTCACCCACGAGCTGGGATTCGCCCGCCATGTCTCCAACCGGGTGGTATTTATGCACCAGGGGACGATTGACTGCGACGGTGCGCCTGAGGCGCTATTTGGCACTCAGGGTTCCGCGCGCTTTAAGCAATTTATCTCCAGCCATCAACAGCCAGGACAGGTCGTATGAACATGATCCAGTGGGGCGATGCGCCGATACGCTGGCAGGAGGTGGCATGCGTCGCCCGGGGCGAGGCGACCTTGAGCCTCAGCGAAAGCGCCTGGGCGCGCATCGAACAGGGGCGGGCGATTGTCCAGCATATCGTTAACGCTGGCCAGGTGGCCTATGGGATCAACACCGGGCTGGGGGCGCTGTGCAACATTACGCTGCCGGAAGCGCAGTTGCATCAGCTGTCGCGCAATACGCTGCTCAGCCACGCCTGCGGGGTGGGACCGCTGCTGGAGGTCGCCCCAACCCGGGCCATTATGTGCGCCGCGGTGGCCAATTTTAGCCACGGTAAATCCGGAATTTCCGCCGGGATAGTGCAGCAACTGCTGATGTTTTTGCAACATGGCGTCACCCCCCAGGTGCCCTCTCAGGGGTCGGTTGGCTATTTAACGCATATGGCGCACATTGGCCTGGCCCTGATGGGAGTCGGCGATGTGCTATGGCAAGGGCGAACGTGGTCTGCGGCAGAGGTCCTGTCGCAGTTGAATCTGCAGCCCATCGCGCCGGGAGCGAAAGAGGGGCTCAGTCTGGTCAACGGTACGCCGTGCATGACCGGCCTGGCCTGCCTGGCCTTAGACGACGCCGAGCGCTTAATGAACTGGGCTGATGTAACCGGGGCGATGAGCTTTGAAGCGCTGCGCGGCCAGCTTGTGGCGTTTGATGCCGAGATCCTGGCGCTGAAAGCCAGTCCCGGGATCCAGACCAGCGGCCAGCGGCTGCGTGAGCTGCTGGCGGGCAGCCGTCTGCTGGCCGAAAGCGAAGGTCTTCGCACCCAGGATGCGCTGAGTCTCCGCTCGATGCCTCAGGTGCATGGCGCCTGCCGCGATCAGTTTAGCCATGCGCAGACGCAGATAAATATCGAACTCAACGCCTGTACCGATAATCCCCTAATCCTGGGCACCCTTGAGCAGTGGCGGGTGGTGTCCCAGGCGCATCCCCACGGCGAATCGGTGGCAATGGCCTGCGATTTACTGGCCATTGCCATGGCTGAGCTGGGCGCTATCGCCGAACGACGTCTTGACCGGCTGGTGAATCCTCTGGTGAGCGGCTTGCCAGCGTTTCTGGTCGCCCGACCCGGGGTGAATTCAGGCATGATGATTGCCCAGTACGTCGCCGCATCGTTGTGCGCGGAAAATAAGCAGCTGGCGCAGCCGGCGGTGCTGGATAATTTTGTTACCTCCGCTTTGCAGGAGGATCATTTAAGCCTGGGTACCAGTGCTGCGCTGAAATTGCAGCGCCTGCTCGGCAACCTCTATCAGATCCTGGGTATCGAATATTTACTCGCGGCCCAGGGGCTCGATTTTCACGAGCCGCAGACGCTGGCGGCGGGTACGCGTCGGGCGCGCGATCTGCTGCGCCAAAGCGTGCCTGGCTGGGAGGAGGATCGCTGGCTGGCGCCAGACATCGCCAGCGCAGTGGCTATCCTCAAGCGGAACGCTGGCCACGCGCCGGCATGACGTCACCAGCGAGGTAAGTGAGACGGGGCTATTTCCCGTCTTTGCGCCAGGCGTCGGCGGTGAGAGCTTCACCGAAGTGGCCGGCGATCAGGCGTCGGGTCAGGTCGTGCAGCGGTGAGGCCAGCACATCGGCAGTGCTGCCGCGCTCGACCACTTCGCCGTTATGCATCACCAGCACTTGATCGCTGATGTGCTTCATCATTCCCAGGTGCTGAGTGACATAGATATAGGAGATGCCCTGTTTCTCCTGCAGCTCCAGCATCAGATTGATGAGCTGGGAGCGCATCGACATATCCAGCGAGGCCAACGCCTCATCGCAGACGATGACCTTCGGGCGCAGGATCAGCGCCCTGGCGAGGCCGAGACGCTGCTTCTGACCGGGCGCCAACATATGGGGGTAATAGCTGACGTGGTCCGGCAGCAGACCGACCATGCGCAGCGTGTCGATAATCTGCTTTTGCCGCGCCTCGGCGTCGAGGTCGGTATTCAGCCGCAGTGGAAAATCGAGGATCTGCGAGATGCGCTGGCGCGGGTTCAGTGAGGTCGACGGATCCTGAAAGATCATACGAATCTTCTGGCTGCGGTAGGAGTAGTCCCCGAAAGTCAGCGGATGGTCGTCGATCAACAGCTCGCCGCTGGTGGGTTCCACCATGCCCGCCAGCATCTTGGCGAGGGTGGATTTCCCGGAGCCGTTCTCGCCGATAATCGCCAGCGTCTGCCTTTCACGCAGGGTAAAACTCAGCGGCTTGACGGCCTCCACCGTCTGGCGGTGAAACCAGCCGGTGCGGTAGCGAAAGGTCTTACTGAGTTGGCGAACTTCCAGCAATGTTTCGACCATTTCACTCTTTCTCCATGTTCAGCGGGAAATGACAGGCGTACAGATGGTTGCGCGCCCCGGTAAGACGCGGCGTTTCGATACACTCGCGCTGGGCGTAAGGGCAGCGCGGCCCCAGACGGCAGCCGATGGGCAGCTGCTCCAGCAGAGGGATCGCCCCTGGCAGGGTGTTGAGGCGGCTTTTATGCGGCATGGCGCTGCCAAAATCCGGGATCGCGCGGATTAACGCCTGGGTATAGGGGTGATGCGGCAGGGTGACCAGCTCTTCGCTGGGCCCGCTCTCCACCGTCTGCCCGCAGTACATGACGTTGATTTTATCCGCCCATTTGCTGAGCATCTGCAGATCGTGGCTGATCAGCAAAATGGTGGTGTTGTTGTTCTGATTGAGCCGCGTCAGCAGGCGGATAATCTGCGCCTGAGTCGTTGGCTCCATGGCGTTGGTCGGTTCATCGGCGATCAGTAGGCGCGGCTGGTTGGCCAGGGCGATGGCAATCATCACCTTCTGGCACTCGCCTTCGGTCAACTGATAGGGGAAGCTGCGCATGGCATCTTTGTGATCTTTAATGCCGACGCGGTGCAACAGCTCGATGGCCCGGCGCTTACGCCAGCCCAGCCGTTGCCACCAGCGGCCCTTATAGGTCCAGCCGGGGATACTCTGAATCAGCTGCTGGCCGATGCGCTCAGAGGGATCAAGACAGGACTGCGGCTCCTGAAAAATCATCGACACGTTATGGCCGATCAGTTTCCGCCGCTCGCGGTTCGACAGTCGCAGCAGGTCGATGTCATCGAAACGCATGCGGTCGGCGGTGACCCGCCAGTTGTCTTTGGTCACCCCGCAGATAGCTTTGGCAATAAGGCTTTTCCCGGAGCCGGATTCGCCCACCAGGCCGCGGATCTCGCCTTCAGTCAGGGTCAGACTGACGCGATCGACGGCTTTCACCCAACCTTCGTTGGTTCTAAATTCGATAGTTAAGTGACGAATATCGAGTAAAGGCATTATTGTACCCCGGCAATGATCGCCCGGCGAATACCGTCGCCCAGCAGGTTGACCAGCAGTACGCTGAGCATAATCGCGGCCCCGGGCAGCATCACAGTCCACGGTGCGACATAGATAAGCTCCAGCGCATCGCCCAGCATGGCTCCCCATTCCGGCGAAGGCAGCTGGGCGCCGAGATCAAGAAAGCCCAGCGCGGCAATATCCAGAATAGCCATCGACAGGGCGCGGGTGATCTCGGTCACCAGGCCAGAGGCAATATTGGGCAGAATGGCGAACAGCAGAATGTTCAGCGTCGAGGCTCCGTCGAGGCGGGCGGCGATGATGTACTCTTTCTCCAGCTCATCGTGGACCAGGCTGTAGACGGAACGTACCATGCGCGGGAGCAGCGCCAGCCAGACGGCGAACATCGCATGGCTGAGGTGCGGCCCGGCAAAGGCGACGACGATAATCGCCAGCAGCAGCGAGGGAATAGAGAGCAGGGTATCGAGGATATGGTTCATCACCGCCGAGCGCAGGCCGTGAGTCGACCCGGCAATCACGCCCAGCACCAGGCCAAACAGCGTCGCGCCGAGGGTGACGACGAAGGCCCCGCCGACGGTCGGCGCCGCGCCGCTCAGCAGCCGGCTCAGCACATCGCGGCCCAGGTCATCGGTTCCCAGGAAGAAGGAGACTTCGCCATAGCGCGACCACGACGGCGGCAGCAATTGATAGCCAAGGAACTGCTGATCGATGCCATAGGGGGCGAACCAGCCGCCGAAGACGCAGAGCAGCAGCAGGCCCGCGCAGCCGTACAGGCCGATCATCGCCGTGGTGTCACCATAGAATTTACGCCATACGGTGCGCAGCGCGCCGGGCGGACGCTTTTCCAGATAAACGCTATCGTAGGGCATACCATTCCTTATGTTTCAGCGGGTTAGCCATGGCACCGAGGATATCGGAAATCACGTTGACGATAATGACCAGTGCGCCAATCACCATGACGCCGGCGGAAATCGCCGCATAGTCCTGCTGGCGGATCGCGTTGATCAGCCAGCGTCCCAGTCCGGGCCAGCTGAACACCATCTCGGTGATCATCGCCAGGGTGAGCATGGTGGAAAACTGCAGGCCGAGGCGCGGGATCACCGGCGGCAGGGCGTTGTGCAGTACATGGCGCAGTAAAATTTTGCGTCGCGACACGCCGCGGGTGGCAGCCGCTTTGACATAGTTGGTGTCATACACCTCGCTGGTGCTGATGCGCATCAGGCGGATCACCTCGGTGGTGGGCGCCACCGCCAGGGTCAGCACCGGCAGCACCATATGCCGTGCGGCGCTGACGATCATCTCATGGCGCCATGGCGAGTCCGAGATCCAGGCGTCAATCAGCGCAAAACCGGTGACGGTTTTCACCTCATACAGCAGATCGAAGCGGCCAGAGACCGGAAACCAGCCAAGAGTCAGCGAGAAGAAGAGGGTCAGGAGCAGCGCCAGCCAGAACACCGGGATCGAGAAACCGACCAGCGCGACGGCGCTGATCAGGGTATCAGGCCATTTGTTGCGCATTACGCCAGCGATCATGCCCACCGGAATGCCAATCAGCAGGGCAAAGCCGAAGGCGAGGATGCACAGCTCCATGGTCGCCGGGAACACCTCGCGCAGCTGCTCAGAAATCAACTGGCCGTTAATGCTGGAGACGCCAAAATCCCAGTGCAGCACCCCTTGAAACCAGAACAGCCACGCATTCCACAGGGAGGCGCCCTGTAGCGGCGCATGAGGGGTGAAATAACTCAGGCTGAAGCCGATAAAGGTCAGAAAAAAGAGGGTGACCAGCAGCAACAGCAGACGACGCAGGGTAAAAATAATCATGGTTTTTTCACCTCTTCGGTTTTCTCCCGCGATACGCCAGCGAACGAAGCATTACCGAAGGGGCTCAGCACGAGGCCTTTCATATCATAGCGATAGGCCTGCAAACGCAGCGAGGAGGCCAGCGGCAGGACCGGCAGTTCGCGGGCGAGGATCCGCTGTGCCTCTTTGTAAGCGTCCATCCGCGAGGAGAGCTGTTGCGAAAGCAGCGCTTTTTGCAGCACGTCATCAAATTCCCGGTTACACCAGTGGGCAAAGTTGGTTTGTGAGGCGATCGCCGCGCAGCTCAGCAGCGGCCGGAAAAAACTGTCCGGATCGTTACTGTCCGTCGCCCAGCCGGAGAGCGTCAGGTCATGGTTCATGTCCATCAGCCGCGCCTCCTGGAAGCGCCCCTCCACCGGCATGATGATCACCTTGACGCCAATCTGCGCCATATCCGCCTGGATCAGCTCCGCCGTTTTCAGCGGGCTGGGGTTCCATGCCTGAGAGCTGGTGGGCACCCACAGCTTGAGGGTCAGATTTTCCAGCCCCAGGGCCTTCAGGCGGGCGCGGGCTTCCTGGGGATTGTACTCAGTAATTTTAGCGTCGTTATCGTAGGCCCACGAGGCGCGCGGTAGCATGGATGCCGCCGTCTCTGCGGTGCCGTAGTAGATGGACTGCATCAGGCGCTGGTTGTTAATAGCCAGCGCCAGCGCATGCCGCACCTCAGGGTTGTCCAGCGGCGGCTTGGCGGTGTTGAAGGCCAGCCAGGCAATGTTCATTCCCGGGCGCAGCGTCAGGCGCAGGCGCGGATCGTCGCGCAGGATCGTCAGCTGGCTGGCGGCGGGCCAGGCCAGCACGTCGCATTCCCCGGTGAGCAGTTTCGACAGTCGGCCGGTACCACCGGAGCCGAGGTCCACCACCACCTGCGGCATCAACGGTTTGCCGCGCCAGTAGTCGGGGTGACGCTGCAGACGGATATATTGCCCGGAGCGGTACTCGGACAACTGGAACGGACCGGTACCGACCGGCTGGCGATCCAGCTGCTCCTGGCGGTCGTCTTGCGTTAAGCGGGCGGCATATTCGGCAGAGGTAATTGACGCATAGTGAGTGGCCAGATGCCAGAGGAACGAGGCGTCCGGCCGCTTGAGGCGAAACTCCACGGTCTGATTATCCAGCTTACGCACACTCTCCACGCTGTCAGCAAACTGCAGACTGTCGAAGTAAGGGAAGCTGCTGCCGTTGACGTTGTGCCACGGATGGTCGCGGTTAAAAATACGGCCAAAGGTAAAAATCACATCATCCGCGTTGAAGTCCCGCGTCGGGGTAAACCATGCCGTGCGTTGAAACGGGACATGGCGGCGCAGGTGGAAGCGGTAGGTGGCGCCGTTATCAAGGACTTCCCAGCTCTCCGCCAGCTCGGGGACCAGCCGGTAGGTATAGGGATCGACGTCAAGCAGACGATCGTAGATCTGAGCGGCCAGCGTATCGACAATCAGGCCGCTGCTGACTTTCTGCGGATTAAAGGTATTCACCTGGCCGCTGACGCAATAGACGAAACCGCTGTCGCGGATATCGGCGCGGTCAGGGAGCACAGGGGCGGCAAAGGCCTGCCCACACAGCAGGGAAACGGCTGCCAGGAGAGATGACAATTTCAGGCGCATATTTTCTGTTTGATTATAGAGTTGAACTCTATCTTATTAAGATTTATAGACATTCACCACCGCCTTCAACAAGCCTGAGGGATAATGCGGTTACCGGGAGCGTATAGTATTCAGTCAATTGATTAAAATAGTAGCGGAACCGAGTCTGTATATTGAAACATGGTAACTTTTTATCGCCGATATCGCCAGTCAGGTCTGTTTGGCCGCGGTTTGCCAGACGATGAAACAGACGCTGACGCCGGGGAGATATATTCAGTATAGCGGGGAGAAAGCAGAGGGACTGACGGGCAGAGGGCGAGCCCGTCAGAAAATTAAACAGAGGGTTTCGCTCGCTTATCGTGACAACGTCACTTTTTGGTAATCCATATTCCGCAGGTCCTCCAGCAGCCCGGGGCCAACCGGCTGCCACTGCAATCGCTCACGGGTCCATGCTGAGCTGGCGCGCAGGTCAAGGGCGGTAAACGGCGCAAACCAGCCGAACCAGGCGTCGACCTGCGACTCATCCAGGTGGGTCAGCGGCAGGTTTAATCCCTGAGCAATTACCGTAGCAATATCGCGTAACGCGATCCCCTCTTCGTCCACCGCATGGTAGCGCTCGCCGGCCGCGCCCTGCAGCAGGGCGCTAACGTACAGTCGCGCGACGTCATTGACATGGGCGGCGGACCAGCGGTTGCTTCCCTCGCCGCGCAGGGCCACCGCCCCGTTGGCGACCGCGCGTTCGATATAGCTGGTCAGTAGCCCCTGGCGCACGGTGTCATGTACCTGCGGCAGGCGAACCACCCGAACATCCACTCCCGCCTCCAGCAGTTGCTGACCGGCGAGCTCAGAGGCGGTGCGCGGGCTGGGGTGCCCTGAGTTGAAGAACGACTCCCGGGCCGGGACGCCGCTCCCGTCGTCGCCCATCAATGTGCCGGAGGTGATGACCAGCGGCCGCGCGCTGCCTTGCAACGCCCGACCCATGGTCAGGATCGCCTGGCGGTCTTTCTCGCAGTTGGCGGCAAAGCGGCTGAAGTCGTGGTCGAAGGCGGTATGGATCACCGCGTCAGCGCCCTCGACGCCAGCCAGTAGCGAGTCCGGGGCGTCCAGCGTGCCGCGGTGCACATCGACGCCTGCCGCTTTCAGGGTCTGCGCTGCGGTGTCGCTGCGCGCGAGGCCGATAACCTGATGGCCCGACGCCTGCAGGGCCGGAAGAATACGTGAGCCGATAAATCCGCTCGCGCCGGTAAGAAATATACGCATCATGGATCTCCTGAACGGGTTTCAGGCGTATCCTACCTGCGATGTCATACTATAAAAGTAGAGACATTATCGGGGTATAAATTCTAACAGGCATAACCCACAGGCAGATGATGAACACTTCTGACAACCATGCTTTAGGCGATTTTCTCCGCGCCCGGCGCCAGCGCCTCGATCCGGCGACGTTTGGCTTCCCGGCGGGACGTCGGCGCACGCCGGGGCTGCGCCGCGAAGAGGTCGCGCAGCTCGCCAGTATCAGCCCGACCTGGTATACCTGGCTTGAACAGGGGCGCGGCGGGGCGCCCTCCCGCGAGGTGCTGGAGCGGATCGCCTGCGGTCTGCGGCTGACCACTCCGGAGCGCGAGCATCTGTTTATTCTCGCCTTTGGCCATCCGCCGCAGACGCGTCTGACGGTGACAGATGATATGACGCCGCGGCTGCAGCGGGTGCTTGACGCTATTACTATTCCGGCGATTATCCGCACCGCCAGCTGGGACGTCATCGCCTGGAACGCGGCGGCGGCCAGGGTGCTGACCGACTACAGCCAGCTACCGCTGGCGGAGCGCAACGTACTGCGTCGCCTGTTTACCCGACCTGAAGCCCGCTGCACGCTGGAGGACTGGCAGACGGTGGGGCAGCTTATCGTCAACGCTTTTCGCGCCGACGTCACCCGGATGGGGGCGACGACGGAAACTGACCAGTTGATCGCTGAACTCACGCAGCAGAGCGTTGAGTTCGCCCGTTTCTGGCAAAGCCATGACGTCGCCGGCCACGGAGAAGGCTATAAGCGCATTCACCATCCGCAGATGGGCCCGCTCGATCTGGAGTTCACCTCTTTTGCCGTGGAAAGCCGCCCCGATCTGTCGCTGCTGGTTTTCAACCCGGCGACGACGGAGAGCCAGCGCAAAATTCACGGATTGCTTGCGGGGGCGGGATCCTCGCCGGGAGCGCGCTGAGGCGTAAATTCGTACAGCGCCAAAGCGTTGCTTTCCAGCGAGTCGACCCGCAGCCAGTGTCCGTCAAGCCGGGCATCTTCCACACTGAGCGCCGGACGAGCCCGATGCATCAACCACTGGTAATCCTCAGCGTCGGGGCCGCTGCGGCTGCGAAAGGCGTCGACCAGCGGGAATAACGCGCCATGATGCTGATCGAACAGGTGCTGTTTGACGCGCCAGCCGCCCTCCAGGCCCTGCAGCCGCACGCTGTAGGGCTGGCTGAAACGCTGGATAAAGGCCGCTTCGCTGGAGAGCCAGGGATTGTAGACCACCGTATTGCGCAGCAGCAGCTGGTAGTGCCCCTGGTGGTGAAGCAACAGCAGGTTTTTATCCTGAAACAGGATCTCGCCGCGCAGCCGCCGCCAGAGCCACAGTACCCAGTAAACCGGGCGAGGCAGCCCGTGCAGATAGTGCAGCGCCAGGCTGGAGGTATCGAGCTTCCCGTTAGCGCGGGCTTCGCCCTGGAGGCCTGAATTTAACCAGAAGCCCGCCAGCCAGACCTGGTCCGCCACCCCCAGCAGATTATCCATCAACAGCGCGCCGCGAAAAAAGCGGCCGTTGGTATCCCGCGTATCGCCGGTCAGGGTATTCCAGGAGAGCAGCCACAGCGGCAGGTTAAGCTGTCGCTGGCGCAGGGCGCTGTGGATCTGCCGCAGCTTGTGCAGCGGATAATGTTCGCTGGAGGCCAGGCGGCTGCTGTCTGCCTGCGCCAGATCCAGTTGTTCGTTGGCATCTGCCTGGCAGGCGAGAAAATCCGCCTCCGCCAGCAGCGGTGAGTGAAACAACGGATCGTTACCGGGATCGCTGGGAGCAAAGCGGTGCCAGATCCCCAGCTGCGGCTGCGGCAGCAGGCGGTGAAGAACCTCGCGCTGCTGGCGCCAGGCCGCCTGGCGGGTCGCTTCGCTGGCCTGCGGCGACCAGTGCCAGACAAAGCGCCAGCTGTTGAGCGTGGCCGGCGGAAAATGGTTGGCGGCGAGCAGCAGAAACCGCTGCAGCAGGTCGCTGCGGGTGGTGACGCCGGTGTGGAGGATCACGTTCCAGCCCATCGCCGCCAGCCAGCTAAAAATCTGCTGCAGGTTATACCAGCAGGCGTAGCCGGCCATCTGCGGATCGTCCCAGCCGGTGCCGAACAGCCGGCTGCTGAGAAAGGGATCGTTGATATCGATGGCATACACCGGCAGGGCGCGGTGCAGCTGCTCCAGTTCTCGGCGCACATCCTCCCGTAGCAGGTCGTCCAGCTCGCGCACGGTCACCACCATCCGGGTATGGCGCAGCACAGCGGCGCGCGCCGGGCGATCGTGCAGGTTGATCTCCCGGGTCTGCGGCGGATTGATCGGCAGCGGGGGACTTTCCCGGTCGCGTGGTTCCGGTTCATTGAGGCGAGCATAGAGCCGGTCGACAGCGACCAGCTGCCAGCGGTCGGCCTGCGGCGGACGCGGTCGGGCAAGCTCCCGGGGATGCTGTTCACGATACTGGCGCGGCGTCACGCCGTGCTGGCGCTTAAACAGATCGCTCATCATACGGGTACTGGCGAACCCCTGTTCGCGGGCGATTTGCTGGGCGGGTTTGCGGGTGGTCAACAACTGATCGGCGGCGTGGCGCAGGCGCAGCGCGGTGAGGTACTGAACAAAACTCACCCCGACTTCTTTGTGAAATAAGCGTGACAGCCAGGCCTCGGAGACAAATTCCGCTGCCGCCACCTCCTGCAACGAGAGGCGGCGCTGATAGTTGGCGTCGATCCGCGCCACCACGCTGGCTATTCGCCGGCTCCAGTTCTCCGCTCCGCGGCGCGGCGTGGAGGCGATGGGCTGGCTGAAGCGCGTGGCCAGCAGGAGCGCTATCTCACTCAGCCAGCGGTTGGCCTCCAGTCGGTAATGGCCGGGATGCTTGACCAGGCCGCTCACCAGCAGCTGGCGCATCAGGCGGCGCAGGCCGTCCTCCGCATCCCGGGTGCGCGGCGTTATCTGATAGTCGACAGCAAAAAAAGCGCTGTCAAGGCGGGTCAGCCAGCTGGCGGAAAGGGTCAGGATCATCACTGCGTTGGTACCGGCGCTGCGCAGACTCCAGCGACGGTTGCGGTTAACGATCGCCAGCTCGTCGGCGGCGAGCGGCTGCGGCACACCTTCCGCCTCCGTCAGATTTACGCTCCCCTCCAGCACCCATAGCAGCGTCAGCAGATCGCCTTCTGTCTGGTTCAACTGACGTACATCGCGCACGGTGACGCTAAAGTCGCCTGAATGCTGCTCCACGTGACACTCCTCCGCAGACAAAAAACAACCCGTTATTTTTTGTCATAACTGATATGTATGAAAAACAGTCATTGATTTCTCGTCAATATAAAACAAAAAAGCGCACCTGAAAGCTGTTTCACCCGCATAAACTCGAAAGTGTCGTGCAAACACAACACAGGAATAACAAAAATGACACATCCGTTGCTTGAAGCCTTGCAGGTCAACGAGGCGCAATTTATTGCCCTGCGTCGCCAGTTCCACCAGCAGCCGGAGATCGGCTTTGAAGAACATCAAACCAGCAATGAGGTCGCTCGACTGCTTGGCGAGTGGGGATACGAGGTTCACCGCGGCCTGGCGGGCACCGGAGTGGTGGGCACGCTGCGCGTCGGCCACGGAAAAAAACGCCTCGGCCTGCGGGCGGATATGGATGCCCTGCCGATGCAGGAGCGGAGCGGGAAGCCGTGGGCAAGCCAGGTTGACGGGCGTTTCCACGGCTGCGGCCATGACGGGCACACCACCACGCTGCTCTACGCGGCTGAATATCTGGCGCGCACCCGCCAGTTTACCGGGACGCTGCAGCTGATTTTCCAGCCCGCGGAAGAGCTGTTGTACGGCGGGCGAGTGATGGTCGAGGACGGTCTGTTTGACCGGTTCCCCTGCGATGCCATCTTCGGCTTGCACAATATGCCGGGTCAGCCGCTGGGCAAGATCGGCCTGCGCGACGGGGCGATGATGGCCTCCTCCGATACGCTGCATATTGAGGTGAAAGGCGTTGGCGGCCACGGCGCGGTACCGGAGCATACCGTGGATGCCACGCTGGTCGCCTGCCATATCACCCTCGCGCTGCAGTCGATCGTCTCGCGGAATATCACCCCGTTCGAACCGGCGGTGGTCACCGTCGGCAGCATCCAGGCCGGACACGCGCCCAATATCATTAACGATCACGTGCTGATGAAGCTCACGGTGCGCACCCTCAACGAGCAGGTGCGCGAGACCGTGCTGCAGCGGATCCATGATATCGCCGTGGCTCAGGCGGAGAGCTTCAACGCCACGGCCACGCTGACGCACGTCAACGGCAGCCCGGTATTGCGTAACGATCCGGCGGCCAACGCGATGGTGCGGGAGGTGGCGACATCGCTGTTTGGCGCAGAGCAGGTGGGCGAGGTGAAGCCGTTTATGGGCAGTGAAGATTTTGCCTTCATGCTGGAACAGCACCCGCATGGCAGCTATTTCACCATCGGCGCTGGCGATGAGCCGGATCGCTGCATGGTCCATAACCCGGGCTATGACTTCAACGACGCGCTGTTGCTGACCGGGGCGGCGCTGTGGTGCGGTCTGGCGGAACACTATTTGCGTTAATCACCGGAAACAGGAGGGCCATGCGATGAGCACTGTCACCGTGAGCGACACCCCCTTTGTCGGCAGCGATCGCCTGCTGGTGGGGATTGTGCTAAGCGTTTTAACCTTCTGGCTGTTTGCCCAGTCGGTGATTAACGTGGTGCCGGCGATGAAAAGCAGTCTTGATATCTCCCTTGAAACCTTAACCCTGGCCGTCAGTCTCAGCGCGCTGTTCAGCGGCTGTTTCGTGGTCGCCAGCGGCGGCCTGGCGGACAAGTTTGGCCGGATGCGGATGACCACCCTCGGACTGGGGCTGAGTATCGTCGGCAGCGCCATGCTGGTGGTCGCTCAGGGGCCGGGGCTGTTCCTGGCCGGCCGGGTGCTGCAGGGGCTGTCGGCGGCGTGCATTATGCCGGCGACGCTGGCGCTGATTAAGACCTGGTATGAGGGGCGTGCGCGGCAGCGGGCGGTCAGCTTCTGGGTCATCGGCTCGTGGGGCGGCAGCGGTCTCTGTTCCTTCGTTGGCGGAGCCATTGCCACCGGGCTCGGCTGGCGCTGGATCTTCGTCTTCTCCATTGCCGTCGCTCTGCTGGCGCTGTTTTTGCTGCGCGGCACGCCGGAGAGCCGCAGCGCCAGCGCCAGCCAGCATAAGCTGGACGTCGGCGGTCTGCTGAGCCTGATTGCCGCGCTGGTGCTGGTGAATTTGTTTATCAGCAAGGGCCATGGCTGGGGATGGAGCAGTCCGCTGTCGTTGACCATGCTGGTCGGGGCGCTGGCGGCGGGGGCGGTATTTATCCGCAACGGCATGCGCAAAGGCGAGGCGGCGCTGATTGATTTTGCGCTGTTTCGTAACCGGGCCTACGGCGCGGCAGTGCTGTCGAACTTTCTGCTCAATGGGGCGATTGGCACCATGATGATCGCCAGCATCTGGCTGCAGCAGGGGCACCACCTGACGCCGCTGGAGAGCGGGATGATGACCCTCGGCTATCTGGTGACCGTCCTGGCGATGATCCGGGTGGGCGAGAAGCTGCTGCAGCGCTATGGCGCCCGGCTGCCGATGATGGCCGGGCCGGTGCTGACCGCGATTGCCATCGGCCTGATATCCTGCACTTTTCTCGATAAGGCGCTGTATATCGGGGTGGTGTTCGCCAGCAACGTGCTGTTTGGCCTCGGGCTGGGCTGCTACGCCACACCCTCAACGGATACGGCGGTGGCCAACGCGCCGGAGAACAAAATCGGCGTCGCCTCGGGGATCTACAAGATGGGCAGCTCGCTGGGCGGGGCGATGGGTATTGCCGTGACGGCGTCACTTTTCGCGCTGTTTTTGCCGCTGGGCATGGCCCATGCCGCCCAGTATGCCCTGTGGTTTAACGCCGTCTTATGCCTGGGGGCGATGGCGGTGAGCGCGCTGCTGCTGCCGCGCGCCTCTCACAGCTGATGTTTTTTCAGTAGCGCGCGGAGCTGGTGATAGGTTAACCCCAGCAGCTCCGCCGCCTGCTTCTGATGATACTTCGCCTGCTGCAGACTCCGCTGCAGCAGGCGTTTTTCCTGCTGGAGCTGAAAATCGCGCAGATCCAGCGGCAGAGCGGGCAGCTCGTCCCCGGACGCGGCCTCCGGCACAGAGGCCGCGGTCTGACGGAAAGGGTTGAGGATAATGGCGTCCAGCTCGTGCTCGCTGTCGCCGTGGCGATAGACCGAGCGCTCAACGACATTCTTCAGTTCACGAATATTCCCCGGCCAGCGGTAGCCGAGCAGCGTTGCGGTGGCACGTTCGCTGAAGCCGGGAAACAGCGGCAAACCGAGCTCGCGGCACATCTGAATGGCAAACTGGTTGGCGAGCAGCATGATGTCGCTCTGCCGTTCACGTAGCGGCGGAAGCTGCACCACGTCGAAGGCCAGACGGTCGAGCAGGTCGGCGCGAAAATGGCCTTCCTCCACCATCCGCGGCAGGTCAGCGTTGGTGGCGCACACCAGCCGGACGTTGACCTGCAGCGGCTGGCTGCCGCCCACGCGCTCCAGCTCGCCATATTCAATCACTCTTAACAGCTTCTCCTGCACCAGCATCGGCGCCGTCGCCAGCTCATCAAGAAATAACGTCCCGCCGTCGGCGCGCTCGAAGCGCCCGGGATGGCGCTTGCTGGCCCCGGTGAAGGCCCCGGCTTCGTGGCCGAATAGTTCCGAATCGAGCAAATTGTCGTTCAGCGCCGCGCAGTTCAGCGAGATAAACGGCCCCTGCCAGCGGCTGGAGAGGTAGTGGAGACGGTTAGCAATAAGCTCTTTCCCGGTGCCGCGCTCG
Organism: Klebsiella sp. HMSC25G12; assembly: GCF_001807705.1. NCBI lineage: Bacteria > Pseudomonadati > Pseudomonadota > Gammaproteobacteria > Enterobacterales > Enterobacteriaceae > Klebsiella > Klebsiella sp. HMSC25G12. The sequence goes on along the minus strand of NZ_KV789854.1, from coordinate 84,666 downwards.
CCGATGACCAGCACCGGTTTATCCAGCGGGGCCAGCCGGGAAACCTGTTCCAGCACCTCGAGAAAGCTGTTGGCCTCGCCCAGCAGATTATCCTTGTACTGCGCCATGATGAATTTCGCCATTAAGTAGTGTAATTAACCAGGTGACTGTAGCAATGCCCAGCACGTTTCGCAATCACCCTGTTTAAAATCAATAAGATAAAAAGTTGGCACGCCATTTGTATTAGCTAAGCCACAGGTGAATGCCTGAAACCAGAACTATGAGGATTGAAATTATGGGTATTTTTTCTCGTTTTGCCGACATCGTGAACGCCAACATCAACTCCCTGCTGGAGAAAGCGGAGGACCCGCAAAAGCTGGTGCGTCTGATGATCCAGGAGATGGAAGACACGCTGGTTGAGGTGCGTTCGACGTCGGCCCGCGCGCTGGCGGAAAAGAAACAGCTGTCACGTCGTATTGAGCAGGCGGTCGCCCAGCAGGCGGAATGGCAGGAAAAAGCCGAGCTGGCCCTGCGCAAAGAGAAAGAAGATCTGGCCCGGGCGGCGCTGATCGAAAAGCAGAAGCTGACCGACCTTATCGCTCAACTTGATCATGAAGTGCAGCTGGTGGATGAAACGCTGGCGCGCATGAAGAAAGAGATTGGCGAGCTGGAGAACAAACTCAGCGAAACCCGCGCTCGTCAGCAGGCGCTGGCGCTGCGCCATCAGGCGGCGAGTTCGTCCCGCGATGTGCGTCGCCAGCTGGACAGCGGTAAACTGGATGAGGCGATGGCCCGCTTTGAATCCTTTGAGCGTCGCATCGATCAGATGGAAGCGGAAGCGGAGAGCCACCGCTTTGGCAAGCAGCAGACGCTGGATCAGCAGTTTGCCGAACTGAAAGCGGACGATGAAATCAGCGAGCAGCTGGCGGCGTTGAAAGCCAAAATGAATCAGTCCAACCAGTAAGTATGATTGCGCGGCGCGGCGTTGCGCCGCGGCTCACCCCCTGTAAGGAGTACACATGAGCATGCTTTTTCTCGCCATTCCGCTGACGCTGTTTGTGCTGTTTGTTCTGCCGGTCTGGCTGTGGCTGCACTACAACAATCGCGGCGCCAACGGGAGTCTGACGCAAAATGAGCAGCAACGGCTGCTGCAGTTGACCGATGACGCGAAGCGGATGCGCGAACGTATTCAGGCGCTGGAAGCGATCCTGGATGCTGAACATCCGAACTGGAGAGACAAATAATGGCCGGACTGGATCTGAATAAAAAACTGTGGCGTATCCCGCAGCGCGGGATGGTGAAGGGCGTTTGCGCGGGCATTGCTCAGCATCTTGATGTCCCGGTGAAGCTGGTGCGTCTGATTACCGTGCTGGCGATGATTTTCGGCCTCTTTTTCTTTGTCCTGGTGGCCTACATCATTTTGACTTTTGCTCTGGATCCGATGCCGGACAGTGAACTGTACGGTCACAAGGCGCCGAGCAATGGCGATCTGCTGGCCGCCGTGGATGCCGAACTGGCCTCCGGTGAACAGCGCCTGCGTGAAATGGAGCGGTATGTGACCTCCGACACCTTTACGCTGCGCAGCCGCTTTCGCCAGCTGTAAATCCTGTTTTTAACGAGTGAGGCAACGCATGAATAGCAAATGGCAACGCGCCGGGCAGCAGGTGAAGCCCGGTCTGAAAATCGTCGGTAAGCTGGCGCTGCTGACCGCGCTGCGTTACGGCCCGGCGGGCGTTGCCGGCTGGGCGGTTAAATCGGTCGCGCGTCGGCCGCTGAAAATGCTGCTGGCGGTGGCGCTGGAGCCGCTGCTCAGCCGGCTGGCCAACCGCGTCACGCGCGGGATGAAATAATGCCGCCGTGGGGAAGGCGCAAAAGGATTAACGTTGTCCTGCTTATCCCCGGCAGATAGCTTATGATGACGAGACATACCTTCAGGGCATAACGGACTGGCGATGAAGCGACTGAAAACTGAATTGAATGCGCTGGTCAACCGCGGGGTTGACCGGCATTTACGTCTGGCGGTGACCGGCCTGAGCCGGAGCGGTAAAACGGCGTTTATCACCGCGCTGGTCAATCAACTATTGAATATCCACACGGGCGCCCGCTTGCCCCTGCTGAGCGCCGCACGCGAAGAGCGGCTGCTCGGCGTCAAGCGCGTGCCGCAGCGGGACTTTGGCATTCCCCGATTCACCTACGACGAAGGGCTGGCCCAGCTGTACGGCCAGCCCCCCATGTGGCCAACCCCGACGCGCGGGGTGAGCGAGATCCGTCTCGCGCTGCGCTACCGTTCGAATGACTCCCTGCTGCGCCATTTTAAAGATACCTCCACGCTGTATCTGGAGATCGTCGACTATCCGGGCGAGTGGCTGCTCGACCTGCCGATGCTGGCACAGGATTATCTGAGCTGGTCACGACAGATGACCGGGCTCCTGCAGGGACAGCGTGCGGAGTGGTCGGCCCGCTGGCGGCAGCTGTGCGCCGGGCTGGATCCGCTGGCCCCTGCCGATGAGGCCCGTCTGGCAGATATCGCTGCCGCCTGGACGGACTATCTGCACGCCTGTAAGCGCGAAGGGCTGCACTTTATCCAGCCCGGGCGCTTTGTCCTGCCCGGTGAAATGGCGGGTGCGCCGGCGCTGCAGTTTTTCCCGTGGCCCGACGTCGACGCCATCGGCGAAGCCAAGCTGGCGCAGGCCGATAAACACAGCAACGCCGGCATGCTGCGCGAACGCTACAAATACTATTGCGAAAGGGTGGTGAAGGGGTTCTACAAAGAGCACTTCCTGCGCTTCGACCGGCAGATTGTGCTGGTGGACTGTCTGCAGCCGCTCAACAGCGGGCCGCAGGCTTTTAACGATATGCGTCTGGCATTGACCCAGCTGATGCAAAGTTTCCATTACGGGCAGCGCACCTTGTTCCGCCGGTTGTTTTCGCCGGTTATCGACAAGCTGCTGTTTGCCGCCACCAAAGCTGACCACGTCACGGTCGATCAGCACAGCAATATGGTGTCGCTCCTGCAGCAACTGATTCAGGACGCGTGGCAGAACGCCGCCTTTGAGGGGATCAGTATGGATTGCCTGGGGCTGGCGTCCATTCAGGCGACCCAGAGCGGGCTGATTGAGGTGAATGGCGAGAAAATTCCCGCCCTGCGTGGCGATCGGCTGAGCGATGGCCAGCCGTTGACCATCTATCCCGGCGAGGTGCCGGCGCGTCTGCCGGGCCAGGCCTTCTGGCAGCAGCAGGGATTTCAGTTTGAAAACTTTCGTCCGCAGGTCATGGATGTCGATCGGCCTTTGCCGCACATTCGCCTCGACGCGGCGCTGGAATTTTTGATTGGAGATAAACTGCGATGAGCGAACCGTTAAAACCGCGGATTGATTTTGATGGTCCGCTGCAAGCGGAAAAAATTCCGCCGCTGAAAAGCGCCCGCGCCTTCGACACCCTGGAGGCCGACAACTTCGCGCCAGCGCGGCTGGTGACCGGCGAAGAGGAAGAGGGGGCGGCGGAAGCGGTGGTGGAGTCGGTCCTGCGACCCAAACGCAGCCTGTGGCGGCGGATGGTCAGCGCCGGACTGGCGATCTTCGGCGTCAGCGTCGTGGCGCAAGGCGTGCAGTGGACGGCTAACGCCTGGCAGACCCAGGACTGGATTGCGCTGGGCGGCTGCGTCGCCGGGGCGCTGATCGTCGGGGCCGGCGTCGGATCGGTGGCCACCGAGTGGCGCCGTCTGTGGCGACTGCGCCAGCGCGCCCACGAACGCGATGAAGCGCGCGATATGCTGCACAGTCACGCGGTCGGCAAAGCGAAAGCCTTTTGTGAGAAGCTGGCGCAGCAGGCCGGGCTGGATCAATCGCATCCGGCGCTGCAGCGCTGGTATGCCGCGATCCACGAAACGCAAAGCGACCGGGAAGTGGTGAGCCTTTATGCGCAGCTGGTGCAGCCGGTGCTCGATGCCCAGGCGCGGCGGGAAATCAGCCGTTCGGCGGCGGAGTCGACGCTGATGATTGCCGTCAGCCCGCTGGCGCTGGTGGATATGGCGTTTATCGCCTGGCGTAACCTGCGGCTGATCAACCGAATTGCCACGTTGTACGGCATTGAGCTCGGGTATTACAGTCGTCTGCGACTGTTTCGCCTGGTGTTGCTGAATATCGCTTTCGCTGGCGCCAGCGAACTGGTGCGCGAGGTGGGGATGGACTGGATGTCGCAGGATCTGGCGGCCCGGCTGTCGGCGCGCGCCGCACAGGGCATCGGTGCCGGACTGCTGACCGCCCGCCTCGGGATCAAGGCGATGGAGCTGTGCCGCCCGCTACCGTGGATTGCCGATGATAAACCGCGGCTCGGCGATTTTCGTCGCGAGCTGATTGGGCAGCTGAAAGAGACCCTGCAGAAAAGCAAAACCAGTCCGGAGAAGTAACCTCCGCTCAGAGACATTGCCGGGCGGCGGCTTCGCCTTGCCCGGCCTACCGGGCAGGTTGGATCCCGGCTCGCCCAGGCGTTCATTTAACCACTGACCGCCTGACTTTACGGCACAACGCCCATTTTTCCGCCATGCTGTCAATAATTGTTGACAGTTAGCTTCCCGAAAACTCATTCCTGTCCTATTATTCTCCCGTCATTGGCACTTTTAGGGTGAACACTCCCATGCTTCTTGAAGTCTTTTGTGAAGACCGTCTCGGTCTGACTCGTGAATTGCTCGATTTGCTGGTGCTGCGCGGCATTGATCTACGTGGTATCGATATTGACCCTATAGGCCGAATTTACCTCAATTTTGCCGAACTGGAGTTCGCCACGTTCAGCAGCCTGATGGCAGAGATCCGCCGTATCGCCGGCGTGACAGACGTGCGCACCGTGTCGTGGATGCCGTCTGAGCGTGAACACCTGGCGCTCAGCGCGCTGCTGGTGGCGATGCCGGAGCCGGTGCTGTCGCTGGATACCAAAGGCAGGGTGGAACTGGCCAACCCCGCCAGCTGCCTGCTGTTTGGCCAAAGCCAGGCGAAGCTGCGCAACCATCCGGTGGCCCAGTTGATCGCCGATTTTAACGTTCAGCGCTGGCTGGAGAGCAGCCCGCAGGAGACGCATGCGGAGCATGTGGTGGTGAATGGACAGAACTATCTGCTGGAAGTGACCCCGGTCTATCTGGAAGGGGAGCATAACGAACGGGTGCTGACCGGCGCCGTAGCGATGCTGCGCTCAACCGTGCGCATGGGACGCCAGCTGCAGACCATGACCAGCCAGGACACCAGCGCCTTCAGCCAGATCCTCGCGGTGGGGCCGAAAATGCGCCACGTGGTGGAGCAAGCGCGCAAGCTGGCGATGCTCAGCGCGCCGCTGCTGATTGTCGGCGACACCGGCACCGGCAAAGATCTGCTGGCCCATGCCTGCCATCTGGCCAGCCCGCGGGCGGGCAAACCTTATCTGGCGCTCAACTGCGGCTCCATTCCCGAGGACGCGGTCGAGAGCGAGCTGTTTGGCGACGCGCTGCAGGGTAAGAAGGGCTTCTTCGAGCAGGCCAACGGCGGCTCGGTGCTGCTGGATGAAATTGGCGAGATGTCGCCGCGAATGCAGACTAAGCTGCTGCGCTTCCTCAACGACGGCACCTTCCGCCGAGTTGGCGAGGATCATGAAGTGCACGTCGATGTGCGGGTGATCTGCGCGACGCAGAAAAACCTGGTCGAACTGGTGCAGAAAGGGCTGTTCCGCGAAGATCTCTACTATCGCCTCAACGTCCTGACGCTGTATCTGCCGCCGCTGCGCGACTGCCCGCAGGACATTATGCCGCTGACGGAGCTGTTCGTGGCCCGCTTTGCTGATGAGCAGGGCGTCCCGCGGCCGAAGCTCTCCGCCGATCTCAGTACGGTGCTCACCCGCTACAGCTGGCCCGGCAACGTTCGCCAGTTGAAGAATGCTGTCTATCGCGCGCTGACCCAACTGGAGGGATTTGAGCTGCGTCCACAGGACATTCTGCTGCCGGACCATGACGTCGCGTCGCTGCCGGTGGGCGAGGAGGCCATGGAAGGGTCGCTGGACGACATCACCCGGCGCTTTGAGCGCTCGGTGCTGACCCAGCTCTATCGCAGCTACCCCAGCACCCGTAAGCTGGCGAAGCGGCTGGGGGTGTCGCATACCGCCATCGCCAATAAACTGCGTGAATATGGTCTGAGTCAGAAAAAGGGCGACGAATAATCCCGCCAGGCCGGCGACCCACGTCGCCGGCATTCGGCCTGCAAAGCGGGCCAAACCTGTATATACTGGTTTTTTAATCCTTTTTCCGGGGTGGTGCATCTTGGCGTCGCGTCGCGCGATCGGGCACTGGCTGACATTGCTGCTGCTCTCTGTTCTCTTTTCCTCGCTGCTGTTACGCCTTCATTTGCCGGCAGCGCTACTGCTGGGGCCGCTGATCGCCGGTCTCATTTTGAGCCTGCGCGGGGTGAAGCTGAGCATCCCTCGTCCCTGTTATCTGGCGGCGCAGGCCATCGTCGGCTGCATGATCGCCCGGGCGATTAATCCCTCTGTTTTTGGCGTGCTGTTCAACAACTGGGCGCTGGTGCTGGCGATCCTGTTGACCACCCTGGCGATTAGCGGCCTCACCGGCTGGTTGCTGGTTCGCTACAGCGCGCTGCCGGGCGCCACCGGCGCCTGGGGAAGCTCTCCCGGCGGCGCGTCGGCAATGGTGGTGATGGCCCAGGAGTACGGGGCCGATGTGCGGCTGGTGGCGCTGATGCAGTATCTGCGGGTGCTGTTTGTCGTCGGCGCGGCGGCGCTGGTGGTGCGCTATGCGTTGGGCAATGAAGCGCAGGAAATGACTCAGGATATTGTCTGGTTTCCATCGTTGACCCTGAATTTCCCTTTCACGCTGCTGCTGACGGCGCTAGCCTGTTGGCTGGGCATGCGGCTGCGCATCCCCTCCGGGGCCATGCTGTTGCCGATGCTGCTCGGCGCGCTGGTCCAGGGCAGCGGCTGGATGATGCTGGAGCTGCCGGAGTGGCTGCTGGCGATGGCCTATGCGGTGCTGGGCTGGACGGTGGGGCTGCAGTTTAATAAAGCCATTTTTCTGCTGGCGCTGAAGACGCTGCCGCAGATTATCGCCTCTATTATTGGGCTGATCCTGATGTGCGCCCTGATGGCCCTTGCCCTGACCCACATTCTGCAGATGGACTTTATGACCGCCTATCTGGCCACCAGCCCTGGCGGCCTGGACACGGTGGCGATTATCGCCGCCGGCACCCGGGCGGATATGTCGTTCATTATGGCGCTACAGACGTTGCGGCTGTTTACCATTTTACTGACCGGCCCGGCGATGGCGCGGGCTATCTCCCGCTATGCGCCACGGCAATAAAAAAGCCCCCGCAGAGCGGGGGCTGAGTACATAGATTGTCCGCGGGCGTGATGCGCCCGGGCACGCTGTTATCAGGCTTTCAGGGCGGCCAGCGCGGCGTCGTAGTCCGGCTCTTCGGTGATTTCATTCACCAGCTGGCTGTAGACGACCTGATCATTTTCATCGATAACGACCACGGCGCGAGCGGCCAGGCCAGCCAGCGGACCGGCGGCGATGGCGACACCGTAGTCAGCGAGGAACGACGCACCGCGCAGCGTGGAAAGGGTCACCACGTTGCTCAGGCCTTCCGCGCCGCAGAAGCGGGACTGGGCGAACGGCAGGTCAGCGGAAATGCACAGCACCACAGTGTTGTCCAGTTCAGCGGCCAGCTGGTTGAATTTACGCACTGATGCGGCACACACGCCGGTATCAATGCTCGGGAAAATATTCAGTACTTTACGTTTGCCGGCGTACTGGCTCAGCGCGACGTCAGAGAGATCTTTGGCGACCAGCGTAAACGGCTGCGCTTTAGCGCCTGCCTGCGGAATGGTGCCCTGAACAGAAACGGGGTTGCCCTGGAAATGCACGGTTTGTGACATGGTTATCTTCCTGTTTACATATAGTTAACGTCACGAGTAGTGTATGACATCCGCCAGCTACACGGCAAACCCTATTTAACATTGACCAGAGAGGACAAGGGAATGCGCAACGTGCGAGTGTATGAGGAAGCCTGGCCGCTACATACCCCTTTTGTGATCGCCCGCGGCAGCCGCAGCGAGGCAAAAGTGGTGGTGGTGGAACTGGAGGAGGACGGTGTGAAAGGGGTGGGCGAATGCACGCCTTATCCCCGCTATGGCGAGAGCATCGCTTCGGTCATGGCCCAGGTGATGGCGATCGGCGAGCAGCTGGAAGCGGGCCTCACCCGCGAACAGCTGCAGCGGCTGCTGCCGGCAGGCGCCGCGCGCAATGCCGTTGACTGCGCGCTGTGGGATCTGCAGGCGCGGCGCGAAGGCAAAACCTTGTCCCAGTTGCTGGGCGTGGCGTTGCCCAACCGGGTGATCACCGCCCAAACGGTGGTCATTGGTACGGCGGATCAGATGGCGGCCAGCGCCGCGGCGCTGTGGCAGAAAGGTGCCCAGCTGTTGAAAGTGAAGCTTGACGACCGGCTGATCAGCGAGCGGTTAATCGCTATCCGTCAGGCGGCGCCGGAGGCTACGCTGATTGTCGACGCCAATGAATCCTGGCACAGCGAGGGGCTGGCGGCGCGCTGTCAGCTGCTGGCGGACCTCGGCGTGGCGATGCTCGAGCAGCCGCTCCCGGCTGACGCCGATGCGGCGCTGGAAAACTTCGTTCATCCGTTACCGATTTGCGCCGACGAGAGCTGCCATACCCGGGAGAGCCTGCCGCGGCTGCGCGGGCGCTATGAGATGGTCAATATCAAACTGGATAAAACGGGCGGTCTGACCGAAGCGCTGGCTCTGGCCGGAGAGGCGGAACGGCAGGGATTTGAACGGATGCTGGGCTGTATGCTCTGTACCTCGCGCGGGATCGCCGCCGCGCTCCCTCTGGCGCCGCTGGCGTGCTTCGCTGACCTCGACGGCCCGACATGGCTGGCGGTGGACGTTGAGCCGGCGCTGCGGTTCAGCACCGGCGTGCTTCATCTTTAAGCCTGCCAGCGCAGCAGGTCGGTCATCGCCGGCAGGTAACGCTCCGTTGCCTCGTCGGCGGAGACCGGTGGGAACTCGGCGGTGATGCAGGGGAGTCCGATATCAGCGCACCAACTGCCAAAGGAGCCCGGCGTGTCGTAGCCCACGCTGCCCACCAGCGGCAGGGAGAAGGCGTCGGCCAGCCAGTGCCCCAGCGGGCTGTGGCCCGGGTCTTCGATACAGGCCAGCGGATCGTGAAAGGAGACCACCCACGCCGGATGGATCTGGTGGATCAACTGACACAGGGCCTGGGTCTCCCGCTCCGAACCCGGCTGCTCGCCGGTCAACAGCACCACGTCGCGTTCCTCTGCCGCGCTGTTCCAGCGATAAACCGTTTCCCCTTGTTTCCAGTTAGCGGCCGGAAAGTTACGGTTGAGGTCAACGCCGCGGGCATTGGCACGCAGCCCGAGCTGACAGCCGTCAGGGTTGACCGTTAGCACCACGTGGTGACGGCGCAGCTCGGGTTTCAGAGTGCGCAGGGCGCAGGAGAGGGTCACAATCGACGAATTTTCATCACCGTGGGTGCCGGCAATAATCAGGCCGCTACGGCTGTCGGCCTGCGGCGCAGGAAACCACAGCAGCGGCGCGCCCAGTTCCGAGCTGCCGTACTGCCGGGTTCCCGGCGGAAAGTCGCCGCGCTGCGGACGAGGACGTGAAATAGACATAGGGCTTCCTGTGTGTCGTTATTATTCAGTGTTGGCGAAAAGCGCGTCGGGATCAAACCCATTCCCTGAGGCGTGAAATCCGACGACACATCAATTTTCTATCATATGTCGTTTGCAATTTCAGGTGATGAAACAAATAATTATCGCTCTGTTGGCGGTATTTTTTTCATTTTAAAGGGGATCTTATGAAGTATCCTGTCGCTTTGACATGCGGCGCGCTGTGGTTAGCCAGCGTATCTTCTTTAGCCTGGGCGGCGGACGTACCGCCGGGCACGGTACTGGCGGAAAAACAGCTGTTAGTACGCCATATCAAAGATGAACCCGCCTCGTTAGATCCCGCCAAAGCGGTGGGCCTGCCGGAAATCCAGGTGATCCGCGATCTGTTTGAAGGTTTAGTCAATCAGGATGCGAAAGGCAACCTGGTTCCAGGCGTGGCGACCCGCTGGCAGAGCAACGATAACCGCGTCTGGACCTTTACCCTGCGCGATGACGCGCGCTGGTCCGACGGCACGCCGGTTACCGCCGAGGATTTCGTCTATAGCTGGCAGCGTCTGGTGGATCCGAAAACCACTTCGCCGTTCGCCTGGTTCGCGGCGCTGGCGGGGATCGCCAACGCGCAGAACATTATCGACGGCAAAGCCGCGCCGGAGACCCTGGGGGTTACCGCCGTCGACGCCCACACTCTGCGGGTGCAGCTGGATAAACCACTGCCGTGGTTCAGCAACCTGACCGCCAGCTTTGCCTTCTACCCGGTACAGAAGGCGAATGTCGACAGCGGCGCGAACTGGACGCGGCCCGGCAGCCTGGTGGGCAACGGCGCCTATGTTCTGAAAGATCGCGTGGTCAATGAAAAGCTGGTGGTGGTGCCGAACACGCACTACTGGGATAACGCCAAAACGGTGATCCAGCAGGTCACCTTTGTGCCGATCAACCAGGAGTCCGCCGCCACCAAGCGCTATCTCGCTGGCGATATCGATATCACCGAATCTTTCCCGAAAAATATGTATCAGAAACTGCTGAAGGATATTCCGGGGCAGGTATATACCCCGCCGCAGCTGGGTACCTACTATTACGCTTTCAATACCCAAAAGGGGCCGACGGCGGACGAGCGGGTGCGACTGGCGCTGAGCATGACCATCGATCGCCGGGTGATGGCGGAGAAAGTACTGGGAACCGGGGAAAAACCGGCCTGGCGTTTCACGCCGGACGTGACGGCGGGCTTCACCCCCCAGCCGTCGCAGTTTGAGAGTATGAGTCAGGCCGAACTTAATGCCCAGGCGAAAGCCCTGCTGGCTGCCGCCGGCTATGGCCCGAATCGTCCGCTGAAGCTGACGCTGCTGTATAACACCTCTGAGAATCACCAGAAGATTGCCATCGCGGTGGCGTCGATGTGGAAGAAAAACCTCGGCGTGGAAGTGAAGTTGCAAAACCAGGAGTGGAAAACCTATATCGACAGCCGTAACACCGGCAATTTCGACGTGATCCGCGCTTCGTGGGTAGGGGACTACAACGAGCCGTCCACCTTCCTGTCGCTGCTGACCTCCACCCACAGCGGAAATATCTCGCGCTTTAACGATCCGGCGTACGACAAAATCCTCGCCCAGGCGGCGGTGGAGAATTCGGCCAAAGCGCGTAACGACGATTACAACGCGGCGGAGAAGATCATTATGGTCAAAGCGCCGATTGCGCCGATCTACCAGTACACTAACGGCCGGCTGATTAAGCCGTGGCTGAAAGGCTACCCGATCACCAACCCGGAAGATGTGGCCTACAGTCGTACCATGTATATCGTGAAGCACTAACCGGTCGTGGTTGCCTGACAATGTCAGGCAACCCTTGCTACGCCGGTAGCGAAAAGCCCATCAGGTCTGCCGAAGAGGAGTAATACCGAGCTGTTGCCTCCTCCATCACGCTCGTAAGCAGTTCGTTAACCTTTATCTTATGTCCGGGCAAATTTCGCCGCGCTTTGGCAATAATTTCCCCATCGCTAAGCGGCCGCTCGGCGCTGCCGAGGGGTTTGTAGCGTTCCTGCACTGCACATTCACCACGGCTGTTTGTGACCACAACGCGCGCGCCAGGCTGGCGTGCCGGACCATTCATTCGTTGTGTAAATTCAGGCGTGACAGTGGCCGTGACTTTATCCGCCAGCGCCAGCAAGGCGGGGTTTTGCATATTGTCTTCTGTATACCAGTCGGCACCAGGTGGCAGGCCAGCGGCGATCGCTGCCAGCGTCCACGGCAGGCTGAACTGCGCGTCGGTCACCGTTTGCGGCCGATAATCCATCATATCATTGACCAGGCGGGGGAAGCTTTGTACCTCAATGGTGCGGAGATCCGCAACAGACCAGCCGGTCTGCTGCATGATGCCCTCCATGCATTCCAGCGCGCAGGCCAGCCAGCGGCAGGCGGGATATCGCTTAAAGCTACCGTAGCCAGCGTACCAGTGACTGCCGAGCTCATCGGTCAACCTGTCTGGCGCGAACTGGTCGGAGCCAATCATCCGCCAGAAACCCTGTTCGCCATCGAGTACATCAAGGCTGCCGCTGAGGCCTTGCTGCGCCATGATCACCGCCTGCACGGCGGCTTGCGCGGCGGGCGCCACGGCATCTTTGAGCGACAACAGCGGCCGTTGTCGCCAGTTATACTGGTGCAGGCTGGGGAGCGGTGTTAACGCGGCGGCCAGGCCCACCGCGTGATGTAATTGCTCAGGGTTTAACCCCAACAACCGACCGGCCACCACGGCTGCGCCGATGGATTGATGCTGCGCCACGCCGTAGACCTGGCTGAAGCGTTCTGCCGAAGGCTGGATGGCGTGGATGAGCCGGTTATTCACCTCGAAACCGGCCGCCAGGGTGGTAATCAGCACGTCCTGAGCTACCGGCTCAGGATTGAGGTCAAGCGCAACCATCGCGGCGGCAACCAGTGTGGCCCCCGGATGGCCGAGCCCTTTGCCGTCGATCTCCACACCGTCATCGTGATCCAGGCCGTTTATCATGGCGGCGTTCGCGAACGCGGCCGCCAATGGGCTGAAACCGGACTCACCGAAGACGCTACAGTGACCGTTTCCGCCAAATAGCCGGGAGGCGCGTATCATCGGTTCGCTGACCCGGTGGCCACTGGCCGCCCAACCGCAGGCGAGGGCATCCAGTAAATGCAGTCGAATTTTGCGCCGAACGGGAGCCGGGATAGCTGGCGCAGATAAGGTACTGGCAAAATTGACCAGCTGGCGTGTTGCGGAAATAGTCATGGTTACTCAACGTTTGAAGTAGCGGCTGCGGATCCGGCGCTCGGCATAGCTTGCCAGCAGTGACAGCGGAAGAATGGTGGCGACGAAAAACAGCGCCACAAAAGTCAGTGTCTCCAGAGGGCGGAAGGTGGCGGTACTCAGCCGTTGCCCTTGATAGAGGATCTCACCCGTTGCGATATAACTCGCCAGCACGGAATTCTTAACCGACATCACGCACTGGCTGACAAACGCCGGTAAAATTCGCAAAAAGGCTACCGGCGCGGTAATGCGAACTAATACTTTCAGCGGTGACATCCCCACCGACAGGCCCGCTTCGACCAGACCATGATCGACCGATTGCATACCAGAACGAAATATTTCAGCGAAAAATACGCTGCCATATAACGAGATGGCGAGGACACAGGTCAGATACGAGGAGAGGGTCAGGCCGAACAAAATGGGCAGACAGTAGTAGGCCCAGACAATCAGCACCAGAGGGGGGATTGAACGCACAATCTCAATCAACCCCTGGGTGGGTAAGCGGATGACCGCCCTGGACGCGCCGCGCAACGGGGCCAGCAGCGCTCCGCCAAGAATGCTTAACGTGACTGAGGCCAGCACAATTTTAAAGGTGGTCAATATCCCTTCCAGCAAAACCGCGTGATATTGCCACAGTATTGAGAAATCCCAGTGATAAGACATTAGCGCAGCTCCTCTGCCGTTACGCCGGACAGCGTCATAAAGCGTCGGATAGGGGCATCGGGCGGCCGTGACCAGATCTCCTGCGGGGATGCTTCTTCCACCAGTTTGCCATTATCCATCAACAGCAGCCGACTACATACCTGCAGGGCAAAACGCATTTCATGGGTAACCACCAGCATGGTGGTGCCGCTGGCCGCCAGTTCGGAAATAACGGACAGCACCTCCCCGACAGATTCCGGATCGAGTGCGGAAGTCGGTTCGTCAAACAGGATCACTTGCGGCGCCATGGCCAGGGCGCGGGCGATAGATACCCGCTGCTGCTGACCGCCTGAAAGTTGAACCGGGAAGTCTCCGGCTTTTTCTTGCAGGCCCATACGCGTGAGCAGCGCCATGGCTTTTTCGATGGCTTTTTTACGCGGCAAGCCCAGGACCTGTACCGGACCTTCAATAATATTCTGCAATACACTGCGATGTGGCCACAGATTAAAGTGCTGGAATACCATTGTCATTGAGGCACGCTGGCGCGCTAATGTGCGCTGTGTGACCTGTTTTCTCTGCGCGCCGTGAAAGCCTATTTCTTCCTCACCCAGCCAAATATGCCCACTATCCGGGACTTCAAGCATGTTCAGGCAACGCAGCAGGGTGGATTTACCCGCGCCGCTGCGGCCAATGATGCCAATCACCTCCGAGGGACGAACCGCGAAGGAAACATCATCTATAATTTTATTACCTGAAAATGATTTGCTAAGCGCTTCAATTTTCAGTAACGGTAATAATGATTGTGGATTCATCAGAGTTATTTCGCTGGGTGAGTATATTTCTGCCATATTTTTTTCAGCGTGCCGTCTTTATCCAGCTGTTCGAGCCGTCCATTCAGCCACGCCTGTAATTCCGGTCGTTCTTTACGCAGGCCCATATTGGTTGCCTGTTCTTTGACCGGCTGTGGAATAATCATCGTGCCCTGATGACGCTTTTGAATATATTGCGCCATCTGGATATCGTTAGTGACGATGGCATCCGCGCGGCCGCTCTCCATCTGGAGCTGCATGTTGTCGCTATCGGGAACGATAATCCACTGGGCTTTGTCCAGTTGAGGCTGCAGCAGCGTGACGGCTGCCGAGCCATCAATCGCGCTGAGCCTGGTCTGCGAAGTGTTGATGGTGTCCCAGCGCTGATATTTCTGCGTCTCTTTTTCCAGAGTCAGGACGCCCATCTGGTGCGAGCCCATAGGGCGGGTAAAGTCGACGGCTTTGGCCCTTTCTGGCGTATTATTAAAACCACCTAAAATATCGAAGCGGTTGGACTGTAAACCCGCGACGGCGGTGCCCCATTGCGTATCAACGTATTCAATCTTGATATCGGTGTTTTTAAATATCGCCTGCACAACATCCGGAACCAGCCCGGTCCACTGGTTGGTCAGCAGATCTTTCTGATACCACGGCGGTGCGTTGACCGCACCGACGCGGATCACATGGTCTGGCAGAATCGTATTGATTTCTTCCCCGGCCTGAGCAGGAGACTGGGCTAAGAACATCCCCGGTATAAGCAACAATATCGACATGAAGCGTGACGTGAAAAATTTCATTTTATGCCCTCTGGTGAATATAATTATGGATTCTATAACCCTGAGTGCATATTTTTTAAATGCATAATCAGCATATCGTTATCAGGAAAATGGCAATGACACCCAAGCAACTCGAGGTCTTTATCAGTATCGTTCAGCTAGGTTCAGTGACAGCGGCAGCGGCGCAGCTGGCCATGTCGCAGCCTTCGGTGAGTAAAAGCCTGGCGCTTATCGAGCAGCAGATGGGGTTCAGCCTGTTTGAGCGCTATCAAGGGAAGATGCAGCCAACCGCGGAAGCCAGAGCGCTGTATAAAGAGGCGCTGCGCGTGCATCAGGACCGGCTTCGTTTTGAGCGTTTTGTTGATCACATCCGCCAGTATCGCGTTGGTCAGTTGCGGGTCTGTGCCACGCCTGCGCTGGCGCTGAATATATTGCCGCTGGCGGTGGCGCGTTTTCGGCAGAGCTTTCCGGATTATGGTGTGGTGGCGGATATGTGTCTCAACAATGAAATTGAGACGGCGGTTGAAGAAGGGCGTTACGATCTCGGTTTTCTGGTGAAACCCGGCTACGAACCAGAGGAGAACCCGTTGGCCATCTGCCGGGGCGAAATGGTGTGTGTGCTGCCCGAGCAGCATCCGCTGGCGCAGCAGACGGAAATCCATTGGCAGGATATCCCGACGCGCGACCTGGTGTATATCACGACCGACGCGCGGCTGGTTGCCATGATTGCCGAAGAGGTGCCGGCGTTCCGCCAGCGCCAGGTGGCGGCGGTAGAAACCAACCGCTACAGCATGGCGATTAATCTTGTCAGACACGGCAACAACAGTATGACTATTGTTGACAGTTTTTCTCTACAGGGCGTCGACACCAGCGGTCTGGCGGTGCGGCCGTTCCGTCATGCATTGCCGGTTTCTGTCGTCGCGGTGACGGATGGACATAGCACCCTGTCTCAGCCGGGCGAAGTGTTTGCGAAAGTGATGACGGAATTAATGGCTGAAACGTGAGATCAGCGTGAGGCTCTGTGGCTGGCCGCTCATGCAGATTCATCACTATTCTGCAACGCGAACTTTCACCCCAGTCACGGTGCGCTAACCCACCGGGAGTGGTGTCTGTGGTTTACCGCCAGGCCGCCTTCCAGTACTTTTGTTGAATAGTAGAGGGAAGGGAGCGGATCGATGCATCTGGATTTTCGCCAGTTACGCAATTTTGTGGCGCTAGTGGAGTACGGCAGTTTTAATCGTGCGGCGGAGGCGGTTTGCCTGTCGCAATCGGCGTTTAGCCGCAGCATTCAGGCGCTGGAGCAGAGTGTCGGTCATCCTTTATTCGACCGCCAGAGCAAGCTACCGACGCTCACGCTGCATGGGCAAAAGCTGCTGCCTTATGCGCGCCGTTTTCAGGAACTCAATATTGAGCTCAGCAGCCAGCTGCGTGAGGCGGACGATGCGCAAAATGGCGAGGTCGCTTTTGGCTGCGGCCCGGCTCCCGGCGCGAGGCTGATTCCGGCGGCCATCGGAGAGTTTCATCGTCTTTTGCCGCAGGCGAGGGTGCGTTTTCACATTGATAACTGGCTTGCTCTGCATCAGGCGCTTACCTCCCAGCACTATCCTTTTGTGGTCGCCGATAGCTGGCAGGCCGAGCTTGACCCGCAGTTACGCGTGCAGCCGCTTAGCCCACAACGCTGTTTCTTTGTCTGCCATGCCGAACATCCGCTGGCAAAACAGGGGACGATCTCGATTCAGGAGATGTTGCGCTACCCTTTTGCCGCCCCCTATTTGCCGCCGGGGGTACGCAAGGTACTGGCGACCCTCAGCCAGCAACAGGACTTTACGCCCGCGATCCAGTGCGACCATATTTACGCGCTGCTTTCCACTCTGGCGCAAACCCACGCGATAAGCTTCGCCAGCGAGGACGGCTTCGCGTTGTGCCAGCACAGCCATCGGCTGGTGAAACTGGAACTTAGCGATCTGCCAGATGAGTGGCGGCTAATGCAGACCCGGTTTGCCATTATCTCCCCGGTTCACGCGATTCAGCCGCCGCTGGTTGAGAGGCTGATTGAGATTATCCTCCATACCGACCGTCAGCATCAGCTTCAGCTGCTGGCGCATGAGGAGAGGGATTAACCGGCGTTTTTCGCCTCACCTTTGGCATCGTACGGTGGCCAGCGGTTTTCCAGTTGCTGCGTTTTCAGCGCCTGCTCGACAAACTGGCCGTCCACCCACTGCTTAACGTCAAAAGCGCTGCGGATCAGACGACCCGATTTAGCCTGCTCGACGCTACTGCTGAAGCTGCCGGTCAGGAACGGGTCAATACGCGGTGAGGTGGTAAAGTTCAGATCTTGTGGCTGCAGCGCTTCCAGAAATAACGCCTTGGGGATCTGGCTTTGCTGCGCCATCTCGGCAGACCAGGCGTCTCGATTAGCCGGATCGCTGATTTCAGCGGCATTCTTCACCAGCACATTAACGATCTGCTGAGTCGCCTGCGGCCAGGTCTCGATAAACGTCTGCGTGCCGAGGAACCCCGCCTGAGTGGTGTTCTGGCGGCCTGAATCGCCGCTTTTAACCACCACATCAATTTTGTCGCCGCGTAGCGCCAGCAGGGAGACGCCTCCCCATACCGCATCGACGCGACCGGCCGCCAGCGCCGCTTTACCCGCGTTCCAGTCAAGGTTGATGACCTGCAAACTGCGCTCATTGAGGCCGGCGGATTGCAGCGCCCGGTCAAAGGCCAGCTGGTCCGCCGTACCGCGATAGACCGCCACCCGTTTGCCTTTCAGGTCGGCCAGCGTTTTAATACCCGAGGCTTTGGTTACCGCGAGCCAGGATTCCGAGCCGCGGCTGCCCAGAAGCAGGCGTGTCGGCAGACCATTGGCCTTACCGATAATCGCCGCCAGATCGCCGAGGTAAACAAAATCAAGCTGTCGGTTGGCTAACGCTTCATTCACCGCCGGGCCTGCCCCCTTGAAAAACTGCCACTGCACTTCCACACCCTGCGGTTTAAACACCTCTTCCAGCTGATGGCGGATAAACGCCATGCCGACCGGCCCCTCAATAAAAGGTTGACTGCCGGCGCTCTGATCCGGCACGCCGATGCGAATGGTTCGTAGCGTCTCGGTCTGGGCGTTTGCCGCCAGACCGATGACCGCGACCAATGCCAGCAAGGTGCGGCTAAAAAATGCTTTCATCATAACGTATTGCTCCCTTGAGTTTTTTTCTCACCCTAAAGAGCCGGCGGGCCGTGTGTTAAATGCTTTTATTCGCCAAGCATGGGTGAAAAAAAGCTAAATCAGACGCCGCGTGCCCGCCAGGCTGAAATGCATTCGATGCATCGGGATTATTCGCCTTACGCAATAGCGGGGCAGCGTGAGTCACGTTTTCATAGCGGCATCACTTTCCGATGAGTGGACCGATATGTCGCAGATGATCTTAAGAACCGATGCCCCTGGCAGGCCGGGTTTCCGGCTTAACGGCTGGCCGTGGCTGCTGCCAGCGCTACTGTTGTTGCTGTGGTACATCGCCGCCCGCGAGGGATGGATGCCCGCGCAAATTTTGCCCGCCCCGTCGGTGGTTGCCGATACCGCGTTGTCGCTGCTGAGCGGCGATCTGCTGGCGCAGTGGGGATTTAGTCTCCAGCATCTGGCGCTTGGCCTGCTGCTGGGCGCCATCGCCGGCACGCTGCTCGGGGCGCTGTTTGGCCTGGTGCCAGCGGCCGCGCAGCGGGTGGAACCACTGTTCTACGCGCTGGCGCAAATTCCGACGCTCGGTTGGATCCCGCTATTGATGGTGCTGTTCGGGATTGATAACGGCCTCAAGCTGGCGGTTATCGTGAAAACCACTGTGGTGCCGATGACCATCAACACTCAGCAGGCGGTAGCCAGCGTGCCGCAGACCCTGAGCGAAGCCGGCAGGGTGATGAACTTCTCCCGCTGGCAGCGGCTGCGCTGGCTGGTGATCCCGGCAAGCCTGCCGGGCTGGTTTACCGGTCTGCGTCTGGCGCTTTCGCAGGCCTGGGTATCGCTTATCGTTGTCGAGCTGTTGGCTTCTTCCGAAGGTATTGGCTACCTGATGGTCTGGGGCCGCCAGCTGTTTCAACTGGATATCGTCTTTGTCACCATCGCGGTGGTTGGCCTGAGCGGCATGCTGATGGAGTGGGCGGCGAATCGGGCCTGTTCCCGACTGGTGTTCTGGCCGCAGCCAGCCGCCGGACGCCTGGCGTGGAAACCGCAGGCCAGCTGGCGGGCGTTACCGCTGCCGATAGTCCTGCTGGCGCTGTGGCAGCTGGCCAGCCAGTGGGGCTGGATTGATAGCGGATTATTCTCTTCGCCGCTGGCGGTGGCGGCACGATTTGTTCAGGGGATCCTGAGCGGAGAGCTGAGCGCCGCGATGCTGGCCAGTCTGGGGAGAGCGGTTGTCGGCGGCGCGCTGGGGATTGCCGGCGGTTTGCTCTGCGGACTGCTGCTGGCGCTGCGCCCACGCGCCGGACAAATTTTTACCCCCACGCTTAACGTGCTGCGCCATATTGCTCTGTTTGCCTGGCTGCCGCTGCTGACGGCATGGGTGGGTAACGATAACGGCGGCAAAATCGTCTTTATCGCGCTGGCGTCGTTCTTTCCTATGTTCTTCAGCACTCTGCAGGCGGTGCTTCAGCGAAACCCGCAACTCGATGAAGTCGCCAGGGTGCTGCGGCTGGGCGAATTCGCGCGCCTGCGCCGGGTCATTCTTCCCGGTGCCGCGCCGGGGATCTTTGCCGGTCTGCGGCTGGCGCTGATTTACGCCTGGCTTGGCAATATCGGCGCGGAATATTTCATGTCCTCCGGCGTCGGGATCGGTAGCCTGATGATCAATGCCCAGCAGCTGCTGGATATGCCCACTATTCTCTGCGGCATGGTGCTGGTCGGTATCACCGGCGCGGCGCTGGATAAAGCCGGACGTTTACTGGAAATGCGCGCCACCCGCTGGCGTCAACAGGAGCAGTTATGACCTCTTCAACTCTGGTCTCTTTTCGCCACGTGCGTAAATCCTGGCAACAGGTGACGGCGCTACAGAATTTCAACCTGGATATCGCCGCCGGTGAACTGGTCGCGCTGGTGGGCAGCAGCGGCTGCGGTAAATCGACGCTGCTACGGATGCTGGTGGGCCTTGAGTCTGCCACCCAGGGGGATATTTGTATTAACGGCGAGCCGGTCACCGGCGTGGGCAAAGAGCGCGGCATTGTGTTTCAGGAGCCGCGCCTGTTCCCGTGGCTTAACGTGCTCGACAACGTGATGCTCGGCCTGGCAGATGAAAAGCTCACCCGGGCGACGAAGCGCCAGCGGGCACTGGAGATGCTGGCGCGCGTGCAGCTCAGCGAGTTCGCCAGCGCGCTGCCCGCGCAGCTTTCCGGCGGCATGGCCCAGCGGGTGGCTATTGCCCGCGGTCTGGTGGCCCGCCCGCAGATCCTGATGCTCGATGAGCCTTTCGGCGCGCTGGATGCCCTGACGCGTCACACCCTGCAGCAGGAACTTTTACAGATCCACCAAAGCGCGGGAACCACCACGTTACTGGTGACGCACGATGTTGAAGAGGCCGTCGCCCTGGCCGATCGCGTCGTCGTGCTCTCCCCGCGTCCGGGGCGGATACGAGAAATCGTGAACCTGGCGCTGCCTCATCCGCGCCAGCGTGATGATGACTCGTTTACCGCCGCCTGCCGCCACATTCGCAACCTGATTACTTCTGTCTGATTTTATTATTTAAGGAGCAACATATGGGACATCCTTCCGTTTACCCGACCAGCGCCACACTTTATGATCCGCAGCGCGCCTGGAGCGGCTACACCCTTTTCCAGGCCACCGAACACGGCGCGGTACTGGTGGATATGAATGGTCACGTGGTGCGGGAATGGCCTGAACTGCATGGGTTTCCCAACAAAATTCTGCCCGGCGGCGCCATCCTTGGCCACAGCGGCGAGCGCGACCCGCGCTATGGCATGCAGGATATGCTCGATCTGATCCAGGTGGACTGGGAGGGCAACGTGACCTGGAAATTCGACCGCTACGAACAGGTCAGCGACCCCGGCAATGAAACGCGCTGGATGGCGCGCGCTCATCACGACTATCAGCGAGCGGGTAACCCGGTCGGCTACTACGCGCCGGGGCTGGAGCCGCAGGTCGATGGCGGCAATACCCTGATCCTCGCCCACACCAATCTGGTGAATGAAGCGATCTCCGACAAGCTGCTGCTGGACGACACCATTATTGAAGTCGACTGGCAGGGCAATGTGGTCTGGGAGTGGCGCTGCAGCGACCATTTTCATGAGCTGGGCTTCGACGATGCGGCGCGCACCGCGCTGTACAATAACCCGAATATGCGCGCCAGCGGCTGCGGAATGGGCGACTGGATGCATATCAACTCGATGTCGGCGCTGGGGCCGAATAAATGGTATGACGCCGGCGATGCGCGCTTTCATCCCGACAACATTATCTGGGACGCCCGCGAATCCAATATTATCGCCATTATCGATAAGCAGAGCGGCAAAATAGTCTGGCAGCTCGGCCCGGACTACAGCAAACCGGAGCTGAAGCACATCGGCTGGATCATCGGCCAGCATCATGCGCATATGATCCCGCAGGGGCTGCCGGGGGCGGGCAATATCCTGATTTTCGACAACGGCGGTTGGGCCGGATACGGTGCGCCTAACCCGGCATCGGCGGATGGGGTGAAAAACGCCTGGCGCGATTATTCTCGGATCCTTGAGATCAACCCGCTGACCCTCGATATTGAGTGGCGCTACTCGCCTTATGAAGCGGACCTGCCGCAACCGACTGATTCATACCGCTTCTACAGTCCGTATATCAGCAATATGCAGCGCCTGGAAAATGGCAATACGTTGATTAACGAAGGTTCGAACGGCCGCATTTTTGAAGTGACCCGCGATCACGACATTGTCTGGGAATACATTTCGCCGTTCTGGGGTAAGACGCTGAATAATAATATGGTTTACCGCGCCTACCGCATTCCTTACGCGTGGATCCCGCAGCTTGCGCAACCGCAGGAGACGCCGATTGCGGCAGTTGATGTCCGCACTCTGCGTCAGCCGGGCGCGGCGGCGGCGGGCCCGGCGCAGAGCGTGGTGCGCGTGGCGGGCGTACAGCCGTACAGTAAAAGCGCCGATGCGCTGTGCGTCGCAACCGATAACGATACTCTGCGCCGCAGTCCGAAGCTGTTCCGCGTTGCGGAAAGCGCATTCCGGCCGATAAGCGCGGCGAGTGAACTGGAGGGTGAACGACCCATGCTGCTGTTCGTTGGCGCGGAGCGCTGTGTGCACTGCCGTAAACTCTGGCAGCTACTGGCCCATGAAAAACTCAGCCAGCGGATTGCTCAGTTTGAAACGCGCTATCTGGATGCCGACCTGCATCAGGAACTGGCCAGCGACCTCGGCGTACGCGGCCTGCCGACGCTGCTGTTGATAACATCGGGGCAGCCGATATCGCGCGCACCGACGCAATACTCAGTGGCAAGTCTGCTCAACTGGTTGAACAGTGTCAGTCTGTGATGCTGCCCGGGTAAGAGGATAACTGTGGCGCTGCGGCTTGCAGCGCCAGTTTCTCCCTCTCTCCCTCTCTGGCTACAGCAGAAAGCGCACTTTTCTGGCAGTATAGCCGACTGATACCAGGTCCAACCCTCTGAAAGCGAAGCATCAGAAGATCTCATCTGCTGGGTTTTTGTCATGATGCTCAACGTATTCGGCAATCATGCCATCCGGATGCCGAACCAGCATGTTCCAGCCGGTGGGCACGGCCTTCACCGGATTGATAATCGTTGCTCCGGTGGAAGGCAGATGTTTCTCCCAGGCGGTAATGTCGTTGACCAGGAAAGTGGCCTCGGTGGCGCGAAAAGGCGCCAGGCTTTGCTCGGTTCCGCCGATTAAAAGCACAGAACCTACCTGCGCCAGTTTGAGATCGTATTCGGGATAGTCGAAACGCAACCTGGCCGTCTGCGCGATTAGGTTTTCATAAAACGAAACGGTCTCTTCAAAGCGGGTAATCAGCACGCATCGACGGACCAGGATATTGAGGACTTTCATTACGCCTCCTTCGCCATTGACTGAGAGTTAGCGTAGCAGCCCTGAGGTGGAAAGGAATGCTTAAGCGTTTTGGAGGTATTTCAACAACAGGCGTGGGTAGGCGAAGAAAAAGGGTTTGCGTAGCAGGGAAATATGCGTTTTTTTAACTCGTTACGAAGCGGTGCTGTATTATAACTTTATGATCACATAGGTAAGTCGCAAAATTGATACTGATATCAGATCATTTCCGCCTCGCCTAACAATTTGCATGGTTCGGAATTAAGCGAAAGCTCTGAGTTCAGACCCCTCCACCAACCGCTACCGGTGGTCTGCTGCCTGCAGGCAACCTCAGTTACATTCGCAATGTATCAATGACCGCTCTCAGCGCGGGCGACACATTGCGGTGCGGGTAATAGAGAAATGAACCTTCCAGACGCTGGCTATAACGCTGGAGCACCCGGATAAGTGTGCCCTGGGCTAGATCGTCGGTAATCAGCTCTTCCGGGACATAGGCCAGCCCCAGACCGAGCCTTGCCGCTTTGGCCTCCATATAGCTATCGGCGAAAGCCCACTGTCCCTGAGGCGGGTGGGTGATTTTTTTGCCATCCACATTAAGTTCCCAGGCGTAAAGGCTGCCGTCGCCGAACTGATAAGCGATGCAGGGGTGGGCGACTAAATCGGCGGGCGTTTGTGGAAAGCCGTAGCGGCGAAAATGTTCCGGGGTACCGACAACAGCCATCTCCATATCGGGCGAAATGCGTACCGCAATCATACCACTCCCGACTTCCGGGCCCAGACGCACGCCCGCATCGAATCGCTCCGCAATAATATCGACAAACCGGCTTTCGCTGATCAGTTCCAGTCTGATATCGGGATAGCGGTGTTTAAATACTGCCAGCTTCGGCAGCAGGACTTTATCAATGGCATGCTGGCTGGCATTGATGCGTACCGTACCGGAGGGCGTTTGACGATAGTGGGCCAGCGTGGCGAGTCCCATATCTAAGGCGTCGAAACCGGATTCGACATTGTGATAGAGCTGCTCACCCGCCTGAGTGAGCGACAACCGGCGGGTGGTGCGCACCAGAAGCTGAACGCCCAGCCGCTCTTCGAGTTCGCGAACCGCACGGCTTACCCCGGACTGCGCCAGGCCAAGTCGTTGCGCTGCGGCGGTAAAACTGCCTTCCCGCACCACCTGCATAAACAGATAAAGGTCATTATAGTTTTCCCGTTTCGCCATTCTCCTGCCTCGTCATCCACATGCCATTTAGAACAATATGGTATTAATTTTAGCATTTTTTACCTACTAATCAGAACCATTACTGCTGGCTACACTAAGCGCACGACAATAAAGCAAAGCTGCATTGTCTACTGGAGACTTGCATTGATCACGTTTATTTAGGGGAATTTTGATGACGGTTTTCACCAAAAAACTGACAGCCGCGATACCCGCCATGCTGCTTTGCGCCTCATTAACTGGAGTGACAACGATGAGCTATGCTGAGACAATTAACCCGAATGCGCCTGTTTCACTGATTGAAAAATGGGATAAAACGTTTGCTGAGAGTTTGAAAGTGGATCACCGTAAGGTGACCTTCCAGAACCGCTACGGGATAACCTTAGTTGGCGATCTCTACCTGCCGAAGGATCGCGGTGAACGCAAACTGGCAGCTATTGCCGTGAGCGGTCCCTTCGGCGCGGTAAAAGAGCAGTCCAGCGGCCTGTATGCCCAGACGCTGGCCGAACAGGGGTTTGTCACCCTGGCGTTTGACCCATCCTATACGGGCGAAAGCGGTGGCTACCCACGCAACATGGCCTCACCGGATATCAATACCGAGGATTTCAGTGCCGCGGTGGACTTTCTGGGCCTGCAAAAAGAGGTGGATCGCAACGGTATCGGTTTGCTCGGCATTTGCGGCTGGGGCGGTATGGCCCTAAACGACGCGGCGATGGATACCCGCGTCAAAGCGGTGGCGACCAGCGTCATGTATGACATGAGCCGCGCGATGGGTCATGGGGTAGGCGATGGCAAAGACCGCTACACGACAGCCGACCGCCGAGCGGTACTGCAGTACTTGAACGCGCAGCGCTGGAAGGATGCGGCAAACGGCACTTCCGCCCCCGGTGGGCATGACATATATGTTGATGATAAAGGCAACGTCAGCGCTGCCGATCGTATTTTGCCGGAAACCTTGCCCGCCAACCCCAATCCGGTCCTGAAAGAGTTCTTCGATTATTACCGTATGCCGCGAGGTTTCCATGCGCGTTCGGTTAATTCAACCGGGGCTTGGAATGCGACGATGCCGCTGTCGTTTATGAATATGCCGCTGCTGAGTTACGCCAGCGAAGTGACTATTCCGACGCTTATTGTGACCGGCGAACAAGCCCATTCACGCTATTTTGCCGAAGATGCCTTTAAGGCGATCGGCAGTAAAGAGAAAGCGCTGGTGATTGTCCCTGGCGCAAACCACGTCGATCTCTATGACAACGTCGCGGGCAAAATTCCCTTTGCTACATTCACTCAATTTTTCAAAACCAACCTGCAATAGCTCTCCTGTGCCGGAGACATCCCCAAAGCCGCCTGCAGGCGGCTTTGTTTTGTCGGAGATAAATAATGTCTGGATTACATAACACCCGCGCATACTGGAGCGGCGTCCTGGCGATGACGCTCTGCGTATTTGTGCTCATTGCCTCAGAGTTTATGCCGGTCAGTCTGTTGACACCCATCGCGGGTGATTTACACATTACCGAGGGATTAGCAGGCCAGGGGATCGCGCTTTCTGGCGCGCTGGCGGTATTGACCAGCCTGACGATTTCCCGTCTTACCGGGTCGCTGGACCGTAAATGGCTGTTGCTGGGGCTCACGGCGTTGATGGCGGCCTCAGGATTGATGATTGCCCTGGCGTCCAGTTTCCCGGTTTATATGCTGGGCAGAGCGCTCATCGGGATCGTCATCGGCGGCTTCTGGTCGATGTCGGCGGCAACGGCCATTCGGCTGGTGCCGCAACGCCAGGTCCCCCGCGCACTGGCCATCTTTAACGGCGGTAACGCGCTGGCCACCGTTGTGGCAGCGCCGCTGGGCAGCTACCTGGGGGCCACCGTCGGCTGGCGCGGTGCCTTTTTATGTCTTGTTCCGCTGGCGATGGTAGCCTTCATCTGGCAATGCGTTAGCCTGCCGTCGATGAAAAGCCAGCGCGCACCACAGCGGCAGGGAACCGTGCTGCGTCTGTTCCGCCGCTCGACGGTATCCCTTGGATTGCTGGCCTGCGGGCTGTTCTTTATGGGGCAGTTTACCTTATTTACCTATGTGCGACCGTTTCTGGAGACGGTGACCCGGGTCAGTTCTTCTGGTCTGCCCCTGATATTACTGGCGATTGGCGTCGCTGGTTTTGTCGGCACGCTGCTCATTTCGACCGTTCTGCACGCCCGGTTTTATCTGACGCTGGTGGCTATCCCTTTGATTATGGCTGCGATTGTCGGAGCGCTTTTGCTGGCCGGGCACCATACCGGTGCCGTCACCGTACTGTTAAGCCTGTGGGGCCTGCTGGCGACGGCGGCGCCCACCGGCTGGTGGACATGGATTGCGCGGACGCTGCCCGAAGATGCGGAGGCGGGCGGTGGTCTAATGGTTGCTGTGATCCAGCTATCGATTGCCCTCGGGTCAACGGCAGGCGGCCTGGTGTTTGATAGTCTGGGATGGCACAGCACGTTTGCACTGAGCGGTCTGTTATTGCTGGGCGCGGCAGGGGGGACTTTTCTGCTCTCTGTCAAAATCAGATCATCTCAGCGCACTGCGATTAATGAATTGAATGCATAAGTCAAATCAGGAATGACAGGCTAATCGTGACCGCGTTCTTGTCTTACCATGATGTTTTAACAAGAGGGGAGCTTCACCGTGGAATATTCTGTATTAAGTAACAACCTTAAAATGCCGATGCTGGGTTTTGGCGTTTTTAAGGTGACCGATAAAGCAGAGTGTAAGCAGTCAGTGCTGAACGCCATTCGTACCGGCTACCGCCTTATCGATACCGCTGCCGTCTACGATAATGAAGATGCGGTGGGGGAGGCCGTTCGCGAAGCCATCGCCGAAGGTCTGTGTACCCGTGAGGCGCTGTTTATAACCTCCAAACTGTGGGTCCAGGACATGGCCAACACCGGGATGGCGAAAGCCGGGATTGCCGCGTCCTTAAAAAAATCCGGGCTGGAATATTTCGATCTCTATCTGTTGCATCAGGCGATGGGCGATTATTTCAGCGCCTGGCGCGCGCTGGAAGACGCGTATGAAGCCGGGAAGCTGAAAGCGATTGGCGTCTCCAATTTCTACCCCCATGTGTTAGCTAACTTCTGCGAAACTGTCAGAATCAGGCCGATGGTGAACCAGGTTGAACTGCATCCTTATTTCGCGCAGCCTGCGGCGCTGGAAACCATGAAGCATTATCACGTTCAGCCGGAAGCGTGGGCGCCGTTAGGCGGTGGCAGACATAATCTGTATCAAGAGGCGATGCTGCAGGGGATTGCCGATGCCCATCAAAAAACCATTGCACAGGTCATCCTGCGCTGGAACGTGCAGCGTGGCGTCACGGTGATCCCTAAATCCACCCGCCAGGAGCGTATTGAAGAGAACTTTGCCATCTGGGATTTCTCGCTCACCGCGAGCGAAATGGCGCAAATCGGCGCCCTGGATTTAGGTTACGTTGGCGAAGCGGTGAAACACTTTAACCCTGAATTTGTTCGCGGCTGTCTGGGGGTGAAAATCCACGACTGACCGCGGCACCGATTGGCTCCATCTTCATCTCCCCGCCTGCGCCGCGGCGACGGGCTCGGTATGCTGGTTAGCACCCACGTGTTTGCCGCGACGGTTGTCAATGCGGTAGACGATCGTCACGGGCTGCGGGCCGGCGGGGGTGACGGTCAACTCCCTGACCATTTGGCCAGCGTCGGGCGGCAGGGTCAGCGAGGTTTCTCCCTGAGCGAGCATCTGGCCATTTTGCCTGACCTGCCAGGTCAGGCGGCAATTCTCGCAGGCTGCCCAGGTATCGTTAATCGCCCACAGGCGCACCGTCGCCGGGCTTCCCTGACGCCAGCTGGCGGTCACCGGCTCGATGGACGGCAGGATCGGCTGATAGGCGCGCTGCAGGGCATAGTAACCGGCCTTCGGCTGGCGCAGATAATCCACCACCCCCCAGTTGATGGAGGGCCATGTCTCGACAAACATAAAGTGGAACAGGGCGGTCACCGGCTGATAACGCTGGCGGCGATAGCTCTCCGCCGCCAGCGCCACCAGTCTGGCCTGATATGCCTGGGTGTTTTCAATCATCTCCTGAATATTGTTGCCTCGTGGAATACCGGCAAATTTAAAGGTCTGGAAAGGCTGAAAATTATGGTACTTCCATCGCACCCAGCCGGGGTCGTCAGCGGCGGTCGTTTTCGGCCACAGCAGATGAGCCGGGATAATGGTCTTCAGGGTGGAGAGCCGGGGCAGCGCCTGGGCGCCAAACTCGGTAATAATTCCGGTTTTCGCCGGGGCGAGCAGGTCGCGCAGGGTGCCGAAATACCAGCCTGCCCAGTAGTGCTCTTCGACAGCGGAAAAGCGATGCACGATGCGGGAGGTATCTTCCGCCAGCGCATCGCCCACCCGCTGCGTCAAGGTTTGATTTAAGGTTTTACGCCAGTCGGGGAAGCGTTTTTCCATCCACGGCGAGTTCCACGGCGGCTCGTTGTGGCCGCCCCAGACAATAATCGCCGGTGAATTGCCGAACTGGTCCATCATCGCCCGGGTCTGGCGCACAGCGTTCTCGGCGAAGGCGGCGCTGTCATCGTAACCCCATTGCAGGGGGACATCCTGCCAGATCATCAGTCCCATCTCATCGGCCACCTCATACAGCGCGCGGCCCGCCACGTGGCCGTGAACGCGGATGGCGTTGGCGTTCATCGCCGTGACAAGCCTGAAATCCCGACGGTACTTTTTCCGCGTCATGGTGCTTAGCCATGGGGAGCCAATATAGTTGCTGCCCTTAATGAACAGCCGTCTGTCGTTGATGCGCCAGCCCTGATTATCCGCCAGCGCTTCCACCTTACGTAATCCGGTGCGGGTGACGGCGGTATCCATCATCCCCCGGTTATCCGTTAGGGTGGCGCGCACCCGGTAGAGGTTCGGCTTGCCTGCGCCCACGGGCCACCAGAGCTTCGCGGACGGCATGGGCAGCGAGACGTGCAGGACGCCTGCGGTTTTCTCCAGAGTGACCGCGAAGGCCTGGTGAAAACGTGGGCCGGAAAAATTGTCCGGGGTAGCCGTCAGGCGTAGCGTGACGGGGCCGGGCGTCACAGCCCGATAGCGGATTTCGGCACGCAGCATGGGCTGCTCCAGCCCCTGTTGCCAGTCCGGGCGCAGGATCACCTCGTCGATGGTGACGCCGCGGCTCAGATGGAGCTTCACTGGCGCCCAGATCCCCCCGGAGTTGGCATCCTGCCCCTGAACCGACCAGGCGCCGCCCGGGCGGGTGTCGTGCTGATTCAGGATCCCTTTCATCAGCGTTTTGTGCAGCGGCCAGATCTTTTGCGGGTCTTCATAGGGGCTGTCGACCCGCACGGCGAGCTGATTATGGCGGCGTACGGCCCCGCTGATGTCCACCGGGAAGCGCTGAAAATAGCCCTCGTGTCGGGCCAGCGTCTTGCCGTTGAGCGCCACCTCGGCAAAGTAATCGACGCCGTCAAACACCAGGGTAGCCATGGCATCCGGCGACAGGCCATGCAGGGTAAACTGATGGCGATACCACAGGGCGCCCTGATGATCGTATCCAGCGCTGTACCAGTTTGCCGGTACTCGCAGCGTGCGCCAGTCGCCATCCGAAGCCTGCGCGCCGTCGAAGGCGCTGTCGTTGGCGTCATGCACCCGCCATTGTCCGGCCAGTGACCAGGTCACCGGCGCAGAACCGGCATGCGCCAGCGGCAGGCAAACCATCAGCAGCAGAAGGCGTTTAACGATCACGGAGGACCTCCTGCGATCTGCGATGTAGCCACCGGTGGCAGCCTGTGGTTGCCTCGGCCAGCGCGTCGCGCAGGTCATCTGGCACGGTCTGGCCGGGCGACGTCGCCCGGCTCTCCATTTGCTGGAGCACCCCGGCAAGGCGTTGAAAGCCGAGGGTGACCGCCTCGCCGCGCAGTTTGTGGGCGGTACGGCGCCACGTCTCCCTGTCATTAGTATCAATGGCGTGGGTGAGGGCGATGATCGCAGCATCAAGCCCTTCAGCGAAGAGTCCCAGCAGCTCCTCGACCAGCTCAGGATCGTCTGCGCACTGTTTTAGCAGGTGGGCCTCGTCCGGCAGGCCTTTCTCTTCCTCCAAATCGCTATCTTCCGCTGCGCCGACGCGGGCGATGGCTTCCCGTAGCGCCTCAAGACTCACTGGTTTGGCGATATAACCGTCGAAGCCCATCGCCAGACAGCGCTCTCTATCGCCCTGCATGGCATGGGCGGTCATGGCCATCGCGGGCTGATGTTGCCTGCCCAGCGCCGGCGTCTCTTCGCGCAGCAGACGGATGGCGGTTTCACCGTCCATCTCCGGCATTTGCAGATCGATCAGCAGGAGATCCCAGCAGGCTGCGCGCCAGCGCTCCAGCGCCTCCCGGCCGTTGCTCACCACCTCGCAGCGGTGACCCAACTGCTCCAGCAGCCGTCTGGCGACCTTTTGATTAACCAGGTTGTCCTCAGCCAGCAGGATATGCAGCCCGGTCTGGTCCCTGACCGATTCCGCAACGGGGGCTGGCGCTGTCGCCACCACCGGCGTGGGAAGGAGAATACCGGCGATAACCTGATGCAGTTCGCGCTGCGCCACCGGTTTATGCAGATAGTGGGCGATACCGATGCGCTTAAGCATATTGGCGTCAAAATGGCGGCTCATGGAGCTGAGCATAATGATCTGGCTCTGCCGGGCCTCGGGCAGGGCGGAGAGCTCCAGCGCCAGGGATACGCCGTCCATATCCGGCATCTGCGCGTCGAGCAGGATCAGCGGCCAGGGCGGCCCTTCGGCGGCCCGGCGTAGCGCCTCGCCGGCGTTGTCCACGCAGCTTGGCATCAGCCCCATCTGGCGAAGCATGGTGTCGAGCAGGCGCAGGTTGGTGCTGTTGTCGTCAACCACCAGCACCCGCTGGTTGTTGAAGCGGCTCAGCGGAGCGCTACCGGAGGCCGCGGCGTGCAGGCCTTCCAGCGGCAGGGTGAAGGCAAATTCGCTGCCCGCCCCGGGCTGGCTCTCCACCATCAGCTCGCCGCCCATCAGGCTGACCAGGCGGGCCGAAATGGTTAACCCCAGCCCGGTGCCGCCGTAGCGGCGGGTGGTAGAGCTATCGGCCTGGCTGAAGGCCTCGAAGATCGCCTTTTGCTTCTCCGGGGCGATGCCGATGCCGGTATCGCGTATGCGAAAGCGCCAGCGGCTTTCGTCGTCGGCCGGCGCAATCGCCAGCAGAACCTCCCCCTGATGTGTGAACTTCAGCGCATTACCCAACAGGTTAGTCAGGATTTGCCGCAGCCGGGGGCCATCGACGATCAGCACCTCCGGTACCGCAGGTGAGATGTCCACCAGCAGCTCAATGCCCTTTTCGCTGGCGGCAGGCATATGCGGGCGGATCAGCGACTGGATAAAGGGGCGGATCTCCAGCGGCTCTTCGTCCACCTGCATCTTGCCCGACTCAATGCGTGAGAAATCAAGAATGTCGTTAATAATGTGCAGCAGCGACTGGGCTGAGCTCATCACCAGCGAAAGGTACTCCCGCTGCTCCGCGGTCAGCGGCGTATCGAGGCAGAGCTGCGTCATGCCGAGAATGCCGTTCATCGGGGTGCGGATTTCGTGGCTCATATTGGCGAGGAAGGCGCTTTTCGCTTCGTTCGCCTCGCGGGCCTCCTTCGCCGCCTCAATGGCCAGCAGCTCTGCGGCTTTGCGCCGGGTAATATCCTGCAAGGTGCCGATCACCCGCTCTGCCTGCTGCTGCATGTTGAGGGTGACGATCTGCCCTGAGAGCAGCATCCAGCGCCAGCCCTGCGTCGGGTGCTGGACACGAAGTTCACATTCAAAAACCGGCATATGCTCTTTTTGCGAGGCGATCATCGCCTGTTGCAGGGTAGTGCGATCGTCCTCGTGGACCAGATTGAGCATAAAACTCAGCGGATAGCGCCACTGGGCCCGCGACTGGCCGACCATCGCCAGCAGGGTGTCATTCACCTGCAGGTTGTCGTGGGAGACCTGCCAGTCCCAGATACCGATCTGGATCGACTCCGCGGTGAATAAAAAGTCGTCATGAAGCTGGTGACGCGAGCGCCGGGCCTCGTCAAGCTCGGTGATGTCGGTATGCAGGCTGACAATCCCGCCATCCGCCAGCCGCTGATGCTGAATGTAAATCCGGCGGTTGCCCGACTGGCGTACCTCGCAGTGGTTCGTCTGGCGGCAGTTGCGGATAATCGCCTCGCGCAGCGTCTGTTGCCGGCCTGGGTCGATGTTATATCCGGCATCGATAAACTTCTCGGCCAGGCTCTCAAGAGTGGCGCCGACGGCGAGCCAGGGTGCGATCGTTGGATAAAACAGCGCCACCTTATCATTCCAGGCCTGCAGCCGTTCGCGATCATCGTAGATCATCACCGCTGAGGGCAGGAGGTTGAGGTCGGTACGGTTAGCGGCATGCATGATTACTGGCCAACAGTTTGATAGTGGAGCTCCGCCTGGCGGCGCAGATACTCAAGACCAGGGGCGATCGCCATTGCCCATGCAGTGAGGATCTCTTCATCGCACAGTGGATCGCTGGCGCGGACGGTTTTGAGCATCGCTTCCCGCCAGAGGGCAAAAAACCGCGGCGGTAGACGCAGGCCTTCCTCGCTCTGCTCGCGTGCCAGCCGTTCCAGAAAATCGGGTACGAAGAGGTCGCCGTTGACCGCCAGCATGGCGAAAAAGCTTTTAAAGATCATCTGCTGGCCTTCCTCGCCGGAGCGTTGGGAGAAGTGCTGCTCGGTTTCCGGTGACATATGGATAAAGGTGCTGTAGAAGGCCTGGAAGAAGCGCTGTTTGTCGTGCTCCGGTACGACACGATTCAGACTGGCTTCAAAAAGATCGCGATAAAACTTCATGGTGCGCTCCTAATGACCCGTTCGCCCGGCAGGCAGCGGCGGGGCGGGTTAAATTCGTCCGTCGCGCGGTGGGCAAAGTAGCTGTTGTCATCCGCGAGGCCGTTTTTGAACAACGGCCCGGCGTTGTGTTTGTAAAACAGCGCCTCCAGCACCATAGCGTTAGTGGAGAGGGTGAGGGTGGCGTTGACGTCGCCGGTGGCCTCGACCCGTCCTTCAAACCAGCCGCGCTGCGAGTCGTTAAGATGGGTAGTGACCGCCATCAGCGCATCGGTATACTCGGTTTCCCACAGCGTCCACAAGACAAAGACCGCTTTGGTGGTCACCTGCGCCAGCCGGGGGTAGTACTTCCCGTCGTCCCCGAGCGTATTCCAGGCGTAGCCATTCCCCCAGACGGTGTCTTCCACGTGCCAGGGCGCCTGGGTAAGCGAAAAATCGGCCCGGGCGGTTAGCACTTTATCCTGTGTCCAGCGCGTTTTCTGGCTGAGCCATATCCCTTCCGCCCGTTCGCGCATGGCTTTTTGTACCTCTTCCGGCACGCCGGGCGGCTGCCAGCCGAACTCCAGTCCCGGTAGCATGGCGGGCAGAGTGGAGAGCACCACGGGTTGCCAGGTGGTTCGCGGGTCGCGGTCGTCAACGGCGAGGCGACGCTGATACATAATCACATTCCGCGCCGGGGGAGAGAAGGCCTTGCCGGCAGGGAATCCCCACAGGCGAAACGCGCTGGCGGCGTATTCACTGTCTCCCAGCCGAAGCTCCTCGCGGATCGTCCGCTGGCCGTTCTGCAGTGAGGCGGACCACAGCTCTCCGTCTTTATCGATCACCGGACAGAAGTTCCAGCGCAGGATAATTTTATCAATGTACTCGCCGTACTGCGGCGCGCGTTCGGCGGTGAGCCGCAGGGCGAGCATGAGTCGGGCCATATCTTTTGCTGACCAGCCGCTGGCCGCCGGTTTGCCGCTGAAGTCGACAGGGGTCGCCGTCTGAGTGGAGTATAGCCTGCCCGGCGAACCGCCGTCGGTCAGCGTCAGGCGATTGAGGGTGCCGAGCAGGGGCGTCAGGCGGGCGTCGAATTCCGCTTCCTTTACCAACCCCAGCTCTCTGGCGGCGAGCAGGGCGATAAGGGTGTCGCCCATCTGCCACAGCGTCGCGCGCGGCTGTTTGTCGCTGCCGTTGACCAGGCCGGTTTGCGGCTGGGTATTGTTCTCGACGTACCGCCAGGCGATCTGCGCCCACGTCCGCTCCTGCGGCGTCAGGCTGCTGATACGGGCGGTGGTGTGCCAGCCGCCTTTGGTCAGCCAGCGCCACCCCGCGCCTTCGCGACTGAACAGCGCCAGGGCGATAAGCAGCAGGAGGATGGCGACGGTCAGCCAGCGAGCTAGGGTTTTAAGCATTGCGCGGTCACCGGCGGAAGTTTAACGGGCTCGTCAGCCTTGCAGGCGGCGCACTGGCAGGCCTGGCAGGCGGGTTGGGTGCGCTGCGTGGTTCCGGTCTGTTCGCACCATGTCTTGACGGCAGGGGTATTGCTCAGGAAGGGGCGGTTGCGCGGGCCGTTATTGGGCTCAAAGAGATCCACCAGCTTTTTGTCCCACAGCGACGGCGCGAAATCGCGGTTTTTCGGATTGTCGCTGGAAAACTGCAGCAGTTTGCCTTCTTTTTTAAACAGCAGCGCTTCCAGCATGATGCCGTTATTGTTGGCGGTGAACTCATTGATTGGCCCGTCGCCGTTTTCATACAGTCCCTCGTAATAGCCTTTTCCCGCTTCGTTCGCATTTTCAATGGCGTCCAGCAAACGATCGGTATAGGGCGAGTTCCACAGCACCCACATCCCCATCGCCGCTTTGAGCGACACCGCGGCGCTGTTCGGTACGAACTGGCCTTTGTCGGTTATGGTGTTCCAGTTAAAACCGTCGCTGAACACGGTGTCATAGACAAAGTACGGGGATTTATCGAGCTGATGCTCGGAGCGAGCGGTGAGGATCCCGGTGATGGCGTAGCGATTCTCCTGGGCCTGGTAGACCCGGTCAGCAAAGTTTTTCATCCATGGATGGGAGTACTCGCGCGGGCTATCGTTCCGGTCAGCAGGATTATCAAAGCCAAACTCCATGCCATACAGCACGTAAGATTCACTGACCACATAGTTATGCTGGCTGGTTTGCCGCGGGTCGCGAGAATCATAGGGGACCATCACGCAGTAAATTTCCGCCAGCTCATAAGGCTGGGGCCGGCTGGCCTGACAGGTATTAAATCCCCACAGTTGAAAGCCCGCCGCGCCGTACTCCTCGTAGCCGAGGCGTCCTTCCTGAACGTATTTGGGCTGGCCGTTTTCCAGATAAGCCCCATACAGCGTGCCGCAGGGGTCGACCACATGGCTGAAATCCCACCCCAGCACCACGTTATCGATGCTGTTGCTGTATTCCGGATAGCGCTCCTTGAT
The DNA here is from genome assembly GCF_001807705.1 of Klebsiella sp. HMSC25G12. NCBI lineage: Bacteria > Pseudomonadati > Pseudomonadota > Gammaproteobacteria > Enterobacterales > Enterobacteriaceae > Klebsiella > Klebsiella sp. HMSC25G12. Next base: position 48,940 of record NZ_KV789854.1, on the reverse strand, counting down.
CACCTTCAGCCAGACCAGCATTCTGCCGATATCCAGCGCCGAATAGCCGATTTCACCCGGTTTATTCTGGTAGTTCACCTTTTGTCCGCTCACGGTGTTATAGGCTTTGTTAGGTAATTCGTTACGGAATAAATCGAGCTTATTCAGCGTGGCGAGAAACTTCAGCATCCGACGGTCGAACTCCGCCTTGTCAATAATTCCCAGCTCACGGGCCGCGGTCATGGCGGCCAGATAGGAGGCGCTGTCCCACATGGTGGTCGAGGGGTATTTGTTTACCGCATTGACCAGCCCGGTGGTGGGCTGAAAGTTGGCGACGAAATATTGCCAGGCATTTCTGGCGATAGTCATCTCCCTCGGCGTCAGCTCCCCGCTACGCGGGGCGTATTCCGCAGCCGGCAGACCGGTCGCGGCCTGCGCGCCGGAGAGTGAGAGCCACAGCGCCATGAGTCCGGCCAGCAGGGGAAAACGGGAAAAATAGGTCAGCTTCATGGCGTTGCTCCTGCTGAGGACGAGGGTAGAGGGGCAGGGCTCAGGCAGGCCAGACACAGCATCTGCCCCCGGGAAATGTAGGCCAGGCTTTCCAGCACGATCGCGTTGGTATCGCCGTCAACAACGTCGTTGACGCTGCGGTTGAGATTTAACCCACGCTGCCAGCCCTTGCCCGGGACCTGCAGCGTCTGGACCTGCTGGCGCAGCGCTTCGCTCCAGCTATTGCGGAACAGGGCGTACCAGGCAAAGGCGGTGCGGGTAGAGGTGATCGCCGCTTGCTCCGGGGTGGCACTGTGCGGGGCGAAGGCGCTCTGCGGCTGCCGGTCCGCCAGCGCGCTGGCATAATCCGGCGCGGGCTCGGCGTAGTCGGTGCTGATCGGCGGCTTGCTGACCCTCAGGCTATGACGGCGCTGCTGGATTTGCATGATGCGCCAAGCGATCTCCGCACTCTGCGCGTCAAAGCCCAGCTCAAGCCCGGTGAGCAGGTACGGCAGGCTGATCAGCGAAGGTTGCCGCCCCCACGGCGTGCGCAGCCCCTCGTCGGGCACCATGATGCCGTCGATGTCGATCATCTGCTGCCCCTGCGGCGGGTTGGTCACCGCCAGCCCCGCGGCGCTGTCGATCAGCCGCAGCGTATGGCTGGCATACAGCCGGTAGCCAAAGCTGTCCCGCGGTTCATCCGCCGCCAGCGCCCAGTGGTGCAGCGGCGCCGCGGCCTGGCTGGCGGTGCTGTTGCTGATGAGCGCGCCGACCCGCCACTGATTAAACAGATCCCGCACCGCGGCGGCGTGCTGAGGATAGCGCCAGAGCAGCGTTTGCAGGGCGGTGAGCAGGCGTCCCATACCGATGGCGGAGGAGTCCGGGTTGCCGAGGATCTGCAGCGTGTCGGCATGGTACTGAGCGGCGGGCAATCCCTGGGCGTTGAGGGGCAGTTGACCGAGCGTAAACAGGGCGGCCGCAATGCGCTCATCGCCTTCGGCGGCGGTCACAATATGCAGCTGCTCTGCGGCGACCACGGCGAAAAGATAGCTGCCGACGCTCCACAGGCTAAGCCAGGGTTCGTCATCGTGCGCATTGGCCAGACCGTTTGGCTGAGTATTATTCACATAATACTGCCAGGCCACTCGCGCCCAGATCGCCTCGTCAAAGGTCAGCTCGCGCGGGGCAGGGAGCGGCGGAAAATCCTGGCTCAACGTCATCCCACCGCTGCTCTCGACGCGCGCAGGCATTTGTTTTTCCACCCATACGACAATCGCAAAACCCAGCAGGAAGCCAATGAGGATGGTGAGATAGCTGCGGGCGGAGAGCAGGGCGTCGCGGATCCTCATCGGCTCGCCTCCTGCTCTTCGGGGGGCGTCCACATGGCGGCGAAAATCAACGGCAGCATGGCGGCAATATTCACCGCGCCCCAGAAAATGTTGATGACGTACCCGGAGGGGTCGTCAACCTCACCGCGCGCCACCTGAATGCCGCCCCATATCAGCCCTGTCAGGGTGAGCAAAACGATGGCAATTTGCGGCTTGACGAGATAGAGAAAACGGCCCGTCTGTCGCTCTTTCGGCGTAACGTGAAATTTGATCTGCTCCCCGCGCAAAACGGTGTCCAGCGCCCGCAGATTCATCGAGAAAAAGGAGAGGTAAGAGGCCCGGCCGTCCCAGGCAGAAATGCCCCAGGTGCCGAACATAAAGGCCAGTTCGGAGACAATAAAAAAGGGTAAAAAGTGCAGATAGAAAGGGGTAGACCACGCCGACACTGGGGGAATGCCGGTGAAGAGATAGATAACAGGCGAGATCAGGAACACGGTGTTCCACACGCAGGCCAGATAGGACCAGAAGGTGGTCGCGTACATCAGCGTTTGCGGCAGCGAGAGTTTAAAGCGGCGTCGGCTGAAGATGTTGTCATGGAACAGGATATCCAGCGATCCGGCGGCATACTTAAAGCGCTGGATCATCCACGTCAGCATATCCTGCGGAGAGAGCATTTTGGACTCGATCCGCGGGTGCATTACTGAGCGCCAGCGGCGAGCAGCGTCGCCGTGCAGCAGGATGGAGGTATAAATATCTTCTGAGACGTGGAACTTATAGGGCGTCAGTTCAGTATCAAAGGCCACGTGGGGGCGCATGGCGTCCTGCAGCGCTTCCCGCGTTACCGGGTCGCGAATATCCCGCGTATGACGGTCGATCTCAGCGTCAACGCTCCAGACGTAGCTGCGCAGTGCCGCCTGCATCACCGCTTCCCGTCGGTGAACGGAGGCGGCACCACAGCAGAACGCGGCGTTAGCCCAGTTACGGCGCCGTAAAATCACGTCGTAAAACATGCGCGGATCGTTGAAAAACGGATCGCGACCGATGGTCACCGGACCGACGATTTTCTGCGCCAGCCAGCCCACCCCGTAGCCTGCGCCGCCAGCTTTACGCCGCAGCCAGCATGCCAGATCCTCCCCCTCAGGGAGATCGAAAAACCACTGCGGGGTCTGCACCCAGGCGACGTCCGGATCGCGAAAGTAGCCGAGCGTGTGGCTCAGCAGGGTTGGGAAAACGCGGGTATCGGCATCACAGATGATCAGAAAGTCGCCATCGGTATGTTCCAGCCCGTTGCGCAGGTTACCGGCTTTATAGCCGATATTACTCTGACGGGTGATGTAGTTCGCCCCCTCCTGCTCGCAGACCGCCTTCATTTCCGGGCGACGCCCGTCGTCAAGGACATGCACCTTATAGTCGAGCGGACCGGGATAGGTCATCTGCATGGCGTCACGGATCGACAGCCTGACCAGTTCCACGTCTTCGGAATAGGTGGCGATAAACAGATCGACTTTAATCGGCCTCGACTCCACCGCTTCATCCGCTCGCAGACAGTCGTTGATCTCCGTCGGGGGGACGCCTGGCGGAGGATCTTTTTCCTGCCATAAATTAATGGTGAACAGAACTGTGCCAATCCACGCCAGGGTTTCCGCCAGCACCAGAGGGATTGCATACCACAGTGCGTCAGTGTTTAAGGACGCGGTCCAGCGCCAGTAAATATAATTGGCACCAAGAACCAGGGCGGCCACAGCGAATACCTGCCAGATCATTCTTACCCAGCTCGGAGTGCTGAGCGGCTCAGGCGGTCGACGATGTTCAAAACGGGAAAAATAAAAATCCATAGCAAGGATATCCTGATTCCGCGCTGAGTTTGAGTGACAGGTCTGTTATCGACCTGGTGCATTCAGCAGGACGCATTATGGCAGGTAAATAACAGTAAAATGAGTGTAGATGGCGGCGTAAAAATTTCAACAGCGTGAATTGAGAAGTGCCTGGATAGCTTAACATAGTGTGATGCATGCAGGGGGAATTTATAAAAAGGGCATTGCAAGATAGCGCATTCTACACTATCTAAATAATTTGTAATAAATGTTGCAGGGTAGACGACAGGATCCTCCATGAGCCAGGTTGCCTCAGCGATTTCGCAAAAAGAAACTGATAAATCAATAGCCTGGCGTTATTCTCTGGCGGGTGAACGCGACCTGCGTATCGACTTTATGCGCGGCATTGCTCTCGTTATGATGGTGGTGGCGCATACGGAAGTGATGTCGATATTTAATATTTTCAGCTGGGAGCGTTTTGGTTTGACCACTGGCGCCGAGGGTTTTGTGATCCTGTCGGGCTTTATGTTAGGGATGCTAAATCGTGTCAGATTACAAAAAGCTGTATTACTGACGGTGGGCTGGGGACTTTATCTGCGCGCATGGAAAATATATCAGGTTAATATTATTATTATTGTCTCTTTTCTTTTGCTGAGATATTTTCCGTTTATTAATGCCTTTGAAGTCACTCACTTTACCGATCGTTTTTCCGGGACCAGCTGGTCGCTCTATCCACTCACCCCGCAAATAAAAGAGACGTGGTTTAACATTATCCTCTATCTGCAGATTGGCCCACACCAAACGCAGATCCTCGGTCTCTATATTTTTCTGTTGTTACTCAGCCCGTTGTTTCTGGGAATGCTGCAAAAGGGTCACGTCTACCCCTTACTGGGCGTCTCGCTGCTGATCTACGGCTGCTGGCAACGCTGGCCGGTACGGGTGACGCCCTGCGAATTTGAATTCGCCTTTCCCCTGCTGGCCTGGCAATTTATCTTTGTGCTGGGAATGTGCTGCGGCTGGTACAAAGCGGAACTGATCTCTTTCGCCCGCACGCCACCCGGCAAAGTCGCCGTCGCGGCGCTGGTGTTCATCGCGCTTATCCTTGCGTTTGTCGCCCAGAACCATACCAATCCTTTTATGCCGCCCGCGCTGCTGATGCACGTGATCCCTCCGGCGGAGTTTAACGCCTTTTATCATACCTGGGCGGCGAAAAACGGCCTCGGGCCGGTACGGATCCTCAATGATATCAGTCTGATGGTCACTATTTATCTGTTATTGACCTGGTGTTGGCGTCCCCTGAACTGGCTGGCTGGCTGGTTCCTGATCCCGCTCGGGCAGCGTTCGCTCTACACCTTCATTTTGCATGTTTATATCGTGCTCGCCGTAAGCCAGTTGGTCACCTTCGATCTGTGGCACCAGGCGTGGATAGTGAACACCTTGATCCATGCCGCCGCGCTGGGCGTACTGTGGCTGATGGCCAAATACCGCGTCGCCGCACGCTGGATACCTAACTAAGGAAGGGCAAATGCGGGAGAAGTATATGCTGGCCTGCGCGCTATGGTGCGCCATCGCAGGTGCGGAAGGAGCAGAGAAGAACGACGCACAACCGCTGCGTGATAAAAATGGTGAACCGGTGCAGGCCGGCGTGTTTACCAGCCGCTGGGGACGGCTTTTTTCCGGGAATGACAAGGTGTTTTCGGGAGCGCTGAGCTTTAGTTCGGGTTTAAAAGAGCAGTGGATGACCGTCCCCAACAGCTCAGACAGCGCAGAACAGAAGAAAAAATATAATCAGACGCTGAACCTCAGCCTGCAATACTCGCCTTACAGCTTCTGGTTCGCCAACGTGACATCCCGTTTACCGGTGACTGATACCAGCCGCTATACCGCCGATTTTCGCTATAGTTTTGGCTACGACGACTGGCATGCCAATACCGTCAGCCTGGTTTACAGTAACTATGGCGATAACCACTTCTGGACCTCAGGCAGCAAACGTCACACCTATTTTGAGCAGGGAGCCATCACTCTGGCATATAAATTTTCCCTGCCGAAGCCCATGGAGAATACGCTGCTGATCAACAAAGGCGACGCCATCATGTGCCAGGTGGGCTACAGTTGGGTGCCGCGTTATTACGATCTGGAGAGTGACGATATACGCAAAAACAAAAACGTACTGCTCGGGGGGTGCGGATATACCTTTAAGCAACATTTCTTTATCCGTGCGACGGCGTTCTGGTACCCCGACAGCAGCCAGCAGCAACCGTGGAATGGCGACTACAGCTACAGCTTCGGTTACGCGGGCTATACGCCAGGATCGTTCTCTGTGCAGTATGCCAACTATGCCGGTACCCGCTATCCGGGGCACGACAGCGGCAGCGGCAAGTTTCGTGAAGGCACGATCAGCCTTATCTGGTTCTTGCCGATTTAGGAGGCGCGATGTCGGCACAGCACGTCCTGATTGTTGAAGATTCGCTGGTTTATCGTCGGCTCTTGAGCCGAATGTTGACGCAGTGGGGCTATATCGTCAGTGAGGCGGAAAACGGCGTCGCCGCGCTGGCGATCCTCGAAAACCAGCCCGTCAGCCTGGTGATTAGCGACTGGGAAATGCCGGAGATGAATGGCCTGACGCTGTGCCGGGAAGTTCGCCGTCGCCAGTTTGGTCACTACGTTTATCTGATATTGCTCACCGCTCGCGAAAATCCGGGCGATTTAACGCAAGGGTTTGCGGCAGGGGCCGATGATTTTCTCAGTAAGCCGGTGGAGCAGAGTGAACTGCGGGCGCGACTGCACGCCGGGGCGCGGATCCTCTCCCTTGAAGCCGACCTCGCCGCGCGCAATACGCGGCTAAGTGAAGCGCTGCGGCAGATTGAACAGGATCTGGAGCTGGCGGCGCGCATTCAGCAGTCGGTTCTCCCGGCTCATCAGCTGTGCTATCAGGGTTTTTTCTCCGACTGGATTTTCCTGCCGTCGGCCTGGGTATCGGGGGATATTTTTAATGTTTTCCCGCTGGGGGAGCATCTCGGATTTTACTGCGTGGATGTCTCCGGGCACGGCGTGGGGGCGGCGATGATGTCGCTTGCCGTCGCCCGCCAGTTTCTACATGGCAGGGCGGTTGAGCGTTTTCTTTTCTCTGCTGATAACCAGCCGGCATCACCTGCCGAGGTAGTGCAGATCCTGAATGGTCGTTTTTGTAGCGACGAGGCAGAGATTGTCAGCTATTTCACCCTGATCTATGGCGTCATCGACCTCACAACCGGTGAGGGGAAACTGTGTCAGGCCGGGCATCCCACGCCGTTTATCGTCACCGTTGATGGAAGTGTGCGCTCGGCCGGTAGCGGTGGGGCGCCGGTGGGGTTGATAAACCATCTCTCATGGGCAGATGTCAGTTTCTCGCTGGCGCCAGGAGAGCGGCTTTGCCTGTTCAGCGACGGTATCACCGAATGTGAAAACCGGAGCGGTGAACAGTTTGGCGAAGCGCGTTTACAAGCGTGGCTGCAGGACAGTGTGACGCAGCCGCTGCCCGCGCTGCTGCCGCGGTTTGCCCGGCACTTGATCCACTGGCGCAATGGCGACGCGCAGGAGACCCAGGCGATGGCCGATGATGTTTCACTCTTGATTATTGAACGTACAGGGGACAGTGATGAAAATTGAAACCGAACGGCAGGCCTCGGTGACGATCCTGACGCCGGCGGTGCGTCGGCTGGATGCTTCCGTCGCAGTAGCCTTTAAATCGGCAATCGCCCAGGAGATAGGCGAAGCGCCCGGCGATCTGATTGTTGATTTCAGCGAAATTGATTTTATCGACAGTAGCGGTCTGGGAACCCTGGTTTCTCTGATGAAGATGATGAACGGGAAAGGGGAGATGACGCTGTGCGCGCTGAATCCTGGCATCCGCAATATGTTCACGCTGACCCGTATGGATCGTATTTTCCGCATTTGCGAGGATCGCACCTCGGCACTTGCGCAGTTAAATGAGTGACGTGCCCGTGAATAGCAACATGATGTTTCCTGCCGAACTCACCTCGCTTTCACCGCTGGCGGAGTGGCTTGCCCAGCAAATGGCTTCGCTGCCTGTCGGGGAGGAGTGGCGTTTCGCGCTCGATCTCGCCGCTTGTGAAACGGCAACGAATATTATTCGCTATGCGCTGCATGAGGATCGGGAAAGTCGTTTTGGTGTGGAGTTTAGGGTCGCGGACCGACGGGTGACGCTGCGCTTTACCGACGCGGGGGAAACCTTTCCCGCCGAGCGCCTGGCGCTGGCGCGTGGTAATGAGCATTTCGATGTCGATCCGTTAGCGGAAAGCGGTAGAGGCTTGCGGCTTATTCTGCGTGCGGTGGACTTTTTTGACGTTGAAATGAATGCAGGGAAAAATATTACCACCCTGATAAAAGCGTTGCCTGATCCCGCTGTTAATTATTCAACCGACAAAAACGGCGGTTGAGAAAAAGACGTCATCCGCCTGGCGGATAACAGGCATGCTTTACCCGCGCATACTTATTGTTGTGCCTGCGCAGTAGACTGCGCGCCCAGATGACGAGGGCGGATAGCATCAAATGTCATCATCGCCGATTTGCAGAAAATGCATTTCGCACCAAAGGGATTTTTTTCCGTCACATCAAACTGGGACGTTCTGTACTGGGAGCCATGGCAGCATGGGCATCTAAAATGGATATGTTCAATCATAATGTAAACCTTGTATGGGTAATGTTCTGTTGAAAAGACAAAGGTCGTTTTCAGGAAAATTAACGCGGCTGATTTTTGTTAGTGGTAAGCCGGGTATGGCGTCAGTCGGAGGGCTTTATTAACGAGCCAACAGGGATCTGACAGAGCCTGTTTACAGAAAAAGCAAAATACTAACGGGACTGCTCAAAGGAAGGTGGTATCAGGGATAACGCCTGGAGATGAGAACGCGTACTTAGATAATAACTTTTTGTCTGGTAAATCGACTTAACGATTAACGCACGAGCCGCAAATAATAGCAAATATTATTTTAGCCTTCCGGATGCCTGCTGTGCCAGGGGAGGCTTTATCAGCGCCGTCACCCAGTCGATAAATACCTGTACCCGGGCAGAGAGCTGCCGATTACTGGGATAGAGCAGGGAGAGCGGGAGCGGCGCAGGGCGAAAATCGGCCAGCACTTCCGTTAACGCGCCCGACGCCAGATCGGCCTCAAGGCGGGGCAAGGGGGCCTGATACAGGCCAAAGCCAAGCCTTGCCGCTTCGGCGCCGACGTCGGCATCGGAGGTCAGCAGCCGACAGGGCAAACTGACCTCGCTCTGGCGGCCATCCTGGGTAAAGCTCAGCGGCAAGGTACGTTGCGTGCGCGATGAAACAAACCCGATCATCATGTGGCCCGTCAGTCCTTCAATCGTATGCGGGGTACCGTACCGGGCGAGGTAGGCCGGACTGGCGCAGGTGATTTCCTGCAGCCTGGCGAGCGGCCGGCAAATCATCTCGCTGTCGGGGAGATGGCCGCCGCGAATGACGCAGTCGACCCCTTCGCGAACCAGATCGACGTCGCGCTCGCTTTCACCGATCTACAGCGTAATGGCAGGATAGCGGGCGAGAAACTGTGGCAGCGCGGGCAGCAGCAGGGTTCGCGCCAGATTGCCCGCCACGTCCACGCGGATAATACCGGCAATGCTCCCCCCGGCGCTGCGGTTGGCCTCCTCAAGGGCCGCCAGAATAGCCACGCAGCGCTGATAATACAGCGAGCCCTCCGCCGTCGGTCGTACGTGCCGGGTGGTGCGCTGCAGCAGCCGCGCCCCGAGACTGGCCTCCAGCGCCTTAATGGCCGCGGTCGCCACCGGCCGGGAAAAACCCAGATCCGCGGCGGCGGCGCTGAACGAGCCCCGTTCGACGATGCGCACGAACAGGGTCAGGGTATCCAGTTTATCCATGGCATTGTTCCAGCTGGCAAAACAATCCTGTCGCGCAACGCGGTCTTATCGTCGGCATACAGAAGCCTATAATCGCTCATGTTTTCAGCAGAGTAAAAAGGGGGAAACATGAACAATAGCGCAAAAATTGCCCTGGTGACAGGCGGCAGTCGCGGCCTGGGGCGCGCGACCGTTGAAGCGCTGGCTCAGCGCGGCGTGAATGTGGTATTGACCTATAACGCGCATTTTGCCGAGGCGAATGAGGTGGTTAAACGTGTTGAAGCACTGGGCGCCCGGGCGATTGCGTTGCCCTTCAGCGCCGGCGAAACCGATACCTTTGACGGATTTGTCAGCGCCTTTCAGGAGGCGCTGGCGGAGCTGGGGGCCGATCGGTTTCATTACCTGGTGAATAACGCCGGCAATGCCAGCGGCATGGGTTTTCTTAACGCCACGGAAGCGGAATTCGATGCGCTGTATCGTATCCACGTGAAGGGCGTTTTTTTCCTCAGCCAAAAACTATTGCCGCTGCTGGCCGATGGCGGACGGATAGTGAATGTCTCGTCCGGGCTAACCCGTATCGTGATGGCGAACCGGGCGCCCTATGCGATCATGAAGTCCGCGGTGGAAACCCTGACCCGCTATATGGCGTTTGAGCTGGGCAGTCGCGCAATTACGGTGAACTGCGTGGCGCCCGGCGCCATCGCCACCGATTTCAGCGGCGGGGTGGTGCGGGATAACCCGCAGGTCGCTCAGGCGGTGGCGAACATGACGGCGCTGGGGCGACCGGGGGTGCCAGAGGATATCGGGCCGATGATCGCCTCGCTGTTATCCGATGATCATCGCTGGGTGAATGCCCAGCGCATTGAGGTTTCCGGGGGAATGCGGATCTGAAGCGAGGGGACTATCCGGCCAACGTTTTGCTGAGTTGAGTCAGTAAGCTGCTGCGGGAACGGCTGATCAAACAGCGCCGTGCCGGTGGGAAGGAAAGCACCAGCGCGGCGATGGCCAATTCCCTTCGCCAGAGAAAACGCTTTCTCTACAGGCCGTTATTCCGCCAGCAGGGCGGCGAATTTCGCCAGCCACTGCGGGTGAGCCGGCCAGGCGGGGGCGGTGACCAGATTGCCGTCAACATGCGCCTCGTCGATACCAATATCCGCATAGTGCCCGCCGCTCAGGCGCACTTCCGGAGCGCAGGCGGGATAGGCGCTGCAGGTGCGGCCATGCAGAATACCGGCGGCGGCCAGCAGCTGTGGGCCGTGGCAGACGGCGGCGATAGGTTTACGCGCGGCGTCGAACGCCTGTACCAGTTTAATAACCTCCTCATTCAGGCGCAGATACTCCGGCGCCCGGCCACCGGGGATCACTAGCGCGTCATAGTCCTCGGCCTTCACCGCGGCAAAATTGGCGTTCAGGGTGAAGCGGTGCCCCGGCTTTTCGCTATAAGTCTGGGCGCCGTCAAAGTCATGGATCGCGGTCATGACATAGTCGCCAGCGGCTTTATCCGGGCAGACGGCATCGACCTGGTGGCCAATCATCTGCAGTGCCTGAAAAGGGACCATCGTTTCGTAATCTTCGGCATAATCGCCGACCAGCATCAGGATCTTCTTGCTCATCATTTTTACTCGTTGTGGAAGAAAGGTGTCTTAGATATAGCCTGGCGATCCGCAGAATGCGACCCCCTCAGGATGCCGAAGACGGTAGCGTGTGCATCTTGCTATCGGGGTCATGTTTTTTCTGGTAGCGACAACTTTTGCCGACATCGCCGTGTGGTCAGTCACCCGGGAAAATAGCCTTTTTCAACTACTGACGGCTGTCTGTGGTGGAAAATATCGCGGGTTCCGCAGGCCTGTGTGCCAGGGCTGTTGACGGTTCAGCGTGGACGAAAACAGGAGAAGTGGCTTAAATGCGTGCCTGATCTGCTAACGATGATATCAATTATCTCATGACAATATTATTCACGGGAATTGTCGCTATCATATTCATTTAATCTATTTTTTTATCGCCTTGATGATATGTGATGTGAACATTCATGTGTTCAATGTTAATTGAAGGTGTTGGCTCTGAACTTTATATTTGGCTGTAAATCATTCATTGTCGTTACTAATAAAATAATTTTGTTTGCCTTGTGAATGCATTAAAGAAATATTCTTGTTAAGTTGATCGATAATCTGTTTTTGCTCTATTATCATCCGGTTTTTATCGTCAACTCTTCAATAATTATTCCTTAAGGAAAGGAACTGCTATGGCTGATACGTTCCAGAATGAAGTCCCCAGGGCGCGCATTAATCTCAAATTATCTCTTCATACCGGCGGCGCGCAGAAGAAGGTCGAACTGCCGCTGAAGCTGCTTACCATTGGCGATTTTAGTCATGGTAAGGAAAACCGGCCTTTATCGGAAAGAGAAAAAATCAACGTCAATAAAAATAATTTTAACAGCGTACTTTCGGAATTTAGCCCGGAAGTTAACCTCTCGGTGCCGAATACGCTGGCCGGCAATGGCGAAGAGGAGAACGTCAGACTGCGTTTTACCGACATCAAAGATTTTGAACCGGAGCAGGTTGCCCGGCAAATTCCGCAACTCCGTGCCATGCTGGCGATGCGTAATTTATTACGCGATCTCAAATCCAATCTGCTCGATAACGCCACTTTCAGAAAAGAGCTTGAGGCAATCCTGAAAGATCCGGCGCTGTCCCAGGAATTACGCGACGAAATGAGTGCGCTTGCCCCGAAATAAGTGCGGGGCAAGTCTGTTAATGGATTAACCGGGAAAATGCTAATGTCTGTTACCACAGAAAACGCCCCTGTTCAGGGGCAAACCACGCTGCAGGAAAACAGCGCGGGCGAGGGCGTTTACGCCTCGCTGTTTGAAAAAATTAATCTCACCCCGGCGTCTCGCCTCGGGGATATCAACGACTTTCTGGACGATGCCGCGCTCTCCGAGGCGCCGGCGGCGGAACGTCTCACCGCGGCGATGCAGGTGTTTATGGAACGCATCCGTCAGTCCGGCCAGCGGGTGGAAAAGCTCGACAAAACGCTGATCGACCACCATATCGCCGAGCTGGATTTCCAGATAAGCCGTCAGCTGGACGCGGTGATGCACCATCAGGAATTTCAGCAGGTCGAATCCCTGTGGCGCGGCCTCAAACAGCTGGTGGACAACACCGACTATCGGCAGAACGTCAAAACGGAGATCCTCGACGTCGCCAAAGACGATCTGCGCCAGGACTTTGAGGACGCGCCGGAGCTTATCCAGAGCGGCCTCTACTGGCACACCTATACCGCGGAGTATGACACTCCCGGCGGCGAGCCGATCGGCTCG